>JAKQJL010000042.1 GCA_029561175.1 bacterium
AACCAGGGCAACCAAACGATGACTATAGTTTAAAGAACCAGCTAAACCAAACAGAGCGGGAGTGAAAATAAAGCATAAGAAAACAAAAAATAGAAAATCAATTTTTTTAAAAATATTTATTATGCCGATTAGAAAAAATGGCGCTAAAAACAGCAAAAATGGACCGAAATATTCCATTTCATAAATTTTGCCAATATCTGGTTGGGTGAACAAAAAAGCTAGGCTTAAATTTTGAAGCCAGTAATAAAAATAAAATCGATAGCTTTGTAAATGAATAATTTTTCGGTCAAAAACAGCTCCGGCATATTTTAATTCAAGTAAAGGAGTTATTAAAAAGAAAGGCGAAAGAACTAGACCAAAAATAAAAGAAGAGGTAAAAAATTTTTTTAATTGATAACGATGAAGAAAAAATAAATAAACAAAAGTAAGAATGGCCCAAACCGGAACCAAAACTCGCATACCTTTAAAACTGTAAAAGCCAATTCCAAGAGAAATAGCCGAAAGAATTAAATATTTTTTTTGATAGGAACGAGAATAAAGTTTTAAACCAAGTAACCAAAGAGTTGTCCATAAAATCGGCTGAATACTTTCATTACCAAGACGAGAAGTGATAATGACCATGGGACTAGTAAAAGCAATTAAAGAACCAATTAATGCCAGCTTTTTATTTTTGAAAATTAAAGTTAAAAGATAATAAATCAAGATAATGGCCACAAATGAAACCGAAATATTAACAAGTTTAAAAACTAATAATGAAGCGCCAAAAATTTTAAAATAGAGAGCCGATAGATAAATTAGTACAGGTTGTTTCCAGTCGAGCTTGTCAGATGACAAGATAAAAAATGGCAAGAAGCGCTGATTTTGATCACGAAGATTTTTAGAAATTAAAGAGGCATTGTAGGCAATAGAACCTTCGTCGGTTTCAATACCAGGGGGGACAGTTAAAATTCGAAAGATAAATAAGAAGAGACCAAAAATAAAAACTAGAATTATTGGTAAGTTTTTTTTAAATCTGATACTCAAAGACCTGATCATAGGGAATAGTCCAGGAAACAGCCTCGTCAATAGTTGCGTTTTCCATGATTTTTCTAAATAGACGAATCGAATTGCCGTGGGCAGAAATAGCAATCCCTAGATTTTGAGAAGAATATTTTTGTTTTAGATCATCGATGAACTGACCAACACGAACTTCAACGTCGGCAAAAGATTCACCATTGTTGGCTTTGTCTTGCCAACCGCGATGCCACTTATCAAATTGTTCTTGGCCATATTTGGCAATAGTTTCGGTATGAGTATGCCCTGATAAATCACCATAAGATCGCTCGATCATACGATCGTCAATGATAGTTTGAGTGCATTCAGGATGATAGTTTAAAACATACTTAAGGGTATCTTGAGCACGAGATAATCTTGAGGTATAGGCCAAATTGATTTGTTTGTCTTTAAGCATCAGGCCGAGCGCTTGGGCTTGTTCAATTCCAAGTGAAGTTAATTTGGCGTCGAGCCAACCGGTAAAGGTTTTGGTGAGATTAAACTCTGATTGACCATGACGAAAAAGATAAATTGTAGTCATAAGCTATCTTAGCAATTATTTATCTTTTAGATAAAAGCTAGTGATAGTTTTGACAACAGCTCCAGCAATCAAGGCAGTTAGAATTATAGGATTGGCAGTTTGAGTAACAATTGAGCCGGCCACTAAAACCAAAATCATCATCCAGAGAGCATTGCGATCGGCAATCGATTCGTGAAGTGATTCGCGCTCATCTTTTTTTAAGGTTAAAAAGATGGTGATAAAATCGACAAATATTAGTATCGACCAGGCAGTAATAAAATAATTATTTTTAATAAAAAAATAGGGAAGGATGACTAGAATGACATAGAGCCAACCTTGATAACAATTGGGGGTTAATCCCCAACCGCCATACTTTCTAATAGAAAACCATGAAGTTTTTGCGAGCATAAATTTTAAAAAATAAATAAATCGTCAATTTTAACTTTTAAGACTTGGGCAACGTCGTGGGCTAATTTTAAAGATGGGTTGTATTTACCCTGTTCTAAGAAAACAATAGTTTCCCGACGAACATCAACTAGTTTAGCTAATTGATCTTGAGTTAACCCTAATTTTTGGCGATATTCTTTAATTTTAGTGTTCATGGTTGGCAAGGAAGAGAAGGAGATGGGAATGATGGTTGGCCATGTTTTTGCCATTGGCCATTTTGGCAAACCCAATTATCTTCTCCAGAAAATAAACGGAGACTAAAGATTGAGACACAAATAAAAATGATAGCGATTAAAAAATAGATAATAGTTTTATTTTTAGCACTCAAAAGCCAATCGTGAAATCTAAAATAGAGACTATAAACTAGCATTAAAAAACAAGTTGAATAAGCTAAAGTTACAGCCGAAGCTTCGAAAGCGGGATTTAGTTGGCGATTAAAATAGAGAAAGAAAGTGATTAAAACTGAAAAAATAGAATAAAGTTGAATTGATTTAAAAGCGGCTTGGCCACTAATTTGATAATCTCGCTCGTCGGCAATAATTTCGGTGACTTTTGAGCGAAGATAGGTTAAAACAATCCAAGCAAAAATAATAACCACCACTGGCAAAAGAGCATTTTTTAAAATTAGCGATTGGCTAAAAACCATCGCCACGATAAAAGCGGTTAGAGAACGAATTAGATGATATTTTTTAAGAGTCATATTATGTTAATTATTTCTAACTGTATGTTAGATCTACTTAACATTATTGTCAAGGGGAAACATAAGATATAATGATTTATGTTTGATATCTATCAAATTTTAGGTTTTCTTTCGGGAATAATTGTACCGATTGGTTATATCCCATATATAAAAGATATTCTTGATCAGAAAACAAAACCACAAAGAATATCTTGGTTGATTTGGTTAGTATTGGGTGGAATTGCTTTCTTTTCTCAGCTAGCAGAAGGGGCGAACAACTCATTATGGCTACCAGCAATACAAACTTTGGCAGTATTAATTGTTTTTATATTGTCTATTAAAAACGGGATGGGAGGATTTTCTGGTAAAGATAAAATCTCTTTGTCGTTGGCTTTATTAGGATTGATTGTTTGGGCTTTAACTAAAGAACCATTGTTTGCATTGATAATTACAGTATTTGTTGACAGCTTGGGCAGTGTGTTATCAGTAATAAAATCATATGAAGAGCCAGAAAGTGAAACGTTAATTACTTGGGTATTAGATGGTTTAGCGGGATTATTGGCAATATTAGCTGTGGGAAAAATTGATGTGGTGTTGTTAATTTATCCAACATATATATTTCTGGCAAATTTGGCAGTGATAATAGCAATTTTGATGGGTAAAAGAAGATTAGCGAAGCTTTAAATAATAGAGGCGCTGGGGTTCGGGTAATTTCTCGATAGCATAACGAAGAGCGGTGCGAGGCAAAGATAAAGTATGTTGATCTAAAAATGTTAATAAAACAGGTAGATCTTTTTTACCAATTTCGCGAAGTGTCCAACCAATGGCTTTGTGGATTAAATCGTGGGGGTCGGAAATAAGGGTGTTGATGACTTCGAAAGACAAATCGAAATGATGATTTTTAAGATAATAAAAGGTTGAAATCATTGAAATTCGTTTTTCCCAAAGGCTTGTGGATTGGGATAGTTTTTTAATTGTCGAACTATCTTTTTGTTCATAACAATAAGCGCCGACTATGTCTCGAGCGGAGAGATCGACCAGATCCCAATTATTAATCCTTTTAGTGTTGGCCAAATAGAGATTAAAAATTGGTTGGGTATTTTTGGGGTATTGTTTGACCATGATTAAGAGAGCGATCAATCGATATTCATGATAAGGACTGTTTAAAAGTTCTTGAATATCTTTAATAGTAATCGTATCCCAATAAAATTTAACTAAACGACGGATGTGGGGATTGGTAACCCCCAAGAAAACATCCCCTTCTCTGTACTGACCAGGGCCAGTTTTAAAAAACCATTGATAGACTTTGGCTTTGGTGGGGTTTTTAAGGCGGTTAATTTCGGTGGTTAATAGAGAAAGACTCATTGGTAATAATGATAACAGCAAATTTAAAAGGAAGGATTATAATCCTGGTATGAAAATATTCTATTTAGCAGGCAACGCACCACATAATCGTGGTTGGATAGAAGAAGTTAAAAAACATTTCGACACGTTTTCAGAAGGAGAAATTTTGTATTATGATCATTGGCAAAGTGGCAAAGAATGGATTGATTTGGAAACAGAACTAAAAAAACTAAAAGAAATGGTTAAAGACGAAACTGATTATTTTATTTTTGCTAAATCAATTGGAACAATATTAACCCTAAAAGCCATTGATGAAAAAATAATTTTCCCCAAGGCTAACTTTTTGTGTGGACTACCATATAAATCGGCAAAAGAACTAAATTTACCAATTGATAATTATTTGGAATCATTAAAAATTCCAACGATTTTTGTGCAAAATGAGTTTGATCCGGTGGCCAGCTATAAAGAAATTGAAAAAGTGTTTTCAAAACACAAACCAGAAGCAGCCAGTTTGTTTGTGGGAAAAGGAAAAGAAACTCACGACTATGTCAACTTTGGCAAAATGGCGGATTACTGCCGCAGTTTGTTCCAGGCAATGGAATAGGTTATAGTAGAAGTAATGATTGATCCAATTGTATTATTGGGTTTAGAAAAATTAACTCAAGAACAAAAAAATAAAATTTTCCCGGTTATATTGGCAGATATATCAGCTTTTATCATTGATTCATTTTTTGAACAATTACCAGAAGAAAACCGTGAGTTGATGATAAAACAATTAGAAGAAGTAAAAGACGACTCGGTTAAAATAGTTAAATTATTAGAAGACAGTGATCCGGAATTTGAAAAAAAGAAAATGGAATATATAGAAAAATATCGACAAGAATTTAGATTACAAAAATTTATTGAATATTTATAAAATGGGAAGAGATACCGATTCATATTACGGCTCTGATTATTTGGAAGGGAGTCATGATAATAAAAGAACAATAACAGTAGCAGGGAGAATTGCGGTGGTGGCGGCAGTTTTAACAGCGGCAGGAGCGGTTTTTTTAAACAGAGACGGAATTGTACATGCAGCAGAAAACCTATTTACACAACCAACAGCAACAGCGACAGAGGCGTTGCCGACACCATCAAAAACAAAAACACCAGAACCAACCCCTTGGCCGATAGAGAAAAAAATAAATCCAACTCAAACAGCAACGGTAACATCAACACCAACACCAGAAAAACAAGAGAATAAAGTAGTAAAGAGCGAATTTATTGGTGGAGTTAAACTGAACTACGATCAAGACGGGAATTTAGTTAGTTATCAAATTGATAACAAAGAAGTAACTGTCAGCCAAGAGGCTATGGAAAATGCTAGAACAGAAGCTAAAAAAAATGGCATAGGACTGGTGACGAGTATTAATGTTTATGAAGAAGATAGTACTGAGAGTGGTAAACCAGAAACAATAGAAATGCCAGATGATATCGTATCTAAGGAAGAATTAGAACAAAGAGGAATAACAATTAGATCAGAAGGTGATATCAACCTAAGTATTAGAAAGGCAGCTTTTGACGAAGGTGCACTATTAAGCCAATATACAATTGGTGGGGATAAAAATTTAACAATTAACTTAGTAAATGGGCCAAGATTATCGAGAGATGGAGGATTTGATTACGAGAGAATTAGGCAAGAAGCGATACAAAAAGAGAAAGCACAATTTAACGCTTATAGACAAGGGTTGACAAGTAACGATTCAATTTCGAGACAAATAGCCGAAGAAGAGTGTGCGTCAATTTTAGCCAGAATCGCTGATTTAACGGAAGCTAATAACGACCAATTAATTTTGATGACTGACGCAAGCCAGAGGATTGGTTACTATGACCCAAATAATAATGAAATTTTTTTAGCGACAGGGACTAATGAGCTGAAGATTCGTGAACAAATAGTTGTTTTTGTTGACGCCAAAGGAAAAGTTAGAACAACAACAGTTAATAATTTATCAGGTCGTGGTTACAGAGCTCCAAGTAGAGCCGATTCATACTCAAGGCCAGAAGATTTTAATTGGTATGGAGAAGGGCCAATGCCAAATGAATGGCCAGATTTAGGAGAAGGCGAAGCGCGAAATGAACTATATGATAGTTATCCATTTGCAGTTCAAACTACTTCACAAGGGTTTAGACATGAGCTGACACATGCTTATAATGCCAATAATATGGGTAATACTAGTGTAAATATCGATTGGGGAAATGAGAATAAAACTGATATGGAAGCAATGGGAACAATTTATGATGCTTATCAAAAATGGCAAGAAACGGGAGACAATTCTGGGTATTATTTTGTTTTTAAAAACAACAAAACAGGCGAAATAATTCTAGGCAAAGATCCAAACGTGGGAAATCAAGAATTATAGATTTCAATGGCGGAGGGTACAGGGGTCGAACCTGTTAGTCCTTGCGGACACTGGTTTTCGAAACCAGCGCATTACCGTCCTGCCCACCCTCCAGCATCAAGCAACAAATTCAAAGAACCAAGTATTCCAAACAAAATAAATTTGAAAAACCTGCTGGTGCTCCCACCAGGAATCGGACCTGGATCAACGGTTCCGCAAACCGCTATTCTATCCATTAAACTATAGGAGCCAATTAATTTTTTAAAGACAATTTCAGTCTTCTGCTTATGTTTAATTATCTTCTCGCCAGCCAAAGCATTAGCGTCGGCTGGTCCATTAAACTATAGGAGCAGATTCTGGATTATACCGCAATTAAGATTGTTTTTCTTTGTTTCGTTTCTCTAGTGGCAAATGCTCAATTACCCAAGAAGTTAGTTTATCGGTGAACGAAGGAGAAGATTCTAGTAGGGGAACATATTTAACCGCTATTTCCTTAATTTTTTCCACATCTTTTTGATTAACAACGATCGATACTAGCCGGGGAAATTTTAATTTAGTGCCAAAGTGAACCATTTCTGAATTGAGCATTGATTTAAACCAAAACTTTTCCAAATCTTCCCATCCATAACGAGCTTCTCCAAAATATATTCCTCGATTAGTTAGTTTATTAATTACTTGTCCTGGTGGCACTGTTGATAAAACATAAAAAAAGAAAATACCCGAGGCTATGGCCAATACTAAAAAGAATTCTTTGATCATAAAGAATATCAGACCGACGATAAACAAAATTGCCACAATGGTAATCCAAAAATCTCGATCACGAGTTTTATAAGGTCTTTCTGCCGATTCCCATTGATAAAGGACTACTTCTTCGTTGGGATTAATAGTATTTTCGTTGGCTACCTCTGTCATTAATTCCATGTTACCACAAAAAGAGTGATTAAATTTGTTATACTAAACAGCATCAGGAAGGGTGCGGCGAATGGTAAGCCACAGGTTTGCTAAACCTGCGTCCGAAAGGGCATGAGGGTTCGACTCCCTCTCCTTCCGCAGCGTAATGCCGATGAATCGGCAAACGCTGCTGGAACGTTTAAATTTCTGAAAGAAATTTATTACGTCCCGCTTTCCCCATACAAATAAGATAAAATACTAGTGTGTTTTATTACACTTATGTTTTAAAAAGTCTAAAGAATAATAGTCTTTATATTGGATATTCAAGTGATTTAAGAAAAAGATTTGCTTCACATAATGCCGGCAATAATAAAGCCACAAAACCATTTATCCCTTATGAATTAATTCATTACGAAGCATTTTTAAATAGAGTTGATGCTAAAAGGCGTGAAATTTATCTAAAATCTGGCTGGGGAATAAAAAGCGTTCATAAAATGTTATTAAGGTATTTCGAATCAAACTAGTAGATAGCTTTGCTGTAGTGAAGTAGTAAATATTTATTTATTGTTTTGAGATTACTAAGATTTATTAAAATCCTTTTACTTAAGGGAAGCTTACCAGGTGTTTCGGTTGACAGAGAAATTTTTGCTTGTTTTTGGTGATACAACCTATCTTCGATTGAATAATCGTGATAATTAATTACTAAGCCGTTACCATCTGAATTTGCTCCATAGATTTTATTTAGTTTTAAGATTTCAACTTTATTAGAAGTATTAGAAATTATTTTCCGATATAGTGGATGAACTTCTTCTTCGAAGACATAAGCATAAAATTTGTCTTGAGTTAAATCTTCGTGCAAAGATATTAAGGCATCATATTTTCGATTTTTTATAGAATTAGTTAAAGCCTGGATTTCGGTGTAATTATCACTTTTCAGGGTTATTTTATTTATACAATTTAGATCGTGATTATCGTTATTATTTCTCTGTTGAAGATCGTAACCAGTAGGATTTAGTAAGGGATAAATTTCGTACCTAATATTTTTACTAAAGTATTTAGTTGGTTCTTTGAGCATGGCTAGTATCGTCATTGGCCCGGCAATTTCATCTCCATGAACACCAGCAATAAGGCAAAAATTTATTTTGTTTTTAGGATTAATAACAATTTTATAAATTGGGTATTTATAACCAGTATCTTTGATTGTTTCGCTACCAACAATACGAATAGAAAATTTATGATCTTTGCACAAAGCTATCATTTCATTTACCAATTTTATTGAAGAATAGTTGTTTTTCATAAGATTTCAGACAAGTAATTAAACCGGCTGGTCTATTTGACGAAGATAATGAGTGAAAATAATTTTAGAGAATTCATTAACGACTTGGAATTGAATGATTGAAGTTTAGTGCGTCTTTTTTGGCTCGGTTTATAGCTTGTTTTTCTGGTGTGGGACGATGCCATCTTTGATACCCTCCTAACTCAGCTCTTAAAATATCGTTAATCGTATAAAGCCGATGAGAATTCATTATATCCAATATTGGTATTTTTGTTGGGTCTTCTTCTGGATTTTCTCGATTTAGATTTATAGTTGGGATTAGGTGTCGAATAAGATGTACAACATCCAACTTTTCGGTTCTTTGATCTTCACCTGGTAAATCAATCAAACAAGCAATCATTCGATGAGGATTAACTAGATTAATTTGGGCAAAGAGAGCATTGTCTAATAAAGTACTTAAATTAACTTTTTCTTTAGCGGCTGATACTTGAGGAGTTTTTTTTCTTTGAAAAACTTCATCAAAAATAGGAACTATTTTACTAAACCCATCACGAGGATCTATTTTTCTTTTTTGGATTTCTTTCCAGACATCGTTGAAACAATAATCTAAACTTTGATCAGAAAATGGATCAAAATCGATACCATAAATAGCACCAATATTAACCATCATAAATGCAATTAGGCCTAAAGTTTTACCACTATGAGGTTTAGCTTCTAAGCCAATTAAAGGAATGGGGGGAAGAATTTGATCTTGAGACGGTAGATCAAATTCTAAATTCATGGATGCATGAACAGCTAAAAGTGGTGGCAATACCAAAGAGGCATTAGCAAGTTTATTTCTAGTTTCACTATCTAACTCCATTGATACCCATGATTCTTTAGGTGACTGGTAACCTAGTTTTTCTAATTTTGATTCTAAGTCTGATTGTTGATCTGGGTTAATTGGACAAGGAAGCCACAACCTACCACCAACTCGATCTCTAACGTTAATTAGGCCATAGTGATGATCACCATCTTTGGTTAAGTCAATCCACCCAACTTGATCATCTCTTAACTCTCTTTCTTTATTTCTATAATTCAAACCAACAGTATCTAGACATTTAATATCAGTAATGACATTAACATTCATTTTTTTTAAGAATAAATCCAATTTTAGGAACTGTTGTAATAGTATGTAAACTTAGTTTTTCGTTTATTCTTCTCATGGTTTTATTTATAGCTTGATCAGAATAATCATCGTACTTACCGTCACCCCACTTTATATCGGAGACTTCTTCTTTGGTAATATTACCTTGATTTTGTTTCATCTTTTCAATAATTTGAGATTCTATTTGACTAAAGTTTTCTTTACCTTTTATTCCTTCTTCAGTAAAACTAAGATCAAAATTAATTACAATATTAAATTCTTGATTAATAGTGAGTTTATCTTTTAATAATTGACTAACAAATTGATTATCCTGATTAATAATTCCAAGTTTGAGTAAATCATCATTATCGTTTTCATGAATAACCCTTACTAAAGGATCAAGAATATTGGATATTTCTGTTTGGTTAAAATCTGGATAACTCTTCCAATTAATAGCAAGATATTTCGTTATTTGAGCAATTCCCCCACTTAGTTGATATATTTTTTCGATATCTGAGTTAGCTAAAGAAGAATTAATTTCTTTTATAAGAACTTTAGTGTCTTCAAAAGAGCGAGCGCCTAAATAATAGTATTCATAAATATGATTAGAAAATAAAGAATCTTTATAGTTTTTTGTTTTTGTTAAGGCAGGATTATGAATTAAGATGGCAAACTTGTTTTTTAAACCAGAGTCCTTAAGATACTTTTCAATAAAACAAAGTTGTTGAGGTTGACGATCTAGACTAAAGTTTAATAAATTAAAAAACCCCATTTCTTGATCTTCATTATCAATATAGACAACTTCTTTTTTGTTTTCTTCCTGATATTTTTTAAAAAAATGACTACCACCCAATCCAGGCATTGTAAGTACTACCAAATTTGAATTCATTCTCCGGTGTTTATCTAAGAGTACCTTTAACTTTTGATACTCCTTTTGTTTGTCATCAGGCATAGCTAACTATAGCACACCCAAAATAACTGTCCGATATTTGTCCGATGATTGTCATGTATATATCTAATACTTATAGGATAATCGTATTATCAAAATCAAATTATGTTTAAAGCAAATATAAAGAGGTTTTGATAGTACTTTAAAAATCTGCTATTTAATTTCTGCCTTAAGAAGTT
>JAKQJL010000008.1 GCA_029561175.1 bacterium
TATTATTCTGGAAATTATCAGGGTTGAATCACTTTCCATCATTATGTGATTGTCGCTTATAGTTAAACTAACCTTATTATCATCGGTAAGGTAGGTATTAATTAGATTGAGAAATTTAACCGGGACTATGATCTGTCGTTCATAATCCGGCGAACTGAAATCTTTTCTATTAATATATACCAGCCGGTGACCATCTGTCGCTACCGATCTAAGTTCGTCAGCTTTGACTTCAAAAAGTACGCCGGTCAAAGACGGTTTAAGTTCATCTCTACTAACCGCAAACACTGTTTTTTGAATAATTCTCGATAAAATTTTACTGTTAACTAAAATACTATTTTGATTAATAATACTTGGCAAAGCTGGAAATTCTTCACCTGGCCTTCCCATAATTTTATATTTACCTTTTCCTGCAGTAATTTTTATCTCGCCTTCATCGGTAGCATTAAAGGTTAGTTCACCCTCTCTAATCTCACCTACTATTTCTTGTATGAGTCGAGATGGAACTGCAACACTTCCATCTTCTTGCCCGTTCACTGGAAAAGTCGTACTTAAGGTAATTTCAATATCGGAAGCTCTTAGTGTTAAATTAGAATCTTTTAAGATAAAAAGAATACTATTCAATATCGGCATAGTTGTTCTGGCGGGTGTCACTTTGGCTACCTTATTTAGATTATTAAGTAGTAAATTTTGGCTAACAGAAAACTGCATATTCTATCTCCTTACTTTTAATATTTTCATAACAAGATTTTATCAAAGAATACTGTTTTTTCCAAGTAATTTAAAACAAATAATCAAAAGTAATTTTTACATTTTAAGTGACTTTGAATTATTGAAATATTAGTAATTAAATAAAAGATGTTAATTTGTTAATAACATGTAAAAATTAGATGATTGAGAAGATCGTTAATTGTAAAATACACTGTTGATAATTTGTTAACGTTCATAAACAGGGGTAAAGTATTTGTCGTCGTGATCTAAGGAAAGACCAATGCACCTTGTTAACAAATAATTAAATTAGTGTTAACCTGTTAATAATTTACCTTGATGTCAATAAAGATGTCTTCTTTTAGCTTATTTAGCCACTCTTGATACAGTTGATTCTTTTTAAATTCAAGTGCAAATCTTTCTATCGTTGGCCAACTATCATCATAAACGTTATTAAGTTTTAAAATGTAATATCCGGGTGACGACTCAAAAACCGGACTAATATCTCCAACCTTCATATTACTTAAGACATTAATAAAATCTGTATTTTGAATCTGATTTAGCGGAATGCGTCTAATACGCCCTAAGGTGGATTTGGCATTAGGTTCGTCGCTATATTTTACTACAGCAGAATCGAATGAAATTTCATTATTTATAATCATAGTACGAATACTATCAGCGAAGCGATATCGGTCTTCATAGTTTTTATCGGACACCTTGATTTTGATCAAGATATGACGAACCCTAATGCTTTCACCTTTTCGGTCAACCATTTGAATGATATGATAGCCGAAATCGGTTTTAATTACGTCGCTAATCTCACCGGGCGAGAGTGAAAAAGCCACCTCTTCAAAACTCTTAATAAATGCGCCACGCTTAATATACCCCAAGTCTCCTCCATAAGGAGCACTTGCCTCATCCTCCGAATAATTTTTAGCCAGATACTCGAAATCATACCCATTTTTTAGTAAAGTATAGAGCGAATCAATTAATTTTTTAGCCGCCATTTCTTCCTCGGGACCAGGAGTGACTTTGAATAATATTGCACTAAAATCAAGTGATGGAGGAATCGGGGGAATGCTGTCCTTGTAGGTTTGGTAAAAAGCCTCTACTTCAGGGCGTGTGACAGTTACTTTACTAAATTTTTCGGAACGCATTTTCTCGACGATCAGCTGATTTTTAAAAATCGGACGGTAATCTTTTTTTATCTTACTGATAGAGCTACCCATCAACAATTCGAGATTTTCTACCGAACCAACCTGCTCAACGAGCATATCCAAACGTTGGTTGATCGCATTTTCCACATCGCGATCTTTAACTTCCACCGTTTCAATTCTGGCTTGTTCCAGAATAACATTCTCATCAATTAAAGAATTTAAAACTTGACGTTTAATGTTATTGAACTTTGCAACGTCGCGATTAGGATCAATATTCATCTGAGAAGCCGTGATTCGCGCCACCTGATCGACTTCACTTACAAGGATAATGTTCTCACCGACAATTGCGGCGATACCGTCAATGAGCGTTTGAGCGAAAAGAGTGGTCGCAAAAAAGATAATACCCAAAAATAACTTAATTTTCATCGAGAGCCTATAGAGTTTAGAAAATTGGAAATATTTTCATCTTTTATTTCATAATTAGCACTCTGGACAAGACTGTCAACCAGTGCGTTATACCGATCTTGGATTTTTTTCTGAGTCAATATCTGATAGATTTCATCACGAACCTCATCGATTGTACGCGTTGAGCCGATAGGATAGCGGGCTAGAACCTCAACGATATGAAAACCATAATTTGATGCAATGGGACCAATGATCGAACGAGGAGAAGTTTCAAAAATATTACGATCTATTTCTTCCAAAGATTCGCCTCGCTTAACG
>JAKQJL010000009.1 GCA_029561175.1 bacterium
TCCCAGCTGTAAAAATAATCACCATCAGACACTGTAATCATTTTTGTTTCTTTTACTTCGCCGCTACTATACTTTATGGCTACCGTTTGTCTAAACTTATTACCTTTAATTAATATGTCTCCTTCCATTGAAGTTTCGCCATCATTGAATTTCCACTCGCATTTTTGGGCTTTTCCCAAAGTTAGCAAGTCTTTTAAAGTCAATTTTGCTTCTTCTTTTTTATTCTCAATTTTGTTTTCAATTTTCTGTTCCAACTTATCCTTAACTCCACAGCCGCTTAATAAAAATAAACATCCAAGAACTATTAAACCTTTTTTCATATATTCTTAATTTCTAATATTTAATTTTATCATTTCAGATTATTTTCAGCTTCTCTAAATAAAATTTCCTTATGAAAACCAAAACTATTCTTCTACTTTCTCTTCCTCTTGTTATTGCTCTCTTTTATTACGTTTACATCAATGTCTCTCAAAAAAACTTACTTACCACCGATCAGTCGATCACTATCCAAACCAAATATTTATCAATTATTCCTACCCGCTGTCGTGGTTGTGGTAAATGTTTTCGGGTCGACCCTATTCATTTTTCTCTCGATGCTTCTACTGGTTTAGCCAAAGTCATTTCTCAAGAGAATCTAGATTCTTCCGATCTAAAAAATGCCATTGCTCTCTGTCACGATCAAGCCATTAGTTTAAAATAAATTATGAATTATTATTTTTTACCGGTTTCACTTGTTCTTTTTATTATCATCATTCTCACTCAAAAGTCTCGTCGCTTATGGAATATTGTTTTACTCATTAGCTTTCTAATTAGCGGTGTCCTTGGATTATTAATGAGTACCGGTTTACATCTTCCTTTTTACTCATTTTTTCTTTGGTTGCATGTCGAAGCCGGTATCATCATGGCTATTGTTTCTCTTTTTCATGCCTTTTGGCATCTACCTTACTACTTCCCCCGCCGACTCAACTAATTTCCCTTTCGACTGTAAGGTCCATAGTTTTTTATACAATCCATTTTTCTTAATTAATTCTTCGTGTTTGCCAATTTCTGAAATCGAACCATTCGACAACACCACAATTTTATCGGCATCTCTAATTGTTGAAAAGCGATGAGCTACCATCACTAAAGTTCTTTTACTTCCAATTTCATCCAAGGCTTTCTGAATCATTTTTTCCGATTCCGAGTCCAAGTTGGAAGTGGCTTCATCAAAGATCAAAATTCTTGGATCAGTTAACAAAGCCCTAGCAATTGCCAATCTTTGTTTTTGGCCGCCAGACAATTTAATTCCTCTTTCGCCCACCTGTGTTTCCCAACCATCAGTCAATTTTTCAATAAACTCCAAAATATTAGCCTTTTTGGCGGCTTCTCTTATTTCTTCCATACTAGCACTATCTTTGCCGTAAGTTAAATTAAACTTAATTGTGTTGTTAAACATAATTGGCTCCTGAGGCACCACTCCCAATCTCGACCTCAAGCTCGCTTTTTTCATTTTCTTAATATCAACTCCATCAATTTTAATTCTGCCTTCGCTGACATCGTAAAATCTCAATAATAATTTCACTAAAGTAGTTTTACCAGCCCCCGATCTGCCCACAAAAGCCACTTTTTCGCCTGGTTTAACCACCAAACTAATTCGATCAATAATTTTTTGTTTGTTTTTAGGATAAACAAAGCCCACATTTTCAAACTCTATCTTTCCTAAATCTTTTTTAGGTAATACTTCTTTTTTAGGGTCTTTTACCAAAGTTTCATTAGTCAAAATTTCAAAATACTTTTCCAAATCAGTCATGTTCTTGGCAATATCTCTGATTCTAAAAAATAAGTTAAAAAACTTCCAATAAAATGCTGTAATAAAACCAACGATCATTACCAAATCTGTTGCTCCAAAATTTGTTCCTACTTTTTTAATGGCCAACCAGATAATTAGCATTACTCCGCTTCCAGCCGACGAGCTAATGGCAATATCCATTACTCTAAAAGAATTTGAAAATATCCACAACTTTTTAATCCAATCATTAAACTTTTCCGACAACCTAGATCTTTCTTTTTTTTCAGCCGCAAAAAACTTTACTGTTTCATAATTAATCATCCCATCAGCAATCACTCCCGCCACCACATCGTCGCTGGCATTAAATTCTGTTCTAGCTTTTAAATTAATTTTAATTAGCCACCAAATTAGTCCTAAGTTAATAAAAAATACTCCCAACAACAACCAGGCCATTTCTGCCGATGCCTGATATAAAAATACTGTGGTAATTATCAAGCTGATTAGCACTCTAAAAAGTTCATAAAACACGCTGTCAAAAATCGAAAAAACAGCATTGTCTCCTCGTCGAAAAGCCGAAATCAATGAACCAGTGCTTTTCTCGGTATGATAAGCAAAATCAAGCTCTAATACTTTTTGAAAAATTGTTTCTCGAATTCTTCGAGACATTGGAATAATTACTCCGTCTCCAATAAAATAAGACAAAGCATTTATCCAGTTACTAATCACCATCGAGATTCCAAAAAGAATAAAAAATTTCAACACAATTTCTTCGTTTCCATTTTCGACCGAATCTAAAATCATTTTTAGCCAGTATGGTCGAACTGTTTCCAGCACCACTGCCGTCACGGTGACACTCAAAAATATCACCATTCGCCATTTATACTGACCAAAAAATAGCAGGAATTCTTTAAATCTTTTCACGAGAACCAATTCTATCCTGTCTTGTCACTAAATACAATTATCCTAAAACACCTCTAATTTTATTGCGTATTTCCACTAGTGGTTCCACAACGTTATCCATAAAATCAATGCCTTCAGAAGTTCCATCACCATCAAAATTTCCTAGAAATGATACCAAATCATATACTTCTAATACGACATTTGGTCGGTTGTTCCAATTGTTTCTTAATTGACCAGCTGCTTGTCGATATCTCATAAAACTGTCAGAATCAGGTTCAAATCCCATTTCGATTAAGCCATTTCCATCTCTGATAAGAGAAAGAGCCTCTTCAGACACAAACTTCTTTGCAAAATTCTCATATTCTGGAATTTCCTGAAAAACATTTTTATCTTTTTCCATATAAAATTATAACATTTTAAGTTTCGGTAAAGCTTCGGTTATAGGTTATAATTTTTCTGTGGTTCAAGAAATCGAAGCCAAAACAGCTTTAAACAAATTAAATAGTAAGTATCTTCCTTATCACTGGGATCTAAATATTTATCGCGGTTGTTCTCATCATTGTGTTTATTGCTATGCTCTTTATTCTCACCAATATCTCCAAACCAATAATTTTTATCAAGACATTTTTGTCAAAACCAACATCGCTCAAGTTCTCGAAAAACAACTTTCCTCTCCTCGCTGGCGCCATCAAGTTGTCAACCTTGGGGGAGTCACTGATAACTATCAGCCCCTCGAATCTCAATATCAACTCATGCCCCAAGTTCTAAAACTTTTTACAAAATATCGCACCCCGATTACCATTTCCACCAAATCCGATCTAATTCTTCGTGATCAAGATCTTATTTATCAGTTGGCTGCCGTAGCACCCGTCAATATCGCAGTTACTATCACTACTTTCAACGAGTCTCTTCGCCAACTAATTGAACCCGGTGCGGTTTCCTCACTTCGTCGTCTTTCTGTCTTAAAAAATTTCAAGCATCCAAATATTTCTCTCGGTCTACATTTTATGCCCATGCTACCCCTAATCACCGATACCCCCAAAAACGTTGAAGAAGTTTTTTCCCAAGTTTCTTCTGCTCAGCCCAACTATATTATTACTGGTTTTCTTAATTTGCGCTCTGCTACCAAAATTAATTTTTTAAAATTTTTGCAACAAAATTTTCCTCATCTCTATCTTCATTATCACCAAATTTATCGTGGCGCTTTTGTTAATCGAGGTTATGCCCATCAAGCTTATCAATCTATTTCAACCCTTCGTCAAAAATACCATCTAAATCCATACCATCCTCCTCTCGAAGCCACTCCTTCTCAATTGTCTTTAATTTAGTTGAATTAAATTACCAAAAAATTCACCCAAGTAGTATGGCCATATTAATATTGCCGCTACTCCCTGCCAAAAACCAAGTTTTAAAAACCCAATTGTAAATAACCAGGCAGCACCCCACACTCCGCCAGTTAAGGTATGTTGTTCGATTTTTATTTTATGATCACTCATAAACTAATTTTAGCAAATAAAATCCCGACCGAAGTCGGGATTTTATTATTTTTCTCTTATTGGCACCTGGATTTCAGTTAACCATTCGTTTGGGTCTTCTTTATTCCAGCATCCATCAATATAAGATTCTCTGAAAAAATCTATTGGTTGATAATTATTATCTTTCAACCATTCAATCAGTTTTCCATAACTCAAGCCTAACTTTTCATACGGTCCCTTATGATAAATACAGGCCGCTTTGGTCTTACTAAGTTTTTTAAATTTTAAATCCTTAGTTTCACTTCCTGCCGCTACCACTGCCTCGCAAATTTCCACGTCGATATCTTTTTCTTTATACTCTCCGTCGTGATAAACATTAAAACAGTAAGCGGGGACTGCGCATTTAAGGTTTTGAGCTTTCATCATTTCTCCCATTTCTGGGGCAACTTTAAAAAGTTCATTATAATCTTTAATTACCAGTCTTCTCGAAGCTACTATTACTTCAGGAAGTTCTTTGATTACTATTGGGTAATCCATATTTTTTTCCTTTTTTATTCCTTCGATGTATTTTTCGATTTTCTCTAATTTACTTTTTTCTTTACCAAGATTACTTTTTACTTCTTTTTCTTTAATCATCAATCTCTCCAAAAATCCTTGATTATTTTTGGTTATCTCAATAATTTCAGTCAAAGAAAATCCGATTTCCTTTAAGCTAATGATTTTTTGAATCATTGGCAATTGGTCGGTGTCGTAATATCGGTATCCGGTAAAATTATCGATTTGTTTTGGCCTAAGCAAACCGATTTGATCGTACAGTCGTAGCGCTTTGACTGTCACCCGGCTAATTTTAGAGAAGTATCCGATTTTAATCATCTCAGGTTAAATTATAACCAAAGAATTATCAATCCTCCTCTAAGGGGAGACACAAGCAGTTATTTTTTTAATCTTAACCAAAAATATTTTTTAAAAATTGCTTGATCGACTCGATCATTTCCATTAATTTATTTTGCTGATCTTTTTGTTTTTCTACCTCTTGTTTTAGTTGATTAACTTCATTCTTTAATTGATCAACTGTTTCATTGTCACGGCTACCAATTTCACAAGCAAATGACGCATTATATGTTTGTTTCTTACATATTTCTCCGTTTAAACAATCATTGTCTTTAGTACATTCTTGCATGCAAATTCCAATAATATCACTTCTGTTTCCTTCTGGCATTATCAATACAGTTCCCGAACAACATGTTTTTGAAGAATTTACTTTTACTATTTCATTTCGATTAACACAGTTGACTGGTGTTGGTGTCACAACAGCATCATTAACAATTATTGGAAAGCTATTATTAGCAATTACAGCTTTGTCTGAGTTTCTAATTACACTCAAATTAATATTTGTCTTGCCTGCTTTTAAACCAGTAATTTGAAGATTACTGTTTGGGCAAGGAGGGTTTATCCCGTAAGCACAACCATTTTCAGTATTAACTGGTCCGGAAGTAAGATAAACTATTTCTGAATTATCAGCTGTCCATTTATAGCTAAAACCATTTTGATCTTTAACAACCTTGCCCAGATTATCTTTCAACACCGCATTAACTCCATATCCAGTTCGTGGTTGATTGGTAATGGTAATAATTTTTCCTGCTGGCAAACCAATCATAAAATCTATGCCGTAGTTGTAAGTAGATATTGGAATAACGTGTTTTAAAAATGCTTTTATAGAACATTTATTACAATTAATCGAAGCGTCACTCCCATCGGTTGGGACAAAAGTTCTTTTCTCTGAATAATTTGAGTTTCCCTCAGTCCCGCTCGGTTTAACACCCGAAGAATCTTTATAGTAAATCCATCCTCCCGCCGCATTTCCATTATAAGTTCTTAAATCATACATTTCCCACATGTTGTTACCAACTTTTTGAAAATACATAAACATTCTCATTTCTAGTCCATTCTCACTCCAAATCGCTTCCAAAGTAGTTTTGTCAGTGCCCGGATCAGAGGTAATTCTTATTGGTTCTACTCCGTAAAATTTCCTATCGCCAATTCGAATAAAAAAATCATCAGACTTTAGTTCAGCATATGGTGTGCTCCAACTTATTGGGTTTTTTTGGCCATCATCTTTAATTTGAATATAGCTGGCACACGAGGCTGATCCGCCAGTGGTTTCAATACTAAACAAACTACTTGTTGTTTGTGGGGTTGTAATTGGATTTGTTAGTTTTACTAAAAATTCTACTGGGTAATGAGCATCTTCTGCAAAAGAATAATTCATTCCACAAAAAATACTTTTATCTTTTTCATTAATACTACAATTTCCATTTTGTGGTTTCATTCCAATTATTTCTATTGGTTCTTTGGCTCCAGCCATTTGGGTTACATATACCTTTTCCAAAGCAATTCTCTCTAATCCAGTTTGATTTTTAATTTCAAAAGATAGAACTACCTGGTTTCCTGGTTTAAGGGTACTTGTCCCGCTTACTATTTCCACTCCATCATTTTTATATGGTAATTGGTAATTATCGTTAACTAAAAAAGCATGGACTTTACAGCTCACGCCACCAGGTGTGTTTTCTGCCAACACTGCTTGGGTCTTGAACAAAAATAAGCTAATAAAAACTATTGCCGTAAATATCCTTGTAATATTTTTCATTAAGCTATTATATAACACTTACTAAAAGCAAAAACAGTCTTAAGTTTCTATTCAGCTAGCCCAATTAAACTCCCTTGATTATTAATTAAATCAAAAATGATTTCTAAAAAAGTTCTCATTCCGGCTCTGGTTATTTCCATCGTTGCCGCCGGAGCAATTTTTAAAGTAAGCTATGTTGAGGCTGTATCTTCTAGCCCAAAAACTGGCCTAATTCAGTATTTGGCTCAAAAGTTGGGGATTGATCAAACCAAAGTTCAGACTGCTGTCGATGAGTATCACACCCAACAGCAAACTAATCGTCAAAAAGAAAATACTGAAAACTACACCGTATATTTAGACGGTTTAGTCAAACAAGGCAAAATTACCGACAGTCAAAAAACTGCTCTTTTGGCCAAACACACCGAACTTCAGTCTACTCGTCAAACCACCGATTGGTCAACTAAAACTCCCTCCGAGCGTCAAGCTCTAATCGATCAAGAAAAAGCTAAGCTCGAGGAATGGGCCAAGCAACAGGGTATTGATGTTAGCTATTTAAGATTTGGTTTTGGAGGTGGCAATAAAGGTAATCGGGGAATGATGCACGAATAATCAGCCATAAAATAAATACTGAATCCCGCTTCGGCGGGGTTCAAGTATAATAATGGTTGTTATGTCTAGCAAATTACCTTTTTACATCTGGATTATTATTCTTGTTCTCTCTGTTGGCTATCTTTTAACTCACATCCCTCAAAAAAAACCAACTCCCATTCCCACTCGGGTTTTAACCCCCACTCGAATCCCCACCAAGATTCCAACTCCAACCAAAATTCCCACTAGAATTCCCACCATAATTCCCACTCCAACCTTAAAACCCACTTCAACTCCCACAGTTTGCTATCAACTCAAAATTACTCTTGCCGAGTTTGCTAGCAACAAATGCTATTCTTACACCGCCTATTCTCAGCTCCAATCAAATCTTAGTCGTTACCAATCAGCCACTTTCAAATTAAAATCGGCCAACAATACTATTAGTATTGTTTGTAATTGTCGCACCCAACAAGAATGTGATTTTTTCCGTTCTCAATGTGATCAATCAAAACAAGACAAGGCCACCGCCGAAGCAGATATTGCCAAGTATCGCGCTCTCATTCTCAATCTCATCTCCCAAGGTCATTAGATCTCAATTATAATTAAATTATCATGATAGACACCCAAGAGATATCAAGTGTAAAAACGGTAATAACCAGTCCGCTACTTCAATCATTGAATCAAATAGAACTGGAAAAATTCAGACAACAGCAGGATTATAAAAGTAGACTAGCTGAATATTTAACTGGTATTCCCATTGAAGATACTGAAACTCTAAAACAAAAAATTATTGCCGATAAAGAAAATATTCATCAAGAACTTAACTTTCCGAAACCAGAATTAAGTGTTAGTCAACCTTCCGATTATAGAGAATTACTTAATCAACTAGCTAATAGTCATAATATTAAGATTATTACTTATGATCAAGTGCCAGAATGGCTTTTAGAAAAAGATGAAATCATTAGAAAACGAAAAGAAGATAATTCTCAAACTCTCGGTTGTTATAGTGAAGATATTGATAGTATTATTCTAAAAAATATAGATTCTGAAGATCCAAAAGTACTTAGAGCTTTTGCTCATGAACTGGTTCATGCTATTGATTATAGAAATATGAAACAAAAAGGATGTCAAGAATACTCTATTGAACAGCTAGAATATCGGGCTTATCTTTTAGCGGACACAAGTGATAATCGGCTAATCTCTGGTAATCAAAAAGTATTCGAATCAATCTTTGGTGACTTTATGATTGCTGGATCTTGTTTTGGCTATTATTTAACCGAAGCAATTCAGAAGGGAAACTGCAAAGATACTTCAGATTTTTTTAAAAAAGCTCAATCCAAAGAAATAGATATACCCTGGTTTGGAGACAGATCAGAAACCTGAATTGTTTGAACTAAATCATCCTTAACCCAAAGATATTGTTGATTGGTTAATGGCACTATTTTAATTCCTTCGGCATACATCGCTTCAAATCCTTTTAAATACTCCTCTTTAAAAAATTCACTTCCCCAATGTGGCAAAATCGCCACATCAACTATTCCCAATCCATCCGATTTTAAATCAGGTGCTTTTGATCGATCATCAATTGTCGACACCAAATCAATTCTTTTTCCTACAATCATCGATCCAGCGCTCGAGCCAATATAAATAACTCCGTTTTCTATTTTTTCTTTAATAATTTCATCGCAACCAGTTTTAATTACTTGATCTAATAAATAAAAAGTATTCCCACCACAAAAATATATTATTTGTTTATCTTCTAATCTTTTTTCAATGTCATCTTTCGCCATGTCTTTAATTGAAAACTCATCAATATTAAAACCCACTTCAATTAATTTTTCTTTTTCTGCTCGTACCCACCAGTGATCTCCTTCTTCAACTTCAGCTGCCGTATTAATAAAAGCCAGATTCATATCTTTTGGATCATTAGTCAACTTATTCACAATATCATCCATCACCGCCTCACCGCTCGAAGTCAAAAACATTTGTTTCATACCTTAAGTTTAGTTCTTAATTTATCTACAAATTCTAACTCAGTATTTTTATCCAACACTCCCATCTCTCTTAGTTTTAACGCTTCGTGAATTAAGTGCTCCAGTGGTGCTGCCTTTGCAATTCCCACAAAAGTGTGTGGAACTTGTATTCCTTTTGATAATAATTCCATTTCTGTCATCCAAAAAAATTCTTTTAATAATGGGTCAAATTTAATCGAACCTTGTAAATATAAAGGAATATATCCAATTTTAATAATTTCTTTCTCATCTTCATAAGCTTGAGCGTCACTTCTCATCGGATATTTGCTAGCATCCAATTCTTGGCCAAAAATTAATCGGCATTCTTTAATCATTCTCAGCATTCTGTCTGGTTTTGCTCTTAAATCCACTGGTTTGCTAGTTTCTGTCATCAATTCGTTTTTTTCAAATTCTTCAATCGACAATGGCACCACCATTACTGGGTTAATATCCTCATCATTTACATTAAATACTTGTCCTTCAAACGCAGTGGTTTTCACTATTGGCACCATATCCACATCGCTATTTTCATTCATTTCTCGTCGAACAAAACTACCTTTTATATAAATCGCTACTAATTCCTCTGCGGGTATTGAGGCTACTATTAAGGCTCTGGCCTTAACTACTGCCTCAATCGCTTTTTGTTCAATTGGGGTAATCTCCGTCCACGAATTCCAAAAATCGAAATCTCCCAAAACTTTTTTTATATTTAAATCCATGGCTATATTATAGCTTTTCGAAATACTAAAAATTACTACCTTGTATCACAAGGTACTAGGTGTATAATCCAATAATGAAAGACGCCTCAGAACAAAAATCTCAACTTCGCAAAGGCCTACTCGAACTGGCTGTTTTGCTTGTTGTTAGTCGTGGCTCTGTCTACGCTAGCGATATTCTAAAACAACTCAAAGATAGTGATTTGCTGGTGGTAGAGGGCACTCTTTATCCATTACTTAGTCGTCTCAAAGATGATGGTTCTCTTGGCTACCAATGGCAAGAATCCAAAAGTGGTCCGCCTCGAAAATATTATCAGCTCACCAAAAAGGGGGAGTCCGATTTATCTCAACTTCTCCAAACCTGGACAAATTTAAGTCAATCAATTAATTCATTAATCAAAATTACCAAATGAAACAAACCATCAGTGTCAATCTTAACCGTCAAGTTTTTTATCTCGACCTCGACGCCTATGAAGAGTTAGAGAAATATCTTCAGGCTATCAAAAAATATTTTAAATCAGAATCATCTGAAGTCGTTGAAGACATCGAAAGTCGTATTGCCGAAAAGTTTACCGATCTTATTGGTAAATCCACCACAGCCATTCAACTTCTCGATGTTCAAAAAATTATCGACGAGATGGGTAGTCTCAACGATATTACTGGTCAGGATAGTTCAGAAACCATCAAAGATTCTTCAACTGTTAAAAAAAAGCTTTTTCGCAATCTCGATACCAAAATCTTAGCCGGAGTTGCTTCTGGCCTAGCCACTTATTTTGGCATCAAACCCATTTGGATTAGAATTGTCATTCTTGTTTTTCTTTTTACTCCAGCTACCACTTGGTTAGTAATTATTGGCTATTTAGCTGCTTGGTTTGTTATTCCAGAGGCTAAAACTAATTGGGAAAAACTCGAAATGCAAGGCAAGCCCACTACTGTCAGCCAACTTCAAAACATTACTACTGCTGTTGAAACTAAAACTCAAACCATTATTCAAAAACTCAGTTCAATGTTTTTTACTCTAATTCGTTTTTGTTTTGTTTGGTCTTGTCGGTTAACTGGTTTTTTCGTTTTTCTTTCTTTAATTATTGCGGTTGTAGCTACGGTGGTCGCTTTAGTTATTCTCTATTTCACCCCTTCTTTCCCATATTTTGATTTCAGTTTTTTGCGTCAAATTAGCAGTCCTTATTTAGAAATACTTTTTGTTAGCTTAGGAGTAATTACCATCACTCCAATGGTTTTTGCTATGGATATCGCCGACTCTCTAATGCGTTGGCAGTTTTCCTTATCTATTAAAAAGTTTATTGCCTCTCTGTCTATTTGGATTGTGGCCGTAATGCTGTTTTCTGTAGTTGCCAAAATCAACTATCCCAAATATAGCTCCCAAATGTTTGATTCAATCAATCGAGTTATCTATTTAACCTGGATCGACGAATCTAATTCTCAAACTCTTTCAGTTGATCAACTTACTGCCATCGACATTTCTTCTGTTCGAGAAGTAACTCTCACTCAGGGGCCAACCACTTCAGTCAAAATTGTTGGTAGTCAATTTGCCATCAATGAACTAACTCATCAGTATTCAAACGGCCAGCTTACTCTTAAAGGTCGTTCAGAAAAATGGTTTAACTGTCATGATTGTCTTGGCTATGTGTCTTCAGTTCGCGTAGAGATCACTTCTCCCAATCTTACTAATGTAAAATTATCGGAAAATATCGATGCTATCTTCTACCCCTCTCAAGGCAATGTTTCTTTCAATTTAGATAATCAAGTTGGATTAAAAGTAATCGGTAAGCTTAACAATCTTCAAGCTACTGTTGGCACCAATTCAGTTATCAATCTTTTAGAAACCGAAATCAATCAGGTTGATCTTTCTTTAAAACAATCCATTGCCAAGGTTGCTGCTAAAAAGATAACTATTTTAGGCGATGATCAATCAACTTTAATTTATCAAGGTAATCCTCAGATTGTTACCAGAGATCAAGATAAAAGTCATCATCAAAAATATCAACTCTCCGAAGACAGCCGCGATAAGTTAACCACTGTCGTTCAAAATACTGTGGTCACTCTTTCCGGCAATAAAAAGAAAATCAAAGATTTTGTTTGGTCAAATAAAATAATCAAACAAAAATA
>JAKQJL010000012.1 GCA_029561175.1 bacterium
TCAAATTTTCCCTCGTCCGCCATAGCTTTAGCGTCGGCGGATTCTCCTGGCCAAAATCTCAAGTTTTCTAAAAAAATAATTTGGTTTTTAACTAATGATAAATCTAATCTTTCTTGGTTGTTAATTTCTTCAATAAAAATACTTTCCACCGGTTCTATCATCGACATCAAATCTAAGTAAACCGATTTTAAAGACAAAGATGGGTCAGCTCCGGAAGGCCTTCCTTTATGACCGATGATGGCGATCTTACAATTCTTTTCCAATAATAATTTTATAGTTGGAATCGATTTTATTAATCTGGAATTATCACCCTCGGCCACATCCAAATCCATTCTTAAAATTACCCTAGTATTTGGCAATACTTCTTCAACTGATCGAAGATTCATATTTTTTAATTTTATTAATTCTTCTAATATATTTTTCTTCAGAACCAAAAACTGTTTCCAAAAATGTTTCAATAATTTCCAAATTATCTTGTTCTGGAACCATGTCTGCGTTTAAACATAATACGTTCATGTCATCATCATTTCTGCCGGCTCTGGCTTGTTTGGCCAACAAGCACAACCCAGCTCTAATCCCTTTAACTTTATTGGCAGCAATACACACTCCCACCCCCGATCCGCACACTAAAATACCCTTACCATTATCTGCCACTACTTTTTCGGCTACCTTGAAACCAATATCTGGATAGTCATCATCTCGATCATAACCCTCGCTCCCGCAGTCAACAAAATCTTCACCTCTATCTCGTAGCCATTGTTTAATTTTTTCTTTTAAATTAAAACCCCGATGATCAGCACCTAAGAAAATCATTAATATATACTAACATTTAATGCCAGAGATTATTCTCCAAAATCATTCTTATCAATATCAAATCACCAAAAAATTTGTTTCTCGGCTCACACTTCGTTTTGTCAAAAATAAAATTTTAGTTACTGCTCCTTTTTTAGTACCCACTTCATATATTCTTTCTTTTATTAAAGATCATCAGTCTTGGATACTTTCTCATCAGACAAAATTTGATTTTAAAAAAATCACTATTCTCGATAAAGACTATCAATTAGTCATCAAAAAAAGTGCCAGGGATTCGCTGGTAATCTTTGAAGATGAACAAAAAATTTATCTTAATTCTGTTTCTACTTCACCCGCTTCCTATTTAAAAATTATTGATCAAAAACTTCGAGTTCACGCTCTTAAATTAATTAATTTTTATTTAAAAGACTTGGCTCAAACTTATCATTTTAAATATCAGCGAGTTTCTATTCGCAATCAATCAACTCGTTTTGGTTCTTGTTCTTCAGTTGGCAATCTAAGTTTTAATTGGCAAATAGTTTTGCTTCCCTTTCCACTTTTTCGGCACGTTCTACTCCACGAATTAACCCATACTATCCATCACAATCATTCAGCTAAGTTTTGGGTCCAACTATCCCTTGCCGATCCCGACTATCGCACCCATAATCAACTTCTCAAAAAACACGCCCCTCAATATTTCATTTCATCTTAATTCTATTTTATTACTCATCTTACGACCTCCTATCGTCAAAGTCTTAATAATATTTCTTTTTACTAATTCTTCACTTGCATTTAAACTCAAGAAAACATTCATAGTATTTATGCACACTCTTTGACAATTTTCTAAACTAGCAGCACCCATTGCTAAAATTGGAACACAGCAGTTAGCCATAGCGCCCTCAATTTCTAAATCGAAAAGGATACTTTCATCTCTTAAAAAATTATATGCTGCAGTAGATTCTGGAAAGAAAATAAAACCTCTTAACTCAGCTTGTTTTGCTAATAATTCCACTTCAGGTGTTTTTATACCATGGTGTCTTCCAACGAATATTTTTATTTCGTTGCTCATATTTCTATCTCTATCCCCACTGGGCAATGGTCGGAACCGTAAACCTCTTTTAAAATAAAAGCTTCTTTCAAATTCTTTTTTAATTTTTCATCAATAAACACATAATCAATTCTCCAGCCCACGTTTCTTTCCCTGGCCTTGGTAATCTGATCCCACCATGTATAGTTTTCTGCTTTTTGATTAAAAACTCTAAAGCTATCTATCCACCCCTGATACTCCAATTTATCCATCCATTTTCTTTCTATTTCTAAAAATCCCGATGTTTTACTATTTTCCTTTGGTCTGGCCAAATCAATTTCCTGGTGCGCCGTGTTTACATCACCCACAAAAATTACTTTCTCGCCATTTTCTCTTAGTTGATTAATATACCCTAAAAAATATTCGTAAAATTTTAATTTATAATCCAATCTCCCTAAATCTCTTTTTCCATTAGGAAAATAAACATTGAGCAAGGTAAATTCATCGTATTTAGTAATCAACACCCTTCCTTCATTATCCCAATCATTATCCACATCACCCACAATTACCGTTTTTGGTTCTAGTTTTGAAAAAGTAGCTACTCCAGAGTAACCCGCTTTTTCGGCAGAATTTAAATTCAAATAGTAATCACTTGGGTAGTCTTTGGGAATCTGATCAATCTTGGCTTTAACTTCCTGCAAACAAAAAATTTCCGCTCCATCTTTTTTCATAAAATCATACAGCCCTTTTTTAACTGCCGCCCGTAATCCTGCCACGTTCCAAGAAATAATCCTAACTTGTTTTCTCATTACCAATTGTACTAAACTCTTCTATGGACACTAATTTTAAATCAACCGTTCTCGTTTGTTTAACCATTATTATTTCTTTATTTTTTGTTTCGAAAGCCAAGTTTGTTATCAAAGATTCCACCCAAAACAACGACACTATTTCAGTCTCTGGCGATGGCAAAGTAACCGCCAAACCAGACATGGTTAATTTTTACATCAATGTTGAGGGTAGTGCATCTACCAGCCAAGAAGCATTAACTATTTCTAATCAAAAAGTTGCTCAAGTGATCGGTGTTCTTAAAAAATATGATTTACCCGATACCGACTATAAAACTACCAACTTGAATATATATACCGAATACGATTATTCCAGTAAAATCCGAAGAATTATTGGTCAAAAAGCTAGCCAAACCATTTTTGTAACCGTCAAAAAAATTGATGATCAAGCTACCAAGGCCACCAAGATTATCGATGATCTTTCTGCTATCAGTGATATCGATATTAGTGGTATTACTTTTGACATTGAAGATAAAACTAAATTATTCTCTCAAGCCAGAGAATTAGCCTACAACAAGGCCAAACAAAAAGCTTCAGAATTAGCCAAACTTGCCTCAGTTAGTCTTCTCAAACCAGTTTCAATTTCCGATTCAACCTACGATATTAGTCGAACTACCTATTCCAATGTGGCTGAATTTAAATCATTGGCCCCCATGGCTGGTGGCGGTCCAGCTACCGATATTTCTACTGGCGAAATGAGTGTTTCTGCTAATCTAAATATACTTTGGGGAATTCAATAATTTTTTGCTATAATCAACCACACAAACCAGCGGTGGCCGAACGGTTAGGCGACAGTCTGTAAAACTGTTTTGAGTAGGTTCGACTCCTGCCCGCTGGACACACAAACTAACTCCTGCTTAGCCAGTCCGTAGTTCTGAGTTTATCGAAGAACAAAGGGTGGCCCGCTGGACAAATTCAACCAAACCAAAGAATAATATTTTTTTGTCCTACATCAGTCTCCAAGTTTGTTCCTATTGACTTCTTTTTTCGAACTTCATCACACAAAGTAAAAATATTTTTTCTTAAGTCATTATTGCCAGGCAGTCGGATTGCTAATCCGATATTTTGGATAACATCATCAGGTTCTTCTAATGTATCAATATATACATCAATTGCTCCCAACTCATAGAATTTGTTGGTTAGTGTTGCCAATTCCTCTTCATTTAATATATTATTTAGCCGACCAAAATTACTTCCACTACGTATCCAGTTTAGAGTTTCATCCTCTCGTGAAATCCATTTAGCGTCACATCCAACTACCTTTTCACTTTTGAGAGGAACAAATTTAACATAAGCTACTACTGGTATTTGTGACAAAATTTCCTCGCGCTTGTTTTTGGCAGTATCAATACCAAATACCCATAAATCATAATCTATTAGATCTAGACCAAAGTCGGTTTTTAGACTCCGCATGATCGCCATTTTTACTGTTTCTCCGACCTTAATCTTGTTGCAGTACTCCGCTACTGCTTTGTCCTGAGTTAAGCTTATTTTTACCGCTTTGCCATTCTCGTCCCTGCCATAAATTCCCTTAAAATTTATAAAAATTTCTCTAACTGCAGGCTGAAATAAAAAATCAAAATATCTAGGATACATAAACCAATTATACTCGTTCTGCCACTACCCTGATATCAAGTTCTTCGAAAATATCCTCTAAATTTTGAAGCAATTTGTTTCACTTAAATCCGACCCGATGGACAAAGTTCAAGTAAAAGAAGTAGTAAAAAAATTATTTGTCAGCGGCTCCGAATACACACAATACTCCGCTAATCACATTTGTAGAATAATTATTGTCTGTGCTTTCACCCAATAATTTTAATCGCAATCTTGCTCTTCTTGAGGCCGAGTCCTGCTCAACTTGTTCAGCCGATTTGCCTAATTCATTTACAAAAGGTTTTAAATTTTCATCATCAGCTATTAGCGTTTCATCTTTTATTACAGCAATTAATGGCCTTTTTGAGAATAAAACTCTCGCTGGTTCGTTTCCGGTAACAACAATCGATTCATTTCGTATTTCCGGCACTTTACTATATTCCGGGTCTATATAGACCACCCCGCTTCCAGCTAAACTATCTACTATTTTGATATTTTTCCCTAGCGAGTCATAGGGATCATAATATTCAATTTCAATTCCATCAACCTCAATCAGACCTGAACAACCAATTGCAGTCAATTTATTACCGAGATTCAAATCTCTCATTGAAATTCCAATTCTACTCGAAGACTTCTCATCAACGTTTGGGTTCCATGTACTTTCAGTTGTTGTTAATATATTTTTGTTGAATATTTGCCCCATGTTGTCATGCGTCATATCACTAATTATACAATTAGGTATAATTAATTATGACCCAAGAAATTTCTCTCGCTCGAAAAATTCATGCCCAAGCCTGGCAAGAAAACGAAAATGGCAATTTTGAGACAGCTCTAGAAATCGGCCAAAAAGCCTTAAACGCCTATTTAAAAACCCAAGATATTTTTGGTATCGCCGACATGTGTTGTCAGATGTCTCTTTTTTATCGTACTTGGGTGTCAGTTGAACCTGCTAAAACAGAATTAAAAATTATGGCTTTGGGTTATGCCCAAACAGCTGTCGATCTTAACCTAACTCTTGGAGAAAATGAGAATTTAGGCCGATCATATTACACTCTTAGCAAGTGCTATTCCGACCTAGGTCGCTACCAACTTTCCCAAGAATCAGTCGTCAAAGCCATCTCTCTTGCCGAAGCCGATCCAACTTCAAAATACAGCCATCCAGCCATTATTTTAGATATGAAAACTCATTTGGGATGTTTAGAATACTTAGCTGGTGATGAATCGGCCGTTGGTCGCGTCGATCAATTTGCCAAAGATATTTTGGCTCAATCAGATTATCCTCAATACGAATTGGCTGTTTGGGCTTCTGGCGCCTATCTCAATTTAGCCCTCAGGATTTTTGAAAAAACTAAAGACAAAACTAAAGCCCAGTTTTATTTAAATCAAGCCAAAGAAATTATTGATCAAAATCCCAAATTATCCGTCCGCAAAAAACAGTTTGAAAATCTAGTTAATCTAATTATTTAAGCGTTTTTGACGCTAAATGTAATTTATCAAAGTCTTCAACAATTGTACTTCTTGCTATATTAGCTTGAACTGGCGCCCCTGGTTGATCATCACTAACATAAACAAACTCAACCACTGTCGCTGTATTACCTCCTTCGTAAAAGAAAGATTCTCCCACCCTTAAATAACTATCCTCTTTGGTTTTTGGGTGAACTGGCAAAACCTCATGAACATGACCATTTCTTCCATTTATTATCTTTACTTCTCCGTTTTTATTTTGTATTTGATAAACATTGTCGGAATCAGTTCTTAAATATATTCTCGTTACTTTATGCCTACCACCGTCTCCAAATTTTGCATCAAGTTGGCCATTATCAATAAACATACTTTTTATGAATTGTTTTTTATCATCCAGATTTGTTCCTCTAGCTAGCTTTCCATTACCAACATCGACAAAACCGTCGTATGGGGTAAATTTTGAGTAATCATATTTAGGACCATTATCGGGTTGATAAGAATTATTAGCAAATATATCAGGTAATTTCATAATTAATATATTTTAATATATTAGAATACCAGTCTCAATTGCGTAGTAAAATAATTAATGCCTCAAGATATTGAAAAAGCCAGTTTTGATTTTTATTCCAAAAATCACCATGAACGACATTACTCTCATCCAGTAATCACTCAGTTTGCCAAACCAAAAGTTGATTGGTTAAAATCCAAAGTAAATTTTAAAGGTAAAAAAGTTTTAGAAGTTGGTGGCGGTAATGGCTATATTTCTCAGTTTTTAAACCCTCTTTGTGATTTAACAGTTCTTGACATCTCCGAGCATGAATTAGCCAATAATCCGGCCAAAACCAAGGTTTGTGGTTCAGCTTATCAGTTGCCATTTGAGCCCAATTCTTTTGATATTGTTTTTTGTTCCAACTTGCTTCATCATCTAAATTTTCCTCAAAAAGCGCTGGCAGAAATGCGTCGCGTTTCAAAAGATTTAGTAATTATTTCCGAGCCAAATATTATTAATCCTTTAATGTTTTTTGGAGTCTGGCTGTTTCCTCACGAAAGGGGAGCCCATCGTTTTACCAAAAATTATTTATTAAATTTATTTTCTCAAGCTCAGCTTAAACTACTTGATCACACTTTCCTTGGTGGCCTAGTTATGCCCAATGCCACCCCCAATATCCCATTTATTTCTCGCCCAGAATCTACTTCTCCTCTTAGCTTTTTTCAAATTTTAATTGGTCAAAAAAACTAACCAATAAATTTAATCATTTTCAAAGCCAGTTCTTTTGGTTTTTCCACTGTCACCACATGTCCAGCTTTTTCCACGGTATCAAATTGATAATTACCCTTATTAGCCAAGATATTTCTAGCATGTTCCACATTGGTCAATTTGTCATGATCGCCAAAAATTAATTGAATTGGAATTAAATTATTACTAATCAATTCATCAACATTAGTTTTCGAAATATCATACCCCATATCTACATAAACTTTTTTCGACATTTTTAATTTACCTTCTTTACCAAAAACGATCACATTGTCTCGATTAAATTCATACATATTGATCAGTTTTGAAGTTATCATTGAATAAGTATCGGTATCAATAATTTTTTTTATCAAGCTTTGTCCAATCTCAAATTCTCTGGCAATTTTAAAAATTAAATTCTGTATTTTTAACCCCTTAGTTTTATTATTTTTGTTAAACATTGCCCCAATCAATACTAATTTGTCCGCAAACACCGGGTATTTAGAGTACAACTTACTAATTATATAAGCTCCCATCGAATGGGCTGCAATCACTGGTTTCTTTACTTTTATTTTTTCTAAAAATTTTTTTAAATAATCAGCCTGAATTTCAAAACTATAATTTTCTAATCGACCACTATCACCGTACCCTGGTAAGTCTGGAATAATTACTCGGTAGTTTTTGTATAATTCCAAGCCTAGTGGTATCATCCCAATCCAATTATTTGTCCAACCATGAACCAAAACCACGCACTTGCCTTTTCCTGCCTCGGCATAATTAATTTCAATATCATCAATTTTTACTTTTTTAGTTTTAAAAGTTTTCAACCCTTTTTCTCGAATCTCTGCTTTAGTCATAACTATATATTATAATAGCTTGATGATTATTACTGATATTTCCATTGAAAACTTTCGATCATATCCAAAAGCCGATTTTTCTTTTAATCCTTCAGTTACTATTATTACTGGCGCCAATGGTTCTGGTAAAACCAATATTTTAGAAGCTATTTATTTTCTTTCTACTGGTAAAAGTTTTCGCTCATCATCTATTCGCCAACTAATAAAGTGGGATCAAAACTATTCTTCGGTCTGTGGAAAAATACAATCAGACAGCCTAAAAAATCTCGAAGTTCAATTGCTTTCCGAACCCACTTCTTCCTCAATTAGTCGCCGTTTTTTAGTTAATCAAATAAAAAAGACTCGAGCTTCTTACCTAGGTTCTTTAAAAATTGTTGTTTTTGATCCAGAAGATATGCGTCTTGTTAATGGTTCACCCTCTCGCCGTCGTGATTTTCTTGATAGTGTTTTCATCACTTCCGATTGGCGTTATGCTCAAGCTCTATCCCAGTACCACAAAACCCTTGAGCATCGAAATCGGCTTCTCGATCAAATTGCTAATGGCTTAGCTTCGAAAAGCGAACTATTTTTTTGGGATCAATCTCTAATTAAAAATGCTGAGATTATCAATTCTAATCGATCAAAGTTTATTCGTTTTGCCAATCAGTTTTTCGAACAACATCCTCGCCAAGATATTCAATCTCTTCGGCTCCAATATCATCCATCTTTAGTAACCCAACCGCTTTTAGATTCAAACTATCGGCATGAATTATCCTCAGGATACACCTTATCTGGTCCACATCGTGATGATTTTACTATTGATAACCTTTCATTTTCGGCCGCTGATAAAAATCTAGCTTTTTGGGGTAGTCGCGGCCAACAGCGCTTGGCTGTATTAGGAATCAGATTAGCTCATATTAATTATCTTGAAAATATCTATCAAGACACTCCAGTTTTACTTCTAGACGATATTCTTTCTGAACTCGATTTTGATCATCAATCTTTAGTTGTCGAAATCTGCCAAAAGTATCAAACAATTTTTACTACCGCTGATCACAATATTGAGCCTATTTTCAATCAATTCGACTATACTCAAATTAAGTTAAATTATCCTACTGCACAAACCTAAAAAGTGTAGTAGAATACCTTCATTCCGATTTACTCGGAATTAATTTTGTACTTTAACAAGTTCAGCTTCACATTTTTAGCCAATTCGTTAGTACCAGAGGGTGACACCGATATATTTCGGTATTCATTTTCTAAAATTTTTGTACTAAGAGTTTGATCGTGGCTCAGGGTGAACGCTGGCGGTGTGCCTAAGACATGCAAGTCGAACGGATTGAGTGTTCTACACTAGGAGTTTCAATTATTGGAATTTCTGGTGTAGAGCACAAGGTCAGTGGCGAACGGGTGAGTAAGGGATAGGAACATACTTCGAAGAGGGAGATAGTCCGCCGAAAGGCGGGGTAATACCCCATAATACCTACGGGTTAAAGACGCAAGTCGCTTCGAAAATGGCCTATCTGCTACCAGCTAGTTGGCGGGGTAATAGCCCACCAAGGCGATGACGGCTAACGGCTCTTAGCGGAGAGTCCGTCACAATGGGACTGAGACACGGCCCATACACCTACGGGTGGCAGCAGTTAGGAATTTTGCGCAATGGACGAAAGTCTGACGCAGCGACACCGCGTGAAGGATGAAGGCCCTCGGGTCTTAAACTTCTTTTCTATTTTCATGAAGGAAATAGGAATCAGGAACTACTAACTACGTGCCAGCAGTCGCGGTAATACGTAGGTTCCAAGCGTTACCCGGTTTTACTGGGCGTAAAGAGTCTGTAGGTGGTTTTTTAAGTCTTGTTTCAAAGACTCCGGCTCAACCGGAGGAAGGGGCAGGATACTGAAAGACTAGAGTGGTATCGGGGTTACTGGAATTTTTAGTGTAGGGGTAAAATCCGTGGATACTAAAAAGAACACCAAGCGCGAAGGCGGGTAACTAGGTATTTACTGACACTCAGAGACGAAAGCTAGGGTAGCAAATCAGATTAGAGACCTGAGTAGTCCTAGCTGTAAACAATGTCCGTTAGTTCTCTGCAATTTATTGTGGGGGATGTTAGCTAACGCGTTAAACGGACCGCCTGGGGAGTATAGCCGCAAGGCCGAAACTCAAACGAATTGGCGGGGAGGCGCACAACCAGTGGAGCATGTGGTTCAATTCGATACGAAGCGATGAACCTTACCTGGGTTTGAAATGTATCTGCAAGCTTTATGAAAGTAGAGCCGCCTTCGAGGGTGATACACAGCTGTTGCATGGCTGTCGTCAGCTCGTGACGTGAGTTGTTCTCTTAAGTGAGGTAACGAGCGCAACCCCCA
>JAKQJL010000021.1 GCA_029561175.1 bacterium
TTCGATGGGAACCGAATGAGGATTGGTCGATAGATTTGGAAAAAACATTGCAATATTTTTTTACATTGGCGGATGAGGAAAATAGAAAAAAGAAGGGGAACGTAATACGTAATTCGATAGACGATAAACGGGAATTAAACCCCTCTGTTCCCGATAAATCGGGAACACCTCCCCTTGACAGGGGAGGCAGGGAGGCGAAACACAATTTGATAAACAAAAAGAAATTTGAGGTGATGGTGGAGGAGGATTTAAACCCCTTCCCCCTCGACAAGCTCGGGGACCTCCCCTTGACAGGGGAGGCAATACAAAATCCAGTAAACGAGATAAGGGAGGAGGAAGAGGAGTTTGAGATTAAGCCGTTGATTAGCCCGTTGCCGGAGAGAAAGATAATTCGAGATACGATAAACGATAAACGTAATACGATATCCGATATACGATATACGGAAAACAAGGACGTAATTGGTAATACGATAAACGATAAACGAAAAACAAGAGATTGGGGGAGGTATGTGAAAATAGCGGTGGGGGGAGTGGCGATAATAATGATATTGATGGGAATGTTGAGAGTGGTGAATTATGTTTTAGCAATAGATAGTTGGGTAAAAAGTTTAAAGGAAGGAAAAATTGAAAAGATTGCGGAAACCAATAAAAACATTAAATTAGTTTCGGCCAAAAATATAAAAACAATTGAAAACTTTGGATGGAATAACAGTTTGAGTGGAAGAAAAATTTGGAAAGGATTAAAAATGGTGGAAGAAGGTTCGGAAATTGTTGACTTGGGAATTGAACTGAATGAAAGTGGCGAAAAAATTGGAGAAGGAGTGTTTGGAGAGAAGGAAATTGAGGTGATTAAAGAGTTGGAAATTAGCCAGCAAAAACTGGAGGAAATAAATAAAAGATTGGGAGTGGTTCAGGCAAAATTAAACGATGATTGGAATTGGATTCCGGGAAGATGGCGAGGAGAAATTAATAAGGCTAAAAAGAGTTTGCCTGAATACCGCGAAAAAATTAGTAAGGCGACAAAAATGGTGCCAGTATTAAAGGAAATGTTGGGAGGAGATGGAAAAAGACGGGAATATATGGTTTTGTTTCAGAATGAAAGCGAATTGAGACCGGGAGGAGGGTTTATTGGTTCTTTTGGAATATTGAGTTTTGAAAATGGGAAAATGTTGGGGTTGGAAGTGAAAGATATTTATGAAATTGATGGCCAATTGAAAGGACACGTGGAACCACCGGAAGCGATAAAAACAATTTTGGGAGAGGGCGGTTGGTATTTGCGGGATGCTAACTGGAAACCAAATATGGTTGAAGCCTCGAAAGATATTTTATGGTTTTTTGAAAAAGAAACAGGAAGAAGAGTGGATGGGTTGGTAACCATGAACTTGGCGGTGGCTAAGGGTTGGCTGGGGGTGTTGGGAGAAATAATGGTGCCTGATTTTAAAGTAAAAATTAATAAAGATAATTTATATGAACAGGCAGAGTTTTATGCGGAAACCAAGTTTTTCCCAGGGTCGAATCAAAAAGGAAGTTTTTTGGGTGGATTGGCAACAGTGATGATGGAAGAAATAAAAACAGCAAAAGGCATAGAGAAACTAAAATTGCTGGAAACGAGCTTAAATCTTTTAGATGAGAATGAAATACAACTGGTGGTAAACGAGAAAAAGATAAATAATATTTTGACGGATTTGGGCTGGAATGGAATGATGTATCAAGGGAAATGTAAAAGTGATCGATGCGTGGCGGATTATTGGTATGGAGTGGAAGCTAATTTGGGGGTAAACAAGGCTAATTACTTTATTTATCGAAATGTGGAACAGCAAGTTGAAATTGGAAGCAATGCGGTGGCTAGAATAGCGAAAATAACTTATGAAAATTCAGCTAAGAATAGTAATTGGCCGGGGGGTGATTATAAGAATTATTTGAGAGTGTATATTCCGGCGGAGGCAAATGTGGCTGAGGTGAGTGTGACTAGCAATGATGGTACGAAAACGGTTTATGGAGGTGATAGCCTGAAAATTACAAATAATGATGGAAAAAAAGAAATTGGGTTGTTGGTGGTGGTGCCGGTGGCATCTAAAAGGATTGTGGAGGTGAGATATAATTTGGCGATTGATTTAAATAAAGAAAATAAATTTTCATATATGCTTTATCAGCAAAAACAATCGGGATATGGAGATACTGGACTGGTTAATTTGATTACAGTTCCGAGTGGTTGGCAGGTGAGCCAGGTGGAACCAGCGGCAACGGTGATGAATAACAAATTATTGTTTAATCAGAAATTTAAAAAAGATTTAATGATTGGAGTAGAGATAGAGAAATGAAAAACTTTATTAGAGTAAAAGAAAATTTTGAGTGTGAGCAGTGTGGACACAAGGTGATGGGGGATGGATATACGGATCATTGCCCAAAATGCTTGTGGGGAAAACATGTAGACGAAAAAATACCGGGAGATAGAGCCAGTGAATGCAAGGGGGCATTAAGACCACTAAAAACTATTTATGAAAAAGGAATGTTTAAAATTTACTACAAATGCGAAAAGTGTGGATATGAATTTAGGGTGAGAGAAGGAGAAGAGGATGAGAGAGAATTATTGGCGGCGCTTGGGACGAGTGGTGTTTAGTTTAGTAAGTAAATGAGAACCGGTTAACTCAGCGACTTCGTCTGGATCTTGAGTTTCGATGGGTTGACCATTAATAAGAGTTGTCCATCTTCCTGTCTGTATATTATAGATGGGTTTAATATTGCCACCTTCTAAGGTAACTTCTTCGGCTATTTTTCTTAAAGTTTCTAAAGTTTGATTGTCAGCCATATGTATGTGGTGTGTATTATAACAGATACGGAAATAAATCGGTAGATGTGCGGTAATAAACAAGCAGAGAAAATAGATTGAGAATGGTATAATTTGCGGATGAAGAAGAAAGAATCTATTGTTGACAAAATGAAGGGTGTTTTGGGTGGAAAAAAAGATGAGAAGAAAGAAGAAAAGAAGGGCAAAAGTGCGACTGATGAATTATTAAAAAACTTGCCACCAGGAGTGAAAATTAAAAAAATTGAAATAGGACCTAAACAGATAATTAAGGCTTTAATATACATTGTAATTGCATTTTGGGTAGTAGATATTTTAAGAACCTTTTTGATGCCAGAAGCTTTGGAAAAAGTAACAATTTCGGAAGTGGTAGAAAAAGTAAAAAATGGTGAAGCCAAAGAAATTACAGTAATGGACAATGAGGTGCTGGTGAAATTGAACGAAAAAAATAAAATTTTAGTAACTTCAAAAGAAACTAATACTTCGATGGCAGAAATTTTGCAAAGAGAAGGAGTGGAATTGGGAAGTGTGAAATTGAATATTGAAAACCGACAAGGGTGGAAAATGTTGGGTGATATTTTATCGTTGGTATTGACGGTAGGTTTGCCAATTTTAGTAATCATTTGGTTTTTTGGAAGACAGAGCGGTGGTGCTGGTGGGGGAATTTTTAATTTTGGAAAATCGACAGCCAAATTGTTTATTAAAGGTAAACAAAACATGACTTTTAAGAATGTGGCTGGAGTGGAAGAAGCCAAAAGAGACTTGGAAGAAGTGGTGGACTTTTTGAAGAATCCTGAGAAATACCGAAAAATGGGAGCCAGAGCCCCACGAGGAGTATTGTTGGTAGGACCAGCAGGAGTGGGAAAGACTTTATTGGCAAAAGCGGTGGCAGGAGAAGCAAATGTACCATTTTATTCGATGGCGGGAAGCGAGTTTATGGAAATGTTGGTGGGAGTGGGTGCTAGCCGAGTGAGAGATTTATTTACGACAGCAAAAAAAGCTGGAAAAGCAATTATTTTTATTGATGAAATTGATGCCATTGGTCGAGCGAGAGGTGGTTTTGACGGAGGACATGGGGAAAGAGAACAAACATTAAATCAGATTTTAGTGGAAATGGATGGATTTGAAACTAATACGGCAGTGGTAGTATTGGCGGCAACTAATCGAGGCGATTTGCTAGATCCGGCATTATTAAGACCAGGACGATTTGATCGAAGAGTGGTTTTGGAAATGCCAGATTTAAAGGCAAGAAGAGATATTTTAGCCATTCATGCTAAAGGTAAACCATTTGATAAAGATGTTGATTGGGAGAGTGTGACTAAAAAGACAGTAGGATTTTCGGGAGCTGATCTGGAAAACATGTTGAACGAATCGGCAATTAAAGCGGCTAGAGAAAATAAAGTAAAAATATCGATGGCTGATATTGACGAAGCGTCGTTGAAAGTTAAATTGGGTTCGGAAAAAAGACGAGACCAATCGGATGAAGATAAATTAATGACGGCTTATCATGAAGCTGGACATGCAATTGTGAATTATGTGGAAGGATTGGACCCAGTGAGCCGAATTTCGATTGTTTCAAGAGGAATGGCTTTGGGATTTACTTTAGTACCTCCAACAAGGGATGAGGTTCACCAAACGAAGTCGAAACTAATAAAAAGAATGGCAATGGCGATGGGCGGAAGAGCGGCGGAAGAGTTGATTTTTGGAGATATTACCACTGGTGCTAGCAGCGATATTTCTCATGCAACTAATATTGCTCGAGATATGGTGGTGGAATGGGGGATGAGCGAGTTGGGACCAATAAATTTGGGGCCACAAATTGATATGAATGATTTTGGTAAGGCTTGGATGGAACCAGCCAAAATTTCGGATAATATGCAATCTAAGGTGGATGAAGAAATTAAAAAAATAGTGAACAAGGCAATTGATCGAGCTAGAGAAGTGCTAAAGCAAGAAAGAGAAAAATTAGACAAGTTGGCTAAGATTTTGGTGGAAAAAGAAACCTTGGATGAAAAAGAGTTTGAAGCGGTGATGAAATAAATTGATTTTAATATTCTTCTTGAAGGCTTGGAGGAGTATTAATATATTCAAGAAAATCGGCAATGAGATTTTGGGATTGTTGATAATCTTCTGGTGTTGGTGGAGATTTTTTATCTGTTTGAAGAGCAAGGGTGAGAGAGGCAAGAGCTCGGTGGGTAGGTTTTTCATTGGGATAAATTTGGGGATTGGCTAGATGATGATAAAAAGAGATGAAAGCATTTGGGCCGTGATGTTGATATATCCAAGATAAAAAAGCACCGGTAAGAAAATACCGTTCTTTGGTAATGACTTGGGGTGGATTGGTGGAAAAAACTTCTAATAATCGGGATGGTGTGGTTTGATGGCGGAATTGGCTATGATTGCTATAAAGTAAATTTTTGATTTTTGAATAATCAAAATCATACTCAAAGGAGACGGCAAAACCCTCTTTTTGACAGGAAGTGTGACTCTCAATTTGGCTATCCATATGGTGGGCGGTTTCATGGATGGTGATTTCTCTTAAAAATTCTTGATTAAAGGTAATTTTAGTTTTAATCTTGTCTTCGTCGAAAGAAGCAAGTTTGGTTGATGGTAATGAGTCGACAACGATAACGTTTTTATTAAAAAAACCACAACAAGAACCTTGTTTGTAACATAGAGTGTTTTGATAGTTGCCGGAGCCTGTTTCAGTTTCTGGAAGGGCGGTTAGAAAAATGATAGTAGGTTTTTTGGGGGGAGGTTCATGAAGTACTGTATTGGCAAAATGAATAGTTGAAATGGCGTAAGCATCGATATCAAATTCATCTTGAGGGTTAGTAAAATCAATTTTACCTAAAGTGATGCTAAGGTGTTCGATTGGAGGGCGACTGTTGACAAGATATCGACGAATAGTGACCGGCGAATCTCCAAATGTTTGACGAAGATAATCGAAATACTGATTGGATTCTTCGGCGGCATCTTTGGAAATTTGATCATTTACTTTCTTTGTAAATTCTTTTATCTCTGGTGGAGATATATCTTTGGAATCTTGCTCAAAAGCTTCAGATATTTGATTGACCATTTGTACTTGATGGGTAAATATTGATTGTTCATAAAAAGCTAAAGCTAGCGGATGCTTAAACGGGTTTCCGCCAGTAAGTGGGCGAAAACGGTAATCGTCGGGGTTACTACTAATTGAAGAAAATAATTGGTGTTTATTTTGAGGTGCAAGATCGAGAAAATTAGCAATAGTGGTGGTTTGAGTTTTTAATCTGACTTCATAGTGCTGATCTCCAATTTCGACAGCTGAGGGTTGGTTTTGTTCATTGAGAATAAAAGTGGCAGGAGTGATAATTCTGTTGGGGTTATTGGCAATACTTTCTTTATCCTGTGGAGAAATTGATTTTTTGTCGGGAGAAATAATAGTAAAAGATTGAGGCTCAGCAGGATCGGGCATTTTTATTTTTGGTTTTTGTAACCAGAGCCGACAGAGAAAAATTCAGCATTTTTGTTGAAATCAATTTGGGTGTCGGGAGTGGCTTTGTCTTGGATGGCCGAATAGGGGCATTCGGAAGCACAAGCGCCACAATCTATACAGGTGCTGGGGTCAATAAAGCTTTGGGAGTTGCCTTTGACAATACATTCAACAGCACAAACTTTTTGACATTGACCACAGTTGTTACATTTGGAGGTGATGAAATGAGTCATTGAGGGAATTATATCCTTTTTTTATTCTTAATATAAGAGCTTTGATGTGGTAAATTGATTATTGCCAAATAATGGGGTGTTATATGCTATAATTTGGGCATGATTGAGAAGATTGGCAACACGATTAGGGAGCGGGCTTTTTTGGGCGAACATGCGTTTAATCAGAAAACTGTTGATACTGTTGCTGTTGGAGTAAACAAATTATTAAATCCAATAGACGATGCGGCTAGAAGAAAAGTAAATGGAGACGCTGTGAATTTGTTGAGGGGTTTGGCACAACCAGGAGAGTGGCAAGCAGAAAGTGTTGAAAACTTAGAAAATGCTTCAAATGATAGGCAACGTCCTCAAAATCAGGAATTAGCTAGAAAAAGGTTAGAGTTGTTGGCAACTGGAATTTATATAGCTGGAAAATATGGTGATAATAAAGAGCTGACTGCTGCTTTAGAAAGTGGATCGGCTGATTTGATAAACAGTCTTTTACCTGAATCATTGAAAGGTATTGGAGAAAGAGTGAGAAATATTGAAATTACAAATGAAGATATTCGAAAAATATTAGATCAGTTAGACAGAAAAGGAAGGTCATTGAAAGTAGCTGGTTCTGCAGGAAAAAGAAAACTAGTAGAAAATTTGGAAGCTGCTACTGTTGCTTTGAGTGAATTAGAGGGACTAGATGAAAAAGGTGATGAAGAGATGATGAGAGTAAGTGCTTATTTGGGGTATGAGGTCGATAATTTAAGCGAGGGGGAAGGGAGTAAAACTTCTTCAATTGAAGAAGCTTTATTAAAAGTAACGATGGCAATGAATGGTGGTGAAAGATCCGAGTCAACGTATGATACATTTACTACAGCTGAGTTTTTACAACAACCGATACAACTTCAGGTTGATACATTTCCACCATCTTGGTTTAAAAATCCTCCAGAATGGTTTTCTGGTACTGAGGCAGATTGGCAACAAATAATTAGAGCAAGAATTAATTTAACTAATGCTTCGTATGTAAAACAAGAGGTGGCTGCAATGGATGGAGAGAAAGCAAAAAATAATAATTATCTAAAATTGTCAGAAAGGGAGTTGGGTTTACTTTATGAACTTCCAGGCGTTAGACATTCAATGGAAACTATTGTAAATGATTTTTTTGAAGCAAATGTTGACCCTGAAAGTGGTGCTTTTTTCTTAAAACTTAGTAAACAAAGTATTGATCGTGTTAGCTGGAAAGACAGATTGGCAAGTTTTAAAGAATATCAGAATGAATTGATTAAGAAATTAGTTGAAAATGGTCTTGAAGCAATAAATGCAAGAGCGGCAGTAGCGATTGCTTGGAATTTTCTATATGTAAGTAATGTGTTTGAGTCTGCTGATGAAGACAGAGAAATATCGGGTGGATCTGGAAATGTTTTTGGAGAACAAATAAGAGCAATGATGCATCCTCTTTCAAAAGCACAAAGAAAGTTTGGTGTTCAACCTGATTTAGATGCTGACTCAAGATCTCAGGGGACAGAAGAAGGTTGGGGAGGTAATGTTGGTGCTTGGTTTGCTGATATGATGACATGGGATGATACTAGACCAAATTTTATTAGAGCTTTACAGACAGGAGAACTTAGACCTTATCCCGAGAGAATAGGGGCTTCAATGTGTGAATTACTAAAAGTTAAAGTAGGAAGTCAAGAAATGTCTATGGCTCAAGCTTTGCTTGAACAGAGAAAAATCTCATTTGGTAAGACTGACTCAAATTTATTCGGTGATTATGGTGATAAATGGGATACTTTTTTTAAGTTTTATTTATACGCTACAGGAAAAAATTTATTAGATATTAGAAAAAACATAGATGACTGGAGTAATAGCTTAGCTGATGTTTTAGCGAAAGTTCGAGGTATTAAAGTTGTTGGTGGAGAAGGAAGAATGTTTGATAAACTGGATTCTGTTAATGCTTTTGCGTGGATAATGTTAAATTCTATGGGTATTGAAAGAAGCTCTGAGATTATGTTGAAAATACCCGAAAAAACCGATTACGAAGGCTTGGTAGATATGATTATTGAAAAGCCAAGACTTATGCCTGGAAAAGATGATCGAAAAGAATTAAAGAAGATATTACATGCAAGATTGATAGATAAATTGACTAGAGCTAAAATAATCGTTTCGGCAATGGCTAGAAATAGTAGATCAAAATAAAAAAAACTAAAGGAGTTGTTTTAATGGCCTCTAGCTTTACCCATACTTTCTAAGATATCTGCAAATAATCTACCAGCACCAGCTCTTAAATCTCTATTTCCAGTAGCATAACGTGCAGCTGCTTGATCGTGTACAAATTGAGTTGCTCCAACTTGATAAGGTTGAGCGGTTTTACTAAGAGAATCACCAATAGCCTGACCCCATGGAGATGGTTTGAGGGCGAAGATTAATTGAGGAACGAGTTCAGGTAGTTTGGAAAGAATGGAAAGACCAGCAAGACCAATGGCTGAGCTAATAATTAGAGGAGAAATAGTGCCTCCTAAATTGATAGCATTGGGTGCCCAAACAGTAGAGCCACCAACCCCAAGAACAGTTGAGCTGTTGATACTTTCCATAATATAGTTGAGAAGGATTAAGAATATATTGACGAAAGGGAAAACAGCCAAATTGGCAATTAAATCGATGGCCCAAGAAGAAAAACCCATTTTAGAATTGGGGAAAGCACCCATGCCGATTTCGATGGGAGCGAGAATGATTTTAAAAATAATAGTGACGTAGGTTTTGAGAAGACCAAAGTAGAGCTTGATTAGCCAGATCATAACCGCAATACAGAGAACAATAGGAATAATAATTAAACCAATTAAACCACCACCGGCTCCACCAATAATGCTACCACCAAGACTACCAATACCATTACCAACTCCACCAGCTGCCCATTGAAGAATGCCACCACCAAGAAGACCAACGATAATGCTACCTAAAAGACCACCTAAAAGAGTAAGGCTAAAATAGCCTGGAACTGCTCGGAAAGCTAACATGTTGAAGGTATTAATATCGGGATTGGCTAAATGAGTGTAGCTGAGAGGTTTGGCAATACCAATCCAACTGCCAACTTCAGAAACGAGGGCACCAAGGGCATTGCCAGCATCTCCGAGGATTAGAAGACCGCCAGAATTACCAATAATTGGACCAAATAGATTTTGATTGAAACCAACACCTTTAGAAGAGAAGATGAGAGCCACAAAAAGGGCTTGGATAACACCAGAAAGATCGATTAAAAGACCAGCGATAGCATAGCTAAAAGAAACTAAAACTAGGGCAATAATAATTTGGGGAACGGCATTTTGAATGCTGATTACAGTTTGAGGATTGATTTTTACTCGGAGAATAATCATTAGGCCAACGACTAAAAAGACAACAGCAGAAAAAATGTAGATTAAGTTTCTGAGAGTTTTCCAAATAGGGAGAAGAAATTGAAGACCACGAGTGCCATAGCCTTGAGCATAGGCAGGTTTACCAAGAAAATTATCCTTAACTTGGGCAATGTATTCGATGCCAGAAGCAGGAGAACTGAAGAGAGAAGAGATCATTTTGGTTGATTGACCAAGAGCACCACCAGGAAGATAGGAGGTGGTTTTACCTTCGAAAATTTCATCGGGAATGGGGCCAACGATACCAGTAAAAAGAGAAACCAAGTTGCTGCCGAGAGCTTCGTTTAACCAAGCTTCTTGATTGTTACCTTCGATAATAGCATCTTGTTTGAGTTTGAGAGGATTTTCGGTGGTAGTTTGAGCAATAGTTTTGACAGAAAAAAAGATGGCCAAAGAGAAAAGGGAGAGAAGAACTATTCGCCAATTTAAATGGAATCTTTTGACTGACATTATCGAATTTTAACAGAGAATTAGAAGTTTTTGGGAAGTAAAAAGTGGCCAACAACTACTCGAGCATCTTTGCAACCAGGATCGATTGATTTGCCATCGGTGGTGGAACAAGAGGTGAGGTTGTATTTGGTTTTTTGAGAAGCAGGAATCATGTTGGTGAGAAAGGTAAGATCGTTACTGAAATCTATTCGAGAATCGAGATAATCATTTTTGATTACAGTGTCGGAAAAAGTTTGAGAAGAATCGGTGATAGTGCCAAAAGCTTTTTGGATAGTAGCCAAGAAACTGACAGGATTGGGGCGATCGAAGGAAGCTTTGCCGGTGGAGGTTTGACAAATATCGGGTTTGATTAGAGTTGAAGATGAGGGAATAAACTGGGCGGTTACTTTTTTGGTGGTGTCGACAATTGAACCACGAGGAATGGAGGAAGATTGAAGACGACAATTAATACTGTTGCCTTGACTATCTTTGTCGCAGATTTCAATATTGCGAGCTAGGGAGCAAGTGTCGGAAACTTCGATAGCATAATTGAGAAGGTGGCGATAGACGGTGTCGGAAAATTTTGGTGGGGCTAAATTGTGGACAATATTGAGAAGATTTGGTTGTAGGTTTTTGTCGTAACAATTGGCATCGAGAGGATAGAAAATGGGTTTGTGGGCAAAATAGGCGGCAACATCGGCAATTCTAACGGCAACACAACTTGGATCGTGTGGATCGTTGAGATTAACAAAAGCGTTTTGACAGTTCCAGCCAATTTGTTCATTGCAGGTGGTGCCATTGTAAGATTTGGAAAGTGATAGCACTGATTTGACTAAACGTTGGCCTTTGAGGCATTTTAAAACGTAGTAAGGAGTGGCGCGATTGCTGGTATTGCCTGAGTCTTGATTAATGTTGAGGGATAAAAAGGCTTTATTTAGTTTTAAAGGATCGGTGAGATTTTGGTAACGATTGCCAAGGTGCTGTTGTTGTTTGACTAAGCCAGTGTTGGAATAATTGCTGATGCCAAAGTTGGCTTGATTGGAAATGCTATTGACTTGATAGGGTTGAAAAGTGGGAGGAGAGGAACCAACACTTTTGGGATTGAAGGTTTCGGAAACAGTGTAGGTGCCAGAGCATTTAATAGTATCGGTGTTATTAATATCGTTGGGGACAAAATTTTGATCAGCACCGGTGCCAATTGGGGGGGAATGGATTGATTTATCGATAATGATGGCAGGATAGGCGTAGGTTTGGGTAGAAGAAAATAAAAATAATAAGAGGAAAATGATAAAAATCATGGACCTGGAATAAGAAAATCGGTGATATTTATATCAGCACCGACGAAAGTTTGAATAAGCTTGATGATAAAGAAAGAGAGAATAACACCAACAATGCCGATAACTGAAGAGGTGATGGTGGCAGCAGCAGCGGCGGTTTTTTTATCATCGCCAGAACTAAGAAGATAATTAAAACCACCAACAATAAACATAATAAAGAAGGCTAAACCAGCAAAAATCATGACAACATTGAGAAGATTGCCAAACAGGCATTCAAAACCTTGAATGGTGGGAACATCGGAAAGATTACCAGCGCCAACGCATTTGTCTGACCAAGGTTTGCCTTGAGCAAAAGATGCTTGGGGAGATAACAAGAGAAGAAGGGAGGTTAGGATAAATGCGATTAATTGATACATGAGTTAGTATAACATTGGAAACAAAAAACCCCCTAAGAATAAACTTAGGGGGTTTTGAAATTTACTTAGTAAAGGGGTTTGAATTCGAGTTTGAAGAGATTGATTCCAAAGAGAGCTTCGATAAGTTTGATAATAGCAAAAGCCGAAAAGACGATGGCTAAACCAATTAAAGCATTGGTAATTTGACCACGAGCAGCTTCGACAGCTTTTTGATCACCTTCGGACATGATCCAACGAAGACCACCAAGGACTAAGATGAAGAAGAAAACTAAAGCGACGACTAAAAGGACTAAACTAATGGCACCGGAAACTAAAGAATTGGCAGTAATGTTGCCGAGTTGAGCAAAATTACCTTTTGGAGAAATGTCGATGGATTCAGCGGCGAAGACTGGAGCAACTAAAGCGAGATATGATAATTTGTTTTTGATTTGGTTTAACATATTTTTTAATTTTTAATAATTAATAAATTTTATCAATAAAATAGAAGAAATTAAAGTGTTGGCCAGGGAATGAGTAATCTATTTAATCCTTGGATGCCAAGAACAGTGCCAACAATTTTGAGAACGACAAAAATTGAGAAGACGATTAGAAGACCAAGAACGGCCCACATTAATTCGTGTTTAGATGTTTCAAAATTTTTAGGATCACCATTGGAAGCAATCATATGGTAAGCACCCATAAAAAAGTGCCAAAGGAAATAGATGATACCAACAACAAAGAAGAGAGAGATGACACCTTGAATAAAACCACTAGCCCAACCTTTGGGGTCGGTAACTTGCTTTTGGCAATTATTTAAAAGAGGGTTGCAAACTTGAGCGTAGACTGGTTTGATAAGTTGAAAGTTGATCATAGTTTAAAACATTTTATCGATAGCTGAATTGATATTAAAAATGTTGGGGATACCAGCTAGGGTGGTAAGAAGAGAAACAATTCCGATGGCGGCAACAATAATAGTGATACCTAAGACACCATCAGTGAGACGTTTTCTGGCGGTATTCATGGCTTTTTCATCGCCATTAGCAGAGATAAAACTGTATCCGGCAAAGATAATTTGAAAAGCAAAATAAATAGCGGCAACCAGGGTTAGAACACCAATAGTTTGGCTAAGAATTTTTTCAAGAGTGAGAGCGCCATTGGCACCTGGATCGATGCCAGGACCAGTAATTTTATAAGGTTTGGAGGAAGCAATAAGATTGTTATGGACCATAAATTACAGGATTAATAATATTAATACCAGTTATTTTTTCAATAACCGAGGCGATAGTAAAAGCAGAAGCAATAATAACGATACCTAAAAGGCTTTGCCAGATTTGAGCCCAAGCTTGATCGGTTTTTTTAGGATCACCTGAGGCAGAAATGTAGGTATAACCAGCAATAATGATTTGAATTAACATGTAGATACCGGCAATGGTGCCAGCAAATTTGAGAATGTTGCTTAAGAATAAAAAGAGACCACTGCCATCGGTGGAAGGATACTTGGGTAGAGGATTGGAAATTGAACCAACTAAGCCTTGAGCGTTAACTGCGGAGGGTTTTAAAAAATTAAATATGTTGTTCATTAAAGAGAAGAATTAATGATTGATAGACCAGTAATTTTTTCGATGATTTGAATAATAAAGAAAGCAAGAAGGGTGATGGCAAAGCCAATTAATGAATTAACCACAATGGCTTGTGATTCGGCAGCTTTTTTAGAATCACCACTTCCGGCATTAATTATAAGGTTAAGTCCGCCAAAAATCAAAAGACAAAGAAAAATGATACCAGAAAGAGTGAGAGCATTTTGAAGAATAATTGAAATTAGTGAGCCAAGATTGGGGAAGGTGGAACCGACGGTTTGACTACCGTTTCCAGTGGAGGGATCTATTTTAACTGCAAGCAACCGATTCATAGGTGAATTATACTAAAAAAAAGACAAAAACGATGAAGGAAATGGAGAGGGGTTATTTGATGGTATTGACGGAAAAAAACGGTGGTATAATACGCCACTAAAGGTACCAATTGAGAGGTACAATAAATATTAAAAATAACACAAAAATGCGTCAAAAATTATTATTAGTAATTTATTTAATTGGAATGGTTTGGGTAAGCGTGCTGGCGGTTAATCGGCCGATAGTTACGGTAGTGAGAGCTGAACAGGAATTGGAAAAGGTGGAATTGAAAGAAACGATGAAGTGGAATGGAGTAAACACAATTAGAAAAATGATTGAAATTGCGGAAGATAGAGGAGTGGCTAAGAGCACGATAGTACTACTATTATTGTTACCAATAGTGGCGACGATCGCTTCGATATTGCATTATGTGATTGGATTGTCGGGATATGGAATATTTATGCCAACAATGATTGCGGTGACTTTTTTGGCCACTGGATTGTTGGGAGGGGTGATTTTACTAGTAACAATTTTGTTGATTTCTTTATTGAGTAATTTTTTGTTGCGAAAATTCAAACTACATTTTTGGCCGGCACGATCGATAAATTTGATGTTTATTTCTTTGGGTACTTTTGGATTAATGGTGGCTTCGAGCTATTGGCAATTGGCAGATATTAGTAAGATTTCGATTTTCCCGGTAATGTTAATGATTTTATTGGTAGAAGAATTTGTGAGAACTCAGTTGGTAAAAAGCCGAAAAGAAGCAATTAATTTGATTTTAGGAACAATTGCATTGTCGACAGTGGGAGCAATGTTGATGAGCGTGGAAGGGATTCAATTGTGGGTGTTGCAAAACCCCGAAGTGACTTTAATATTTTTGGTAGCTATTAATATAGTAGTTGGAAATTATTCTGGGATTAGATGGCTAGAGATTAAACGATTTAAAAAAGCGATTAGAAAAAATAAATAAAATGTGGGGAATTGATTTAAAAAAATATCGACAGTTTTTAACAAAAAACTTGAGAAACAAGATGTATTTGCGAAAGAATTCCGCTGAAGGAAGAATGATAGCGGATAGCAAATATAAGACAAAAAAAGTGCTATCGAAGGCAGGAGTAGGGGTACCTAAATTAATCGAGAGAATCAAGACAATTGAAGAAATTGAGAAATTTAATTGGTTGAAATTGGAAGGAAATTTTGTAATTAAACCAGAATCGGGGTATGGAGGAGAAGGAATAATAATAGTGAGAAAAAGAATAACCAATAACCAAAATCCAAGAAACAAACAAAATTTAAATGAAGAAACCAAGTTCCAAATGATGAATGGGAAGATGATTGGTTTAGAAGAAATAAAAATACATTGTAAAGATATTGTGGCGGGGAAATATAGTATGCATGGAACAGCTGATAATGTGATTGTGGAAGAGAGAATTAAAATTCATCCGATGTTTTTGGCAATTACCCGAGCCGGAACCCCAGATATTAGAGTAATTGTTTACAACAAAATACCAGTAATGGCGATGTTTAGAATTCCAACGGAAAAAAGCAATGGTAAGGCAAATTTACAACAAGGGGCAATTGGATTGGGAATTGATTTGGCGACAGGAATTACTACTTTTGGAATTCAGGGGAAAGGCGAGGAGATTAAGAAAATTTTTGATAATGGAAAAAAGAAATTGATTAAAGTGAACGGAATAAAAATTCCGATGTGGCGAGAGATTTTGGAAACAGCGGTTAATTGCCAAAAAGCAATTCCTGGGTTGGGTTTTTTGGGAGTAGATGTGGTGTTGGATAAAGAAGATGGACCAACAGTGCTAGAAGTTAATGCTAGACCAGGGTTGTCGATTCAGATTTGTAATAAAGCGGGATTGAGAGCCAGAATGGAAAAAGTGGAAGATATTGAAGCTAGAAGTGTGGATCATTCAGTATCTTTGGCTAAATATTTGTTTGGAGAAAAGTTTTTTGAAAAAGTAGAAGAAAAAGAAAAAATTAAGACAGTTAACCCTTTGGAAATTATTCAAGTTAAAATTCCAAAAGGTTTTAAACCTGATTTACAGAAAAGCCCGGTGTTGAAAATTGGAAAAAAGAGAGTGGTGGAAGTGAGAGCGAAGATTGATACTGGGGCTTTTAGAAGCTCGATTGATCGAACATTGGCAGAAAAACTAGGATTGGTATCGGAAGATAAGATTTTGTATTATCGACATTATCGATCGAGTTTGGGGAAAAATAATGATCGACCAGTGATTGGAGTGACTTTTTGGCTAAAAGGAAAGAAAGTGGTGACAGCAGTAAATGTGGCTAACCGAAATAAATTGAGAACTAAATTTTTGTTAGGAAGAAAAGATTTAGAAGGTTTTTTGATTAGTGCTAAAAATAATAACCAAGAAACAAAACTCAAGAAACAAACAATTAAAAATTCAAAAATTTTAAAGAACAAATAATAATGAATAATAAAAAAATTGGATTATTTTTTGGGGGAAAAATTACGGGACATTTGGTGTTGGTGCGAAGAGCAGCTAAAAAGCTGGGGGTGGATTTGGAATTGATTTCATATAATCGAGTGTGTTTTGATACCGAAAGCGGAAAAGTGATGATTAGAGGTAATGGAGATAATATTAATGTTAAGAAATCGGTAGATGAATATAATGTGTTATTTTTTAGAACAACTGGGAAACATTGGGAAGAAGTGGACTTAATAGTTAATCAAGTTAAAAGTTCATCAAGTTATAAAGTTGGGGAAAAACCAATAATTATTGATCCAATAGTAGAATGGGGGAAACCAAGCTATGCTTGCAAGGCTTACCAAATGTTGGCACTAAAAGAGACAGGAATTGACGTACCAAAAAGTATTTATGGAAGTTTGTGGTATTTGTATGAGCAAATGAGGACAGATGTGGGGAGACCGTACAGCTGGCCGGTAATCATTAAAGGATCGGGAGGAGATAGAGGAACAAGAGTTTTTAAAGCCGATAATTTGGAAGAATTGGAAAAGCTCGTAAGAGATTTGAGAAAAACAGAAACTGATGAGGGAAAAAGATATATGTTGCAAGAATACATTCCTAATGACGGCGATTACCGGGTGATAGTTTTGGGAGATAGGGTGTTGGGAGTGATGAAAAGAAGCTCGCAAAGTGTGGAAGAATTTAGAAATAATTATTCGGCTGGGGGAAAAGTGGAAATTGCTGATTTACCAGATGAGATAAAAGCTTTGGCGGTAAAAGCAGCGAAAGTGTGCGGTTTGGCGGTGGCAGGAGTTGATGTGGCTTTCCGCGATTTTGATAAAACTAAACCAGTGATTTGGGAAGTAAATAAAGGGCCACAATTTAAAGGTTTTATGGCGGCAACCGGAATTGATGTGCCAAAAGAAATAGTGAAGTTTTTAGTTTCTCAATCGGGACTTATTAATTAATAAAAATAATGAAAAAAATAATCACTTTTACAATGTCGTTGAAGCAAAGCCAATTTGAAGTAGAAAGGTTGGTAACTGAAGCTAGTAAATTAGGAGTAGAGGTAAATCGAGTTTTGTATCGAGAGTTGAGTTTTGATTTAAATGATAATAATTCTAAGGTTTTTGTGAGAGGTGAAGAGGTGACGGAAGAAAATACTTTAGGGATGTGGTTTAGGGTGGCAGGAACTAAGTCGGGAAAATATACTGAAGGTAGAAATTTGGCAATTAGAACATTGGGAGAAAAAGTGTTTTGTTGTAATCGAAGGGGTTATTTGGAATGGGCCAGAATGGGAAAAATTGCTCAACATGGTTTATTTTTAGAAAATGAAATTCCAATTGTACCAACTAATATTTTTTATACTAAAGATCAGGTGTTGGCGAATGATTGGGTGTATCCGGTGATTGCTAAACACGAAAAAGGTTATCAGGGAAAATCGGTGCGAAAATTTGAAAACAGAAGAGAGTTGGAAAAATGGGTAAAAAAAGTTAACGAAAAAAATATTGGAATGTTTTTATGGCAAAAATGTTTACCGACTAGATGGGATATTAGAGTGATTGTATTGGATGGAAAAGCGATTGGTGGAATGAAAAGATCAGCAGTAGGAGAGGAATTTAGAAGTAATTTTAGTTTGGGGGGAGCGGTTGAGGTTTACAACTTGTCGGACAAAGAAAAGTTATTGGCGGAAAAAGTGGCTAGAGTGTGTGGTCTTGATTACTGTGGGGTAGATATTATGAAAGATGAGTTGGGAAATGATTATATTTTGGAAGTAAATCGCCAGTGCCAATTTCAAGGATTTGAAAAATCGACAGGAATAAATGTGGCCAAAGCAGTGGTGGAGATGTTTTTGAAAAAGAACAATAAATAGTAGCCAAGAATACAAAATTTGTGATAGATTTATTTATGAAAAATCTATTTAAAGTGTTGTCGGTGTTTTTGTTAGTCGGAGCATTGGCGGGAGGAGTTTACTTAGCTTCTAAAAGCCAAGAGACAAGAAGAGGGGCGACCGCTAACGAAACTTCGGTGTCGGTTTTGCCAAGTGAAATTAAAAAAAATAATGGGGAAGAAGTGGTGGCTCATGTTTATGTTAATTCTGGTTTAGAGACTGATAAGGTGAGTGGAATTGAATTGACAATTAAATATGGATCAATGTTGCAATTGGTGGAAACAACAACTCATGCTAATTACGATTTAATTAAAAGTGAACCACTTGAGGGTGGAGTTAAATACTCAATAATTTCTAAAACGACTGCTGGTAGTGAAGTTGGAGGGAGTTTTGAAATTGCTACTTTAAAGTTTAAAGCAGTGGCTGATGGAGAGGGAATGATTGAACCAAGTGGAAGATTGGTGGTAATGACGGCTGATGATTTTTGGGAAATTGCAACTTTGAATAAGAGCCAAGTTAAAATTGGCGATGGAGTGTCGAGGGAATTTTCGTGTGAATGGTGTGGAAAAGAATGTGTATCGAGCTTGATGAAAGGTTCTTGTACTCAAGAATTACCAGCGGCGGGAACTGAATGTAAGAAAATTAATGATAAATGCGAGGTGGTGAGAACATTTTCGAGCAGATGCGATACTGTTTGCCAAGGGTATGATGAATGTGGAAGTGGGATGGCTTGTAACCCAGTTTGGTGGCCAACTGCTTGCCCGGTAGTGACTAAAGAAATTTTTGAGATAGCCAAAGAGAATCAGGGAAAAATAATTGACATTAGATTGGCGAATGAGATGTTTGCAGCTTGTTCTTTGTTAAGAACTTCAGATTTAGTTTATGAAAATACTTTGAGATTGCCTAGTTTTGTGGGAAAGTGTAAAAATGTGGATAAAAGTGAATGTGGTGTTGAGCCAGTAATCACGCCAACGATTACACCAATTATTACCCCAACTACTGGTCAAACAAAAACGGCAACTTTATCTTTGGCTTGGAATGTGCCTAAAAGTATTAGTGCGATAAAAATTGGCGACGAAGTGACATTGAACTTAGGAGCAGAAACAGCTGATGGTAAGATTTCGGCAATTAGTACCTCGTTTAGGTATCCTGTTGAGTATTTTGATTTAGTTGAGATAAAAACTGATAGTAAAGCGACAGTTCAAAAGAAGTCTGAAAATAATGGAGTGGTGGAATTGTATTTGACATACAGTTTGAATGAAACTGATTTAAGCTCTAAAGTTGAAGCGGCCAAATTGATATTAAAAGCAAAGAAAGTTGGAGTTGGTTTGCAACCACTATTTGACAGCGCTTATCGAAACGAAGTTAGCGGAGTGAGTGGTGGTGAAAGTTTTGCTTATACTATTGTGTTTAACAATGATTCAAAAATTAATGTACTAAACCCTTCAGGTAATTGTAAGAAATGTGAGAATTCGGATACTAAAAAAATTGGAGATGCTGATTGTAGTGGCGTAGTTGATTCGGTTGATTTTGAATATTGGAGAAGAGAAGTATTTGATTTAGGAGGTGAAAACAGCTTGACAAAAGTTGATTGGGAAGCTGATTTTGATTGCGATACCATGGTTACTGGTGTTGATTTTGAAATATGGAGAGCCGAAGTATTCAAATAAAAATTATTGGATTAATTGTGGGGATAGGGCTAATTGCGACGGGTTTGGTGTGGTATTGGCAAAAAGGTGATTTGAAAGAGATTAAGAATAGGATGGTTGAAGTGAAAAAGGTTGGGGATGGCAGTTATGAATTAACTGTAGGCAAAGAAGGAAAGAAAATTTCGATGGTGGAAATGAAAGCAGAAGTGGTAGGTAATAAAATAGAGAAATTTGATTTGAATGAAAAAGTATTTAATTTAGAACTGATGAATAAAATTCAGAATAAGACTAAAATGGAAGTGATTGGGGGAATAACTAAAGCTACCAAGGACTTACCCGAGGGAAAAGTGGTGATCGGTGAGATAGTGACTGAAGGTAGAGGTGGAGAGATAAATTTTGAAGAAATCAAAATAACTTATGGTAGTGAAGCAGGAACGCCAATAGTAGATATGATCACTAATTATAAGTTGAAGCTAAAATGAGAAAGATAGGATTAATATTATTAGGATTGATGTTTTTAGTTAGCAAAACACCGGCTGAGGCTTATTTGGGAACGATTAATTCTGGAGTAGAAGTTTCAAAAGTTGATTCGAAATATCACTTCAAATTGATAATGGAAACTGGTGATTATCGTGTATCTTTGGCTAAAATGGTGGTTAATTTTTCGAATAAGCTTAAGGTTGAGTCGGTAAAGGTTAACCGAGAAGCATTTAGTGGAGTATTTAGAGAAGAAGCGTCGGGAGAAAATGCGAGTATTTATGCTTTAGCTAATGCGGCCTATGATAAGTTGCCAAAAGGAAAAATTGTAGTGGCTGAAATTGTGGCCTCGGCAGTATCGACTGAAGGAACAGCAACAGTTAGCCTTAAAGAATATGAGGTGGTGGGCCCAAGCGAGACAAGCGACAAAAAATATCAAATTGCTTTTGAAAATAAAAATATTGATATGGAACCAGCCTCGGTACCAACTCCAAACGGAACGACTGGATTCTTAAGATTTAAAGTAAGTGCAGCTGGAATGAATGCGAACGCTAAATGTGCTAATCAATTACCAGTATCGGTGATGGTGATGGATAATAATGGAGTATCAAAAACTTATAATGAGGTGGTTTTACAAAGGAAAGAAGCTGATGGTAAGGTTAATTTTGAAGGTAGTGTTTTACTAGAGGGAATGAGCAGTAAAAATAGTTTGGGGGTGTTTATTAAAGGACCAAAACATATTCAGGTTAAATATGGAGAAAATAATCAAAAGGAATTTTATAATAAGGCTGGGGGACAGGTGAGTGTGGGGGTTAGCGAAAATGATAGCCCGATGTATGATTTTACTGGATTTGCATTAATGGCTGGTGATGTTACTGGAGAAAATGGAAGACAAGATGGACTGATTGATGGAAGAGATTTTTCATTGGTAAAAAGCGAAGTAGTTAAGAGAACCAAAGTGGCTGAAGGTGGTTATTTGGCTGCTGATTTAAATGGAAATTGTATTTTAGAGTCGCAGGATTTGGCTTTATTGATGGTGTCGTTGATGCAAAAACAAGAACAGCTTTATTAAAAGCAAAAAGATTTGTTATACTATCAACATTTGAGGGTGATTAGCTCAGTTGGTTAGAGCACCGTCCTGATAAGACGGGGGTCGGAGATTCGAGTTCTCCATCACCCACAGGTTTATTGATTCGCCCCGGTGGTTACCGGGATAAAAGTTCTCCATCACCCACAGGAAAAATTTTAGATGAGGTATAATTGAAAAGATGAAAAGAATAGATTTGGTAAAAATCATTGGTTTAACAGTAGCAACGGTATTAATTGTTTTTGGTAGTATTGAAAACCTGTGGAGATCAACAAAATTTGGCTTGGAAAAGCTGCTAAAAAATTAGTAATTGGTTTGGGTTTGGGGGTAATTTTATTTTTAGGCTGGGCGGGTTTAACAGGAAAGATTAAGAGTGATTTACTGACACCATTGGGAAGTAAAAAAACAAAAAGTGTGAAGAAAGAAGAAAAAGTGGTGATGGGTTTTTTGCCAACTTGGATGGTGGGCCGAGCGAGAATGTATACCAACCAAGTGAACCGATTGGTGTTTTTGGGAATAGAGGTTGATGAGGAAGGAAGCTTGGTATGGGAAATACAGGCAAAAAAATTGCTGGGCGATGATTTTAAAAAACAAAAAGAATTGATTAAAGAAAACGGTGGAAAAGTAATTTTGGGATTGAAACAATTTGAAGATAATAAATTGCAGAGATTTATTGAAAATGAAGAAGCGATGGCGACAATGATTGGCGAGGTTAAAGAATTGGTGGAAACAGAAAAGCTTGATGGAGTGAATATTGATTTTGAATTTATGGGAGATCCATTGGCGGTGACAAGTGATAGTTTTGTAGATTTTATGAAAAAAATAAAAGCGGCAGAATTGGGAGAGGTGAGCGTTGATGTGTTTGCTAACACGGTGATTAAAGGCGATGGACAAAGAATTAATAATTTAATGAACGAAATTGATCAATTGGTGGTGATGGCTTATGATTTTCATGGACAAGGGTCGGACGTGTCGGGGCCGGTGGCACCAATTAAGGCAAATGTTGGCCAGCGAAGTATTAGTGAATTAATAGAAAATGTGGGAAGTAAGGGGGTTGATTATAAAAAAGTGGTGTTGGCTTATCCTTTGTATGGTTATGAATGGCAGACTAAGGGGACAGAAATTGGATCGGAAACTGTGGGCGGAGGAAGAATGGTGAGCTTAAAAGAAGCAGTTGGTTATGATGAGAAAGAAATTAAATGGGATGAGCTGAGTATGACTCCATGGAAAGAGTGGGACAGAGAAGTGACTAAAAGTAGAAACGTAAAAGTAAGATTAAAAAGTGGTAAGTATCGATGGCAAAAACAATATTATACTGAGACTGAGTATTACCAATCATTTTTTGAGAATTATAAAAGTTTGAAGGCTAAATTGGAGTTAGCTTCAAATTCTGGCGTTGGAGGAGTAGGGTTTTGGGCTTTGGGATATGAGGGAAAAACCGATGATTGGTGGAAAAAATTTAGTGAGTATTATAAGAAATGAAAGAAAAACTAAAAAAATTATTTAAAAGTAAAGTTTTTAAAAAAGTGACCTTGATAATTGGGGTGATTTTTATTATTTTGACTTTCATTTTAGTATTGAGACCGGAACCGTTTATAAAACTAGGATATTGGGGAGTGTTGTTGTTTGGAATTTTTGGACCAAGCATGGCAGTAGTGCCAAGATTGGCATTGGAGATGAACTTGGTGCTGGTGGCAATAATGTCGGCATTGGGAATGGCAATTAACGATTCGGTGACTTGGTGGGTGGGAAAGGTGGTGGGAGATGAAGTAATAAAAAGAACCGAAAAGATTGAGAAAATTGAAAAAATAATTAAGAAGTTTGGATTGATTGCAATTTTAGGATGGTCGTTTATTCCATTTCCCTATGATTTAATTGGGTTGATTGCGGGATATTTGGAAGTATCGTTCGTAGGATTTTTAGGAGTGACTTTTTTGGGAAGATTGGTAAGATTTTTGTTGATTGGTGCTGGAGTAGTTGGGGTTTCAAAAATGTTATACTGAGAAATTATGGAAATAATAAAAAATATAATCGATTTTATTTTGCATGTGGATAAATATTTAGCACAAATTGTGGCTAATTTTGGCGCTTGGACCTATGCGATTTTGTTTGGAGTGATATTTATTGAGACGGGGTTGGTAGTGATGCCGTTTTTACCTGGAGATTCTTTATTGTTTGCTGCCGGGGCGTTTTCGGCTATGGGAGCTTTTAATTTATGGTTACTTTATGGATTAATGATTTTGGCGGCGTTTTTGGGAGATACCGCTAATTATTGGATTGGACATGCTATTGGATCGAAAGCTTTTGATCCTAATTTTCAGTTTTCAATTTTTAACTTTAAAATTAGAATTTCGAAGATTTTAAAGCCAGAATATTTGGAAAAAGCCCAGAGTTTTTATGAGAAACATGGCGGAAAAGCAATTGTTTTGGCTAGATTTGTGCCGATAGTGAGAACTTTTGCACCTTTTGTGGCCGGAGTGAGCAAGATGACTTATGGACATTTTTTGAGCTATAACTTGATGGGAGGAATTTTGTGGGTGTCGATTACGGTTTTTAGTGGCTTCTTTTTTGGAAATATTCCAATGGTTAAGGAAAATTTTGAGATTGTAATTGTGGCCATTGTGCTAATTTCGGTATTACCAATGGTGTTTGAATATTTAAAAGCAAAAAGAGAAAATGGTGGAAAGAAAAAGATTAATTAATAACGAGTTGTTCGAATATCAACCATTTAACTATGATAGATTTGTGAGGTGTTGGTCGATGGTTTTTCAGCAAAATGATAAATCTTTGGTTAGACAAAAATTTGTTGATGGAGAAATGGGTAGTGTAGTTAATATATTAGGATTTAGGGTGAGTAATGATGGTGGAAGAGCGAAAATTACTGGAAGAAATAGTGAGGTAGCTTATGTTATTTCAGATAATTTTAGTATTTGTTTAGAAGAAGACGAAGGTAACTTGGCAGTTTTGGCGCAATGTATGGATGAAAATAGACACGAAATAATATACAGATTTTTTCCAAAGAGATAGATTTAACCTATTGATTTGAGGAAGGGGATTAGATAGAATACTACCACTTGATGCTTAAGCTTCTATTCGGAATGGAAAATGTAAAAATTGAGTAAGGTTTTTTGTGAGAGAGAAGCGAGCCGCGAGATGCGGCTTTTTTATTATCAAGAGTACATTTTAAATAGGACTTAGTAAGCAGGCCCGCCTTCGCTAAAGCTACGGTGGGTAAACATAATTGGGCCTGTGGCTCAGTTGGTAGAGCACCTCATTTGCAATGAGGGGGTCACGAGTTCGAGTCTCGTCAGGTCCACAAAGAATTAATTTGAAATTTAAAATTTTTAATTTTTAAGTTAAAGATTTTAGAAAGTAGAATTTAATTCATTCCGAGCAATCGGGATCATACATTAAAAATCTATTGAATCGAAAGTTTAAAAAGACACATTTTGTCCGTGTCTTTTTAAAAAATAAAAATATTAATATTATCGAAATAATAGGCCGATAATATTATTTTGGCGACTTAATCGAGTTGCCAATAAAAACTGGAAGAATTTAATTAAAGCAAATGGTGGATGCCTAGGCTGCTAAAGCCGAAGAAGGACGCAGTAGGTTGCGAAAATGATCGGGGAGTTGCCAACAAACGGTGATCCGGTCGATTCCGAATGGAGAAATCCACTTTGATGAAAATCAAGGAATCCCGACTTTTGTCGGGAGGGTAAGCTGGGGAAGTGAAACATCTCATGTACCCAGAGGAAAAGAAATCGTATGAGATTCCGCTAGTAGCGGTGAGCGAAAACGGAACAGTCTAAACTCCGATTTATCGGAGGGTTGCAGGGTTCAGATAGTTCTTTTTGAAAGATCAGGAAAAACTTATGGAATGAAGTACCAAAGGAGGTGAAAGTCCTGTATTTTAAGATCAAGTAAATTAGACCTGAATACCTAAGTACCAGGGTCCACGTGAAATGTCCTGGGAATCTGGGGCGACCAAGCTCCAAGACTAAATACTTTAGCGGACCGATAGTGAACAAGTACCGTGAGGGAAAGGTGAAAAACACCCTAAAACAGGGAATGAAATAGATCTGAAACCATTTGCTAACAAACAGCTAGAGTGTCGATTTATCGGCATGATAGCGTGCCTATTGAAGAATGAGTCCGCGAGTATTCGTGTACACCAAGTTTAATCCCGAGAATCGGGAGGAGGCGAAGCGAAAGCGAGTCTGAATAAGGCGATTAGGTGTGCGTGGATGACCCGAAGCCACTTGAGCTAACCATGAGCAGGGTGAATCCCGGTGAAAACCGGGAGGAGGCCCGTACGGATCAGAGCTGCAAATCTGTCCGATGACTTGTGGTTAGGGGTAATATGCCAATCGAAAGTGGGAATAGCTGGCTCTCTCCGAAATATATATAGGTATAGCGTCTAGTGTTCCTCAGCGGGGGTAGAGCTACTGGATGAAAGTTTGGAGCGCAAGCTCCGGCTTTTAACCAAACTCCGAATACCGTTGAGTTAAGCTAGGCAGTCAGTCCGACCGGGCTAAGCTGGCCGGGCAAGAGGGGAAGACCCCAGACTCTCAGTTAAGGTCTCTAAATCTAAGTTAAGTGGGAAAGGTAGTGGATTGCCTAAGACAGACAGGAGGTTGGCTCAGAAGCAGCCATCCTTTAAAGAAAGCGTAATAGCTCACTGTTCGACTTCCTGATTTATCAGGAGGTCGGCAATCTGCGCCTAAAATGTAAGGAGGCTCAAACTTAGTACCGAAACTGGAGGAATGTAAATTTCGCAAGAAATTTATGTTCAGTAGGAGAGCGTTGTAAGTGCGGCGAAGGTGGACCGTAAGGTTAGCTGGAGCGCTTACAAGTGAGAATGCGGACATGAGTAACGAGAGGGCAGTGAGAATCTGCCCCACCGAAATATCCAAGGTTTCCTCAGCTACGTTGTTCGTCTGAGGGTTAGTCGATCCTAACATGAGCCCCGTGTAGTGCGGGGGTAGTGGATGGATAACCGGTTAATATTCCGGTACTTTCTTATATTCGTTACGTTGGGGCATGACGATGAGTGGAAGATTAGGTCTCAGAGTGATTTTGGGATTTAAGTGTTTAGCCAGAAGGGGTTGGAAAATCCGCCTTTTCGTTTTAAAGTGAAGCACAAATAAGAGTTTTCCGTAAGGAGAGCAATCTAATTGAATCCATTTATCCGAGAAAATTGTCGCAAATAGAATATAGGAAAATCGTACCAAAACCGACACTGGTGGATAAGTCGAGAAGACTAAGGTGATTGGAAGACAGATGGTTAAGGAACTTGGCAAATCAACTGGGTGTAAGCTATGCAAGATACCCTGCCCGACGTAACAATCGGGCTACAACAAAAGCATGCACGGCGACTGTTTACCACAAACACAGGTCCATGCCAACCCGCAAGGGGACGTATATGGGCTGAAACCTGACCGGTGCCAGAAGGTTAAAAAGGCGAGTTGCGTCGCAAGACAAAAGCTTGTTTTATAAGCCCTGGTGAACGTCAGCAGTAACTCTAACTGTTCTAAGGTAGCGAAGTCCTTTGTCGTGTAAGTTACGACACGTATGAAAGGTTCAACGACTGTGCAACTGTCTTAACCATCTATCCAGTGAAATTGAAAGAGCGGTGAAGATGCCGTTTAGTTACAACAGGACAAAAAGACCCCATGAAGCTTTACTGGATCTTTACACTGATAAGAATATGATGATTGTCGAGCGTAGGAGGGAGCTTAGGCACCAATGGAACACCTCCCTTTGTCATATTTGAGTCTTACCTATTCCGCTGAATCGCGGAAGGGGACCGTGTATGGTTGCTAGTTTGCCTGGGGCAGGCACCTGCAAAAAAGTAACGCGGGTACACAAAGGTCAACTTGGTCCGGCAGGAAATCGGACTGTAAGTGCAAAAACATAAGTTGGCTTGACTGCGAGACATACTAGTCGAGTCCCGAGCAATCGGGAGTCCCGAGCAATTTGATTTCGGGATCAGGGTCGAAAGACGGTTTTAGTGATCCTCGTGACCTATTTGGTATAGGCACGGGCTTACTGGATAAAAGCTACTCTGGGGATAACAGGCTAGTCGCATCCGATAGTTCATATTGACGATGCGGTTCGGCACCTCGATGTCGACTTGGCGCATCCTGGCCCTGAAGAAGGGGCCAAGGGTTGGTCTGTTCGCCCATTAAAGCGCTGCGTTAGTTGGGTTCAGAGCGTCGCGAGACAGCTGACTTCGGTGATTTATTTTGCCGAGGTGACATTGAACTGTCTCTCCTATTAGGCGCAAATCTGAAAAAATCTGTAGTAATATGTATAAAATGTAAGCGGGATAGGCTTACGAAGAATGATAGGATATAAATCTGGCTGTATGCTGGAAACTCTTGTAAAAATTAATCTACTAGTATATAGTTTTGTTACTAGTGAAAATGGTTAATTATTCTATAAAAAGAGCAAGACAATCAGCAGGAAAGACTAATGACGATTATTTCGTTGGTTTTGTTGAGGGTGAAGGGATGTTCTATATTGGAATTGTCTCGTCAAAGGAAACAAAAAGCGGTTGGCAGGTAATTTATTTTTTTAAAGTATCTCAAAATCCAATTGGAAAATTGGTGTTGGAGAATTTGAGACAAAGATTAAACTGTGGCTATATTAAACAAAATAGTAAAACCGATAAAACAGATAGATCGTTGGCATTAGTGGTACGAAATTTTAGTGACTTGGAAACTAAAGTATTACCTTTTTTTAGGAATAAACTGATAATTAAAAAGAAAAGCTTTGAAAATTTTGAAAAAGTTTTATTTTTGGTTAAACAAGGAAAACATCTAAAAAAAGAAGGCTTAAGCAAAATAATTGATTTAGCTTATGCTATGAATACTGGAAAAAGAAAATTAACTAAAGAATATATTTTGAACCACTTTGTAAATTAGAATCCTCACAGGCCATACGCCGGAATTAATTAATAATTATTAATTAATAAGATATGGTCGGATCCCTCTAGTGATAGGGGGCGTAGAGTAAAACAAGAAATACTCTACCTTGAAACAAAAAGTCGGTCTCTATCCGTAGTAATCGTTCGATTCTTGAAGGGATTCATCCACAGTACGAGAGGACCTGGATGAGGGAACCGCTGGTGTGCCAGTTGTGCTGTCAAGTGCAATGCTGGGTAGCTACGTTCTTATAAGATAACTGTTGAAAGCATCTCAAACAGGAAACTGACCCTAAGATAAGGAATCGTTGTTCCGCAAGGAATGAAAAATCGCCGGGAGACTACCGGTTAATACTTTACAAGTGGAAGCCCTGTAAGGGGTTAAGCTAAGTGAAGAAATGATTAAAGAAATTTCTCAATATAAATTGGCTGACGTAGTTTTGTCGTATCACGGAGCAATCCGCCTACGCTAAAGCTACGGCGGACAAAGGCAACTCAATTTAGAGGCCAAGAGAAGAAATGAAAATGCCCCAATAAGTCGGGGTCATAAATTTTACAAAATTTAGCCTTATGGTTTAAATTTTGATTATTTTAAATGAAAAATAAATTATTTAAATCTCGTTAATTTCGAGTACTTTGATTTGGTTTTTGAACTCTGGTCACTGGAG
>JAKQJL010000027.1 GCA_029561175.1 bacterium
TTGAGAAAGGGTGCCGCCAAGGCGGAAGTCGTTGCCAGATAAAGAAATACCATTAGAAGCAGTGTAAACAGTGCCAGCAGGTAGACCGCCTTTAATAAGATTACCAGAAGAATCGATGTATATCATGGAAGTGCCGGTACCAACAGGGGAATTGGCAATGTTTAAGGTGCCACCAATAGACACGTTACCAGAAGCATCGACATTGAATCTGGTAGCTAATTGAGTAGTACCGGTGTTGTAATTTTGAAAGTTTAAAAAGTTGTAGCCTCGGTTGGTGTTGTTGATTTGACCGCTATAAAGATTGCCGGTAGCCAAATTAGCATTGGTAGCTTCGATAAAACCGCCAACGGCAGTTGAGCCTGAACCTTCAGTTAAAAGCTTGATGATGCCATTCGCATCCGGGTTGATAGAGATATTGCCACCAGAACTGTCGGAGGCTTTGATTAAAATGGCTTGACCTTCAACCCCAAGAGTACCAGAAGTGGATTTAATAGTTGGGCTGGTTTCGCCAAGATTGAGATTGCCAGAACCATCAATAACTAGCACTGTGTTTTTGAATCCGCTAGCAGATGGAGGAAGACCTTGCAAAGTATCGGAATTGAGAGCATAGGCGACGGAAGCAATTGGTTGACGGGGATCCATGGTTTCGCTATCGGCGGTAATTTCTAGCCAGACTTCAGCATTTTCGGAGAAAACAGTAGTAGGAATAGTATCTCCGTGAGATTTTCCGATAACAACTGAAAAAATACCATTGGCATCAGGAATTACAGTTTGACTATTTCCAGTAGAGGAGGCGTAGAGTTCGGTGCCACCAGTACCTGAGTTAAAAAATTTGAAAACAATTGGGGTAGCAGAACTAACTGGATTGCCAGAAGAATCAGTTAAGCGGCCTTGGAAGGAAAGAATACGGCCTGGACGAACTGGGGAGGAGGCGGTGGAATAAGCAAGGTTTTTCTGGGCTTTTAGAATGGTTTGGGTATATAAACCATAGCCTAAGCCTAAAAAAATGATTAATACTAGAGAAATAAGAGTGTAACGATTAAATATTTTGGGAAATGAGAAAGATGGTTTTGGGGGTTGAGGTTGAGGGAGGGAATTAGAGGGTGATTGAAGATGATTATTCTTGGCTAAAAATTTTTTAAAGGTGGAGAGAGCAGAAAGTTTTCTTTTGATGGTGGCAGTGGAGGTGCTTTGAAGACGGAGTGAATCTAAATACTTTTGGACTAGAGCTGGTGTAAAGAGATGATCAAGAGACATGAGATTGTTGCTCGAGCCAAAAAAGATAATTTTGAATGTCATTGAGATAGTTTTTGATAGTTGATGAAGAAAAATGTTGGGCAATTAAGTAGTCTTTAAATTGGCTGATAAGTTCGTTTTGGTTGGTAGTTTGGGAGTTTTTTTGAAAGTGGTTTAAAGGGTTGGTAGTAATGTAGCTTTGATCGAGAGCAAATTGGCAAAAGACGCGAAGAGATGCTAAGAACCTTTTATAGTTAGAATCATCGTTAAGATCAGATAAATAACTAGAAAAACAGGTTAAGGAAAAAATGTGGGAAAAATTACCATCAAAATTTTGAGAAATTAAATATTTTTTAGCATCAGCAAGATAGTTACGCACAGTAGCTGGTGAGTAGGAATGTTGTTTTAACCAAAGCCGATAGGAGTTAAGGATGGAGATCATTTCCATAACCAGATGAAGGAAGAAGCAATAATCAGTAACGGAGCCAAACTTTCGATGGTAGCTTTGAATTTAGAAGATTTAGACATGTTTAGATAATTAATAATATTAATAATTAAATATTTACTATTATGAAAAGGCTGTCAAGAGGCTATAAATAGTGAATTTTGATATATTTCGATAGTATGTTTGAGTAGTTATATTTACCGATAATAACCTGCGGAGAATTTTCACAGGTTATAAAATCAAGTATATAGCTACTTACAAAATAGATATATCGGTATCAAACTGATATTAATAACGAATATCAGAGAAGAAGAGTATGCGGAGAAGTGCGGAAAAGATATTAAGATATTAAATGATATATTGAAGAAAGGAAAAAGATAATTGAAATGTGATATATTTAGCTATGCAAGACAAGAAAATGATAGTTTATTTAGTACTGGCAGTTTTTGGAATAGGACTATCTTATTTTTTAGCTACTCAGGTAGTACCAAAGTCATTAGTGTTGTTAACCAAAGCAGCGCCAGCAACAAAAGTATCGATTGGAAGCTCATATATTTTAGGATCAAGGATCTTAGTGAAAGCTGATGGCATAGATAAAGCAGTGGTAAATGTGTTTGCTATGGATAGTAGTGGGAAAGGTGTAGGTGGTAAAAGCGTGGAACTAGTGGGGGAAGGAGTAATTGATCCGGTGAGCCAGATTACCGATAATCAAGGTAAAGCCAGTTTTAAAATAAGTAGTAATATCGAAAAACAAAACGAGTATATAGCTAAAATCGAAGGAGTAGCGTTAGCTAAGACAATCAAAGTAACCTTTAGAAAGTAATAGATTGATATAAAAAGAAACAGATAATGGTTTTAAATTAGCAAAGAAAACTGTTGAGTGACAAGAGATTGAATGAAGAGAATATCCCAAAAGATTAATAAAAAGTGATTTTGACTTTTTGAGGAAGATTGATATTGGCCGATCTTCCGGCAACTAAGAACGAACCAGGTGAAGAGGATGATAAATCAAAAACAGCTTTACCAGAATCATCAGTAATTAGTTGAACAGGAGTGATAACAACCGGAGAATTAACTGAAACATTGGCGGGAAGATTGGGGATACCAACTCCACGAGAGTCGAGTAGGTAGATAGTGAGACGAATTGATTCTTTGCCATCGGCTTTAGCTTGGAGTGGAGAAGCAAAAAGGTAGGAATTTTCTAGGGTAATCGAGTTGGTAGAGAAACCGGTGGCTTTGGAATTGATAGTTTTAGTTTGATTGAGATTAAGAACAACAAAAGTCAGTGAAGCAAAGGACAGAAAAATAAAAATGATAAGGAGGATTTTTTTAAACACGAAGTGAAAGAGGAAATTTATATTGAGTTAAATAATAATGGCGTTTTTTGTTGAGTAGTAAAAAGACAGAGATAATTGAAAGCAAAAAAATAATAATTAAAGGGAGAAGGATAGACGATTGGGAAGTGAGATGATAATTGAGAACGTTTGAAATGGCTGATGGTGCTGATTGATAAAGACTATTGGCATAAAAACGATAATCAGAAGCGTAAGAATTGGGTAAGTTAAGACTGTAGTAGCCTTGAGAATCAGCCTGAATAGTAATAGTGGGAAGAGAGAAGGCTTGGGCTGAAGTAACTAGTTTGGGCCGGTTGGTGGACTGAAAGATGGTTACTTGAACTGGTTGATTAGGGATAGATTGGCCGGAGACTGTAAAAGAATCGAAAGAGATGGTGGGAGGAAGTAGAATTGGGCCAATATCGGTATGATAATTGCCAGCTGGAGGAGGAGCAATACAGACAGGAGCAGAGGTTAGTTGTTGATCATCGAAATAACGCAGGCAAAGCTCGCCTGGTTCTTTGGGAAGTAAAGTTCGATCGAAAACAAAGAAACCTTCAGAATCGGAATAAGTGACAGTAAAAACTTTTGAAGAAGAAAGTTCGACACGAGAGTTGGGAGAAGAGAATCCGAAAATGTTAACCTGGTTGGGGTAAATTGAACCGGTAACTTTTACTTGGCTCATGCTTATTTACGATCTTGATATTTTTTCTTGAGTTTTTCAAGTTCTTCTTCAAGTTCTTCTACTTTTTCTTCGTTTTTCTGATCTTGATGTTCTTTTTGAGTAAAGAGAATAATTAAGGCAGAGATAGTAGCAATGGCAGCAATAATTAAGATCAGGAGACGCCAAGGAATAACCCAAAAGACTAAAGCAGTGGAGAGAGCTTGGCCAGTTTGACCATAAGCTAAATTAAGTTTGGCAGTGTATCGGCCAAAAAGCCATTTTTTATTGAGAACACTATTGAATGATCTAGAAGTTAAAGGAAAGATATTGGCGGTATCGAAGGCAATATTGGCGGTTCGACCACCAAACCAGTTGGTGACATTGATGGTACCAGCGGGAGCAATATGAACATCGGAAAGGTTGTTGATAATGGTTTTGAAGTTAATTGGTCCGTATTCAGAAAAAGAAGGAGCTAAAAAGTCTTTAATAATAGCAGATTCTTTAACATTACCAGGAACAGTAATGTAGAGGAGAGTGCCAACATTGGTTTCGACGAAGGATCCAGTTTCAGTAAGAACAGTATCGTTTTGAGGTGAATGAATGACCATGGCGTAATGACCACCTGGAGTGGCATTATCGGGAGCAATGACAGTTAAAGTTAAGGATTTGGTTTCACCGGGTTTAAGAGAGAATTTGGTTTGAGAAATTTGAATCCAACTAGAAGCGGCCCAACGATTTTCATCTTCAGAGGTTTCAATTTGACGAGGGGTATTTTCATCGGTAACAATAAAATCTTTGGTGGAAACAGTAATATAACGTGGAACTTTAGATTCATTACGAACTTTAATTTCTTTAGAGACAGCTTCACCAGGTTTGACAGTAATCTCAAGTCGGGGAGGAATAGCAGAAATACCCAGAGCTGTTTGAGCAAAGGTGATTTTTGGAGTTAAAAGAATAGCGGTTAAAGCAAGAAAGCTGGTTAGTTTTTGGGCAGTGTTCATATTTTAAAAAGTGGCCGTAGCCGTGTAAACGACTTTGTTTTCGTAATCACCTTCAACCTGAGAAGTGATTGCGGTTAACCGATAACAAACGAAAGCTCTTTCGGTAATAACTGGAGTGCTATTGTTTCTCATAATAACGGTAGCGTTTGCTGCTCCGGTACCAAATTGAGCACCAGTGAAAGAGGAACCGACACCAGCGGTGATGTTGGAAAAAGTGTAGGAAGCATTAATATTTTGCATACCAAAACCCCATTCGGATTGAGCAGCATCGGGGGTAGTCCAAAGACCGGTGGTGCCAACATTACAGCCAGTATTACAATTAGTGTTGGGAATGGTGATACCGTTAGCAATATTTTTCATATATCCAGATTGATAAGCAGTGACCACATAGCCGTTGGCTGAGTTGGTAACACAAGAAATACGTTGAGCTAAGTCGTTGAAATTTCCTAAAGATAATGAACCAAAAGGAACTTGAGTAGCAGTAACATTGTTGGCATTTGAATTTAAAGTGACACCGCAAATAGTAGCACCACTGCCAACATTGGTATTATCGATAGTAAAAGTTAAGGTTGGATCGATGGTGGCGGTAATTCGAACAGCTTCGACCAGAGCGATTTTACCTTGAAGAGTGTCTTCATCGGCGACTACTTGAGAGGAATCGAGGTGACGAACATAAAAAGTATAAACATCGGAATTGTCAGCAGCACCTTCAACATGGCCAAGAGAATTAGAAGGATTAATTAATTGAGATCCGGTAGCTAGATCGGCTCCAATGGCAACAGAATAGCCAACACCAATGGCGTTAGTATTACCGGCACCAAGAGCACAGTTGATGACATGATAGTAATTGGTTCCGGCAGAAGTAGTAACAGCGACGGTAGTACCAATGCTGGCGGCGGTAGTACCGGCACCGAAATTAGGACAAGTAACATCAGTAGTCTTTAAACGAGTACCCAAGCCGTTGGCACCGGAACTGGGAGTAGTGGCACCTAAATCAAAACCTTGTTGATCGGGAATACCATCGTTATAAACTTCGCCGGTGCGAGAAGAGGCTTTGATTAAAAATTGCCAAAAACCACCAGTAATATTTGACTGGGGGGTAAAAGAAACAGTATGAATGGCTGAACGAGTAGCAATGATCGATAAAAAGCTGTAAGCGTTGGAGGTGCCAATACCAGAATTAAGTTGGAAGGAGGCGGTGGAAGCAATATCGCGAACAGTATATAAAGTTAGAGGTCCAGAATTGCCAGTACCGGCACCAGAGGTACCAATAGCAATGGTGTCGCCAACAAAAAGGTTGGAAGTAGTGATAGAAGGAGCTGAGCCGGAAGTTTGATTGATTCTAACTAAAGAATCACCAGCACTAACACCAGTACCAATTCGAGCAAAAAATGAAAGTTGAGAACTGGAAAGCGTATCTTTAACGTTAGTAGGTTTGACAGATTTAAGTGGTTGAGGTTTTAAATAGGAAAGAAGGCCAATTACCGCAAAGGCAAAAACTACCAAACTTACTCTAATCTTAGGTTTCATTAATAAGAGATTAGAGTAAAGAAAATATGGTGTCAATAAGTAATTGGGTATTTAAGTAAGAGATATTACATTATCATCTGGTTGAAAAATAGTTAAGATCGACTTACAAATGAGAAGTATGAAAAATGTATACTATTTTGGAAAAAACAAAACCGAAGGTGAAGCTTCGATGAAATATATCTTAGGTGGGAAGGGGGCAAATCTGGCAGAAATGACAAAAGTTGGAATACCAGTACCAGCAGGTTTCACGATTTCAACTGAAGTGTGTAAATACTATTATGATAATAATAAGCAGAATCCTGAAAACTTAGAACAAGAGGTAGAAGAGAACTTAAAATTATTAGAAGCAGAAACTGGGAAAAAATTTGGAGATGAAAATAATCCATTATTAGTTTCAGTTCGGTCGGGAGCAGCCAGTTCGATGCCAGGAATGATGGATACGATTTTGAATTTGGGTATTAATAGTCGAGCGGTGGAAAGTTTGGCTAAGAGTAGTAATAATCCACGTTTTGCTTGGGATGCTTATCGAAGATTTATTCAAATGTATGGATCGGTAGTGTCGGGAATTGAACATATTAAGTTCGAACACATTATTGAAGAGAAAAAACTAGAAAAAGGAAAAAAATTAGACACCGAAATGACAGCAGAAGATTGGCAAGAAATAGTAGCCGCATATAAAGAATTGTATTTAATAGAAAAAGGAGCTGAGTTTCCTGAAGAAGCAAAAAAACAATTATGGGGGGCAATTGAAGCGGTGATTGGTTCGTGGAATAATGAGAGAGCAATTATTTACCGAAGATTAAACAAAATTGATGAGAATAAAGTTTTTGGAACGGCAGTGAATATTCAGAGTATGGTATTTGGAAATACGGGAAACGAATCGGGAACTGGAGTGGCTTTTACTCGAAATCCAAGTACTGGTGAGAAAAAAGCTTATGGTGAATTTTTAATGAATGCACAGGGAGAAGATGTGGTAGCTGGCATAAGAACACCGAGATTGCTAAGTGAATTAGAGAAAGAAAATAAAGAAATTTTTGATGAATTAATGGCGGTGTTTAAAAAGTTGGAAGATCATTATCGAGATATGCAGGATGTGGAATTTACGATTGAGAGAGGAAAATTGTATATTTTACAAACTAGAAATGGAAAAAGAACTGGATTAGCAGCCGTAAAAGTAGCGGTAGACTTGGTGGCTGAGGGGATGATTTCGGAAAAAGAGGCAATTAATCGGGTGGAAGCCGAAATGCTTAATCAGTTATTACACCCAAGAATTGATAATAAAGCCAAGAGCTCATTTAAATTAATTGCAAAAGGTTTGCCGGCTAGCCCAGGAGCGGTAAGTGGCGAGGTAGTTTTTAATGCTGAATCGGCAGTCGAAGCGGCTGAAGAGGCAAGAAAAGTAATCTTGGTTAGAGCTGAAACAAGCCCAGAAGATTTGGCAGGAATGAACGCGGCTATGGGAATATTAACTGCTCGCGGAGGAATGACTTCTCATGCGGCGGTGGTAGCTCGAGGAATGGGAAAATGTTGTGTATCTGGATGTGAAGAAATAATTGTAGATGAAAATAATTTGCAAATTAGAATTGGTGGTTTAACAATTGGAGAAGGGGAAGTAATTACTTTAGATGGATCAACTGGAGAAGTATTTTTAGGAAAAGTTCCAACAGTAGAGCCAGAAATGTCTGGAGATTTTGGAACACTGATGGGTTGGGCAAATAAAATTAGAAAAATGGGAGTAAGAACTAATGCTGATACTCCAAAAGATGCTAAAACAGCTCGAGATTTTGGTGCCGAAGGAATAGGATTATGTCGAACCGAGCATATGTTTTTTGAAGAAGATAGAATTTTTGCAGTTCGGCAAATGATTGTAGCTGATACAGTGGAACAAAGACAATTAGCTTTGGAGAAAATTTTTCCAATGCAAAAAAATGATTTTAAACAATTATTTGAAATTATGGCGGGGTTGCCAGTAAAGATTAGATTGTTAGATCCGCCACTTCATGAATTTTTACCAAAAGAGAATGAAGATATCGAAAAAATAGCCAAGGAAATGGAAATAACAGTGGAAAAATTAAATGAAAAAATAGATAGTTTGCATGAATTTAATCCAATGATGGGTCATCGAGGATGTCGATTGGGAATTACTTTTCCAGAAATTTTTGAAATGCAGGTGAAGGCGATTATGACTGCTGCCAAAGAAGTTGGCGGTGGAGTGGTGCCGGAAATAATGATTCCTTTGGTGGGTGAGGTAAGAGAATTTAGTTGGCTAAAAGAAAGATTAGCTAAAATTGCTGATCAATTTGGAATTAAATATGAGATGGGAACCATGATTGAAATTCCTCGGGCGGCAATTACGGCTGATGAAATAGCAGCAGAGGCTGATTTCTTTTCTTTTGGGACCAATGATTTGACTCAAATGACTTATGGTTTTTCTCGAGATGATGCTGGTAAGTTTTTAAAAGATTATGCCGAGAAAAAAATTATTCCTGAAGATCCATTTAAGAGTGTTGATCAAAAGGGAGTGGGAAAATTAATGGAGATGGCAATAAAATTGGGAAGAGGTGTTAAACCAGAGTTACATATTGGAATTTGTGGTGAACAAGGTGGCGATCCAGAGACAATTAAATTTTGCCAAAAAATAGGTTTAAATTATGTTTCATGTTCTCCTTATCGAGTACCAATTGCGATTCTAGCGGCGGCTCAGGCGGAAACGAACCAATAGCCAAAAGAGGATAGCAAAGACAATAGTGATAACTAGCGAAAAAGGAAAAACAAAATAGTTGGTAGACTTGTCGTTGAGAGTAACGGTATATAAACCTGGCCAAAAAGGTGGTTGGAGTTGGCAATTAACGGGTGATGTTTGGTTAAAGCATTGGATTTGACGAGATTCATGTGCCAAAATTGTTGTTGGATAGGTGTCGATTTTTTGGATTAATTGGTTGTTTTTGGTGATGATAATCGGTGAGGAATGGGTAGCGTAATGATCAGAAGTATTGATTACTTGAGCAGAGAGGTTGATGGGAGTAAAAAAGATGTCTTTTAGTTTTGGGTTTAAAGATAGCTTGGTAGTGGTAAAACTGGAAGTAAGGTTTTCGGTTTCGGAAGTGGCAATAAGTAGGTGACTGCCAATTTTTCCAGAAAGGTAAGAGTTGTTTTGAAGAGAATTGGTTTGAATATCGTTTTGAGAAAGAAAAAAAGTGAAATAACCATCGGAAACTGAAGATGATTTGAGTTTGACAACAATTTGTTTTTTTTCTTGGGGTTTGAGGATAAATGATTGGCCAAGTTTAAGGTTGGGATTGACAATAGAAAAGGAAAAACTGGCAGAAGTTGGGACTTGATCGTAGGTAACTGAGCCATCTGGTCCTTGAGGTAACCAGGGGAGAATTTCGGGAATGAGGCTGATGATGGAATCGGAATTATTTGTAACCTCAAAAGCTTGGGTTATAGTAGCGTTTGGTTTGGCGATGATTTCGACTTTGGCGGGATAAAGAGTAAGATTGAACATATTAGTATTTAGGGACAGCGGTAAAAATAACACTATTTTGATAATAACCGGCAGGTTGAATGGAAGAGATTAAAGCTTTGTAGGTAACTTGACCTTGGCGAGAACGAATGGGAGTATTTTCAGACATGATGATGACAGATGATTGGTTTGAAGAGAGATGGGGAAGGGGTCGATAATGATTGGCGGTTGAGAAATAATCGGTAGCGCCAACACCTTGGGTGTTATAACCAAAGCCATAAGCGGTGGATAAGGTCCAGAGAGCTGAATTTTGATAAGTACAATTTGAGGCATCACAGACAGTATCGGGAATAGTGGTGCCGGTATTGGTTGAAAGAGGGTGATTGGAATTAATCATGATTTGATAACCGTGACCAGCAGGAGAACTGATTGAAAAAGTATGACTGGCAGTAGAGCCAGTGTCGGCAACAAGATGACCAAGATCAAGAGAGAGGGTGTTAAGCGAGAAAGAAAAAGGATAAAAAATGTCGTAAATATATTGGAAACCTGATTTAACTTTGAAACCAGTATTGGAAAATAAACCAGGAGCTAATTGACCGGCAGTATCAGTAAGAGAATAATTGGTAGAATTTTTTTGGCCAGATGTCATATTAAAGTTTCCCCAGTCGATTTGATAATTGAGGGAAGAAAAATGTTGACCATGGGCTGGCGAAACAAAAAGAAAAAGAAAGATTAAAAGACTAATGATCATGGGTTAGTTTTTGAGAGGAATTTAGTAGAGATTTGGCTGATTGTTTGATTTTTTTGACTTGATCGGATTGAGTGGGAGTAAGTGGAGTAGAAAGTAGTTGGGAAGTAAGATCAATAATAACCGAGATACCGGTTTTAAATTTTAGTGATGACCAAAGAAGAAAATCGGTTTCTTCAACGGCCAGAGTGTGATAGTTGTGGCTGACAAACCAAACCAGTGGAGTGATTAAGAAAAGCGAAAAGAGAGTAAAGAATGAATAGAATGAACTAAGAGTATTGGAAAGTAAAAGAGTAAAGGCAAGAGAAAAAAGAAAGGATGATAGAGGAGAATAGATAAAAGATAAGTAAAAAATTAAAAAATATGAAAGAAAAAAGAAAGGAGAAGCAAGACCGTGGGAAGAGAAAATGATCAAACCTGTAAGAGTAATTAAAAGATAACGGGAAATGGTGGAGTTTTTAATTAGAAAGATAAAAATAATAGCTAAAAAAGCAATCAGTTGAACGGTGTAATAATTGAGCGGACTAATTGACCATAAGAAAGCTAATAATAAAAAAATCGACGGAATCATACTATCAGTATAATAGATATTGTAAAATGAGTTATGTATGAAAAGTTACAAAAAGTAACTTGGATGGATGGAATGCTAATTTCAGGATTAATTTTAATCGCTCTAGGGATTGGAATGAGTTTTAAAAATAGTTTTGAAGAGAAAGATAAAAAACTGGAAGTAGTAACTAAAAATGAGGTACAAGTATATAAAGAAGTAACGTTTGATGTATCTGGAGAAGTGTTAAAACCAGGGGTTTATACTTTGGGAAATAATCAGCGGTTGGTAGATGCCTTGGCGGTAGCTGGTGGTTTGACAATAAATGCCGACAGAGATTGGGT
>JAKQJL010000028.1 GCA_029561175.1 bacterium
AAAAATAATGTTATAATCCAAAGATTAAAAATTAATTTAAATTATATTAGTTTTGGCGGGGAAACCAGCCCAAATGAGATAATAAAAACTAAAAAAAATATGGCAAACAAAGTTGTCAACCGAACTGGAAAAAGTTTGGTAAAAAAAGCATTAGTTGTTGGTGCTAAAAAAAATATCAACAAAGAAAATATTAAAAAGATCAACGAAGAGATAAAGAAAGATAAACAAAGTGCTCAAGAAGTGGAAACGAAAGTTGCCCAAGTAAAAGAAGATAAAAAATATAACCTAACTATAGGGTTAAAAGATTTGTTAGAAGCTGGATGCCATTTGGGTCATAAAGTTTCTAAAACTAATCCTAGAGCTAAAGAAAATATTTATGTAGCTAAAGATGGAATTCAAATTGTGGATTTAACAAAAACTTTAGCCGCTTTAGAAAAAGCTTGTAACTACATCTATAACGCCAAAAGAAATGGTAAAAAAATTGTGTTAGTGGGTACCAAAAGACAAGCTCGAGAAGTGGTTAAGCGAGTAGCTATGGATGCTGGTGTAGCTTATGTTACCGATCGATGGTTGGGTGGAACGATTACCAACTGGGAACAAATTAGAAAAGATATTCGAAAATTTTTAGATATTAAAGAAGGTTTAGAAAAAGACAAATTCAAAGATAATACTAAAAAAGAATTGTCGATTTTAAACAAAGAAGTAAAAAGATTGGAAAGAATTATTGGTGGTTTGGCTCATTTGGACAAAATTTTTGATATGGTTTTCATCGTTGATGCTGGTTTTGAAAAAACCGCTATCAAAGAGGCCACATTGAAAGGTGTTAAAACTATTGCAATTGCCGATACTGATACCGATCCTCGTAAAGTTGATTTAGCAATTCCTGCTAATGATGACAATGTTAAATCAATCAACTTGATTGTTGAAGAAATTGGCCGAGCTATTAAAGCTGCCGGTGTTAAATAGTTCATAAAGTTAAAAGTTTTTAAAGTTATAAAGTATGGATCAAAAAAAATTAATTGAATCAGTTAAAAAACTACGAGAAGAATTAGGTTTGGGAATTATGGAAATTAAAGCGGCTTTAGAGCAAGCTGAAGGTGATGAAACCAAAGCCAAGCAAATTTTGAAAGAACAAGGTTTTAAAAAAGCTGAAAAAAGAGCTGAAAAAGAAACTCATCAAGGTAGAGTGGCAACTTATACCCACACTACAGGTAAAATTGGTGTGATGGTTGAGTTGCTGTGCGAAACTGATTTTGTAGCTAAAAATGAAGATTTTGTGGCTTTAACCAAAGAACTTTGTTTGCAGGTGGCTGCCATGGATCCTGAAAACCCAGAAGCTTTATTGGAACAAGAATACATTAAAGATGGCAGTATCAAGATTAAAGATATGATTGCCGCTTTAAATTCGAAATTTGGTGAAAATATCAAATTGGGAAGAATCTGTAGATTTGAAATCTAAACTGATAGAATAATCTATGATCAACGCAACCGATATCGCAAATAGAATGAGTAAAATCATTGATATTTTTTTGGTAGATATCGGTTCGTTGAGAACTGGAAGAGCAACAAGTGCTTTAATTGAAAACGTGGTGGTGACTGTTTATGGTGGCCAGAAAATGAGATTGATTGAATTGGGAACAATTGGAGTACCAGATGCTCGAACTTTAACTTTTCAACCTTGGGATGTGGGTGCAATTCGAGAAATTGCTAATGGAATACAGGCGGCTAATATTGGATTAACCCCAGCGGTTGATGGCCAAATAATTAGAATGAGCTTACCAATGTTGACGGTTCAGCAACGAGAAGATTACATCAAACTTTTGGGAAGAAAATTGGAAGGAGCCAGAAATATGGTTCGCGATGCTCGGGCTGATTATCGTAAAAAAATCATGGACGCTAAAAACGAGAAGAGTATCACTGAAGATGAATTTAAAAGAGATGAAACTGAATTGCAAAAAATTACTGATCAATATATTGATAAGTTAGAAGAAATTTCTAAGAAAAAAGAAGTGGAGATTAGGGGATAATATGGATCTAATAATTTTTGTAGTGGCATTGTCGATATTGGTTTTAGTTCATGAATTTGGACATTTTTTTGCGGCCAAAATTACTGGAGTAAAAGTAGAAGAATTTGGATTGGGATTACCACCAAGAATTATTGGTAAAAAATGGAAAGGAACAATTTGGAGTTTGAATTGGTTACCAATTGGCGGTTTTTGTAAATTGTTTGGGGAAGATGTGACCGACGAGACAGTAATAAATAAAAAAGATTCTTTTTTAAGTAAAAATCCTTGGCAAAAAGCGTTGATTGTTTTGGGTGGAGTGCTGATGAACATGGTGTTGGCGATAACTATTTTTACGGTTGTTTACGGGATTATGGGTGTTCCCAAAGAAGTTGATCGAGTAATGGTAATTGGGGTAGCCAAAAATAGCCCAGCTGAAAAAGCTGGAATTAAAGAAGATGAAGTTATCAATAGTATTAATGGGATGGAAATTAAAAAAGGCCAGGAACTAATTGATGAAGCTAATAAAAATAAAGGTAAAAAAGTGAAAATGATGGTTAATCAAAGAGAAGTGGAAATTGAAATTAGAGAGAAACCACCGGAAGGGGAAGGAAGTATGGGGGTGGTGATTTCTAATACGGTGATGGAGAAAATTAAATGGTATGAGTTTAATAAAAGTATTGGGGCTGGGTTTAAAGAAGCTTTTTATTGGGGCAAAATTATATTTGAAGGGGTGACTAAAATGATTACTGGAGTGTTTACTGGAAAAATGCCAAAGGATGTGGCTGGGCCAATTGGAATGTACCAGGCAACGACTAGTATTAAACAAAATCAGGGAATGTTGGCTTTAATCCATTTTTTTGGAATTGTTTCGGTAAACTTGGCGGTGGTTAACGTGTTGCCATTTCCGGCCTTAGATGGTGGCCGAATTATTTTTGTGATTTATGAATTTATTTTTAGAAAAAGAGTAAATCAAAAATTTGAAACAGTGGTTAATAACTTGGGGATGTACTTTTTATTAACTATGACTCTATTAATTACAGTTGGGGATTTGTTAAGAGTTTTGGGAAGGTAATATGGCAACTTTTGAATGTCGTATATGTCCTAACTTCGTAGGTGTTATGGTTATTGATGGTTGTAAGTTTGGTAAATGTAAGTTTGGGGCTACGGGAGGTATATTCAGAACTGGAGATCAAGTTTGTGATTTAAATCCTCATGGAGTATTAGCTATAGAGGTGAGAGCTCAACCAAGACAGCCGAATTTGAATCCAAGAAAAGATTCTCACGATAATTAGTGGTAACAGAAATAGTTTTAGATGAGCTTTTTCCTAAATATTGATAAGTAGTTAATTTGTATTGACCGGGTTTAAGACCTTGAACAGTAAGGGGGAAAGTTTCGGCATGAGTAGAGCGAGAGTCGTAATTTACTAAAAGTACTTGAATAGTATTTTGATTTTTGGAGGCAATTCCCGATACCCAAGAACCATTACCAGTTAAGGGGAGGAGCTGACCTTGAAGCTGATTAAGCATGTCGATGGCGTAATAACGTGGTTTGGGTTTTTGGCCTTTTGAGGGATGAGTAATTAAGCCCCAGCCAGATGATTTATCGGAGCGGGAAGTGGGGCCATCGACTGGTTCAAAGGTAAATAAACGATGAATTTTGCCAATCATTTTGGAAGACAGGGCCATTAAGTGAATTCCGGAAAATTCGTTATCGTAAGCGGGATCTGGCTCTGGGTTGGGGCCAACTTCAGTAATGATTCGTTCAATATTAAAATACTGAGGATAATCGGAAAGAATTTTATTTAAATTGTCAAAATCAGTTTCATAATCATCAATATTTTTACTGTATTTATGCCAAGAAATAAAATCGAGAGGTAAGCGATTTTGGGAAGCGGTTTTAAAAAGAGCCTTAATCCAATTGGCATAATAGGCAGTAATGGCTGGACCACCAATTTTATAGCTGGTCTGGCCAGCTCCATCGACAATGGCTTTGGCAGTTTGAGTGTAAAGAGTGGAATAATTAGGGTTTTTGCCATAGTGCCAACCTCCAAAAAGATCGGGTTCATTCCAAACTTCATAATAAATACCGGAAATATTTTTTTCATTGGAATAACGATTGGCAGTGGCTTTAACTAGTTGGTACCATTGATTCCAATCTTTGGGAGCACCAGCGTTTTGGCCATTTTCGGCCATATCAGCGGTGGTGTAAGAAATTGACAGCATGGGTTTGGCACCAGTTAATAAAATTGATTGGACAACACCGTCGAGCTTAGAAAAATTGTAATTATTAGGTCCTTGATAAACATGATAGTAATCAAAAAGATGATCAACTCGAATTAATTTTGGCTGAAGAGTTCTAATTTGACCGATAACTGGTTTGATCATATCTTGTGGTTCTTCACCACCTTGAGAAAGATTTTGCCATAGATTAGAGGGTATTTTTCCTTGTGGGGCAGAGGAGTCGACGACAATGTTGGCGGGAACACCGCTAGCGCCTTTGCGAAGATCTAAGATTTTTTTAACACCAAAAACTAGAGCGGGAAGAAGTAGTAATAGTATTAAGGTCTTTTTCAGATTATTAGATTTCATAAAAAATAGTATAAAGTAATGGCGGTAACATTTGATACATTGAAAACGAAATTTGAAAGTGGTTTACTTTTTTATGATAAAGATGAGTTTAAAAAACAAGTTTGGTTTGATTCAAATCCCTTTATTGGTTGGATTGCTGTTAATGGCGGTAGCGGTTCCAGTAGCAACGAAACTAGTTCAACAAAATCAAGATAGTCGAAATTTGGCGTATGTTCCGGATTGTGAGGGTGGTGATAGAGAATGCTATGGTACTGGTTATCGAGTTTGTCAGGCTAGTGGTAAATGGGGGATGGTAGTTAGTTGTACTGGCGGATGTGCTAATGGCTATTGTAAATCTTGTGTGCCAAATACGGTTTGTGCTAAAAGTACCTGTGAAGGATATAAATGTAGTGATGGCTGCGGAGGAATGGTTGATGGAACTAAAGATTGTTCAACTCCAACCGATCCACCAGAAAGAACCTGCGGCGACAAACCAGTTGGAACAACTGAATGTTTAGCTGATAAAACTGGATTCAGAAAATGTGGAACTGATGGCGAATGGGCTAGCACGAATTGTGCTACGAATTATGAATGTAAAACTGGAGAAAAATCTTGTAGTTTGAAAACAACAACTTCTACCTGTGCTAACCAGGATATGGAATGTACTTTAGTAACAATGCCAGATCCATTACCAAAGTGTAAAGATTCGTGTTGTGACGGAAAATATTATCAAGGAAATCTTGGTCTTTACTATTGTGGAAATAAACCTAGTACAACAGTAAAACCAATTCCATGTTGTTGTAATATTGGTAATTCTTCTCAATGTTATTGGGGAAGTGGCCCTGGTTCATGCGGAACTATTTTAGGACAGATTCAGACAGATAATGCTAAATGTAGCGGAAATGATCCTAACCAGAATAAATGTCTTGAAAAGGGAGATAGATACTGTGAAAACAATACTAATTATATTTGCAATAGTTCTAAGACCGGTTATGATGAAAGAAAGTGCGCAGATGGTTATGAATGTTTAGATGGTAATAAAGCTTGTACTGAAAAGCCTGCTTGTGGAACACAAGGTATTGAATGTAGGGTTGGTTCTGTTTATGGTGCTGGTCCTGAGTGTAGTAGCTTTTGTTGCGATAGCAAGTATTATAAAAGTAGTATTGGAGCATATTATTGTGGAAAAGATCCAAATCCTCCTACTGTTAAACCAATTCCGTGTTGTTGTAATTGGGGTACTAATAGTGGTCAATGTTATTGGGGAAGTAGTTCTGGTTCATGTGGAACTGTTTTAGGTCAGATACAAACAGATACTACGAAGTGTAAAGGAACTAATCCAAATCCTACTTCAACTCCTACTCCAACCCCAATAAGCAGTGGTAATTGTATATCAGAATCTTGGTCTGGATGCGCTAGTGGACAAAGAAAGTGTTGTGAAGGAACTATGTGCGCTGGGGATACTTGTGTTGCTAATACTTTAGCGTGTAATAATACGACTAAAAAATGTTCGAGTGATAAATATTGTGATAAAGGTGTTTGTGTGACTTATCCAACCGTTACTCCAGGTAATGGTGGTGGTAATTGTATATCAGAATCTTGGTCTGGATGTGCAAGTGGACAAAGAAAGTGTTGTGAGGGAAATATGTGCGCTGGGGATACTTGTGTTGCTAATACTTCAGAGTGTAGTAACACAAAACCTTGTGCTGATAGTGTTTATAAATATTGTAATAAAGAAGGTGTTTGCGTACCTTATCCAACTGCTACTCCAGGAAATGGAGGAGGTGGGGGGAGTTGTAAAGAAGTTTTGAGTGGAAATCTTTTACAATGTTGTAATCCTAAAGATAGTGATGGTACTTCGGCTGATTCACTTTGCAACAGCAAAGGT
>JAKQJL010000007.1 GCA_029561175.1 bacterium
CGGCTATTTGGGGCGTTGGTGGAACCTAACTGATAACACCAATATTAATAGCACCCCAGCCGCCAATGACGCTTATTATTTGGCCAATTCCATTTATCATGGCGGCAGTAAATGCATCCAAGGCTATCTGGTCTGGGATTATATCACCGCTGACGCCAGCGGTAATGTCACCAAAAATGTCACTGTTAATAATAGCTATCATGTCTTATGGTGCAGTGGTGGGACTTGCGGCTCTTCTAATAATAGCCAACTGCAAAATCTTGATGGCGCTATAGATCCTCCTGGCTTTCCGTATTGCGACGCGACTGACGTCAATGGACAAATTGAACGTGCAACCTGTAATACTTTGACCTTGCCTGCCCGCGATTATCATTTAAAATTTATTTTAAATGAAGAATCATTCCATCAAAATTCTTTTGGTAACTGGACTGCGGTGATGGCTTCAGATATCGATTTTACTATTGAATAATTTTCACCTTGAACATAAATATTACTTTTAAATTATGTCTGTTTTCAAAATCATTTACAATGCTTTTCTCGTTTTTATTATTTTGATCGCGCTACTTTTAGTGATTTCCATTTTCCCTATTACGGGCAACTATAAAGTTCTCGTGGTTAAATCAGGTTCTATGGAACCGGCCATCAAAACCGGCAGTTTGGTAGTTTCTCGGCCAGCTGAAACTTACGCGGTTGGTGACATTATCACCTTTCGCTATGGTGAGACCTCCATTACCCATCGCATTCAGGAAAAAAATCTAGTCAACGGCGGTCTAAACTATGTTACCAAAGGCGATGCTAATAAAGGATCTGATCGCAATGAAATTCTGCCGAATGAAATTATTGGTCGAGTCTGCCTCACTGTGCCTTATCTCGGCTACGCCATTGATACAGCCAAAAAGCCTTGGGGTTTTATTTTAATTGTGATTTTACCGGCTTTAATTATTGTTTACGATGAAATAAAAAAAATTTTTCAAGAAGTAAAAAGATTACGCCTTGAAAAATTAAATAAAAATCTAGATGAAAAAAAAGAAAAACTTAAAAAAAATTAATCTTTGGCAAAAACCATTTTCTAGACTATCTATTTTGGTTTTAATTATGGTTTTAAGTTGGTTAAGTTTGAGTATTATTAGTCAAACTTTATCTTTTTTTCGCGATACTGAAAAAGCGGTTTTTAATGATTTAACAGCTGGCAGTTTGGATTTATCTTTAAACACCAATGATTTGGGTCAAATTTTTTTAGATCAAGAATTTGAACTCCATTTGGCTCAAGCCGGTAATTTGCCTTTTCAATATAGCTTTAAAATTGAGACAGATGATATTGACTTTTGTAATAATTTAATTTTAAATGCCACTTCTTCTGATTTGGTTTTTTATAGTAATTATTTACAAAATTTTACAGCCACGGCCACAACAATATCTGACCTTTTTGATTCTTGGCAATTTAAAATTACTAGTCCGCTTAACTACCCAACTGAGCAAACTTGCAATTTTAAATTCACCTTTCAAGCTTGGCAAACTGATGAGGAAAATTATGATTCTGAGAGTGGATTTTCTGACGAAGAAATAGTTACTGGCAGGGTGGAAAATTCTTCTGGATCTGGTGGGGCAGAATGCATTCAAGTTAGCTATCCCAATGGTGGAGAAGTTTGGTGGGTAGGCCGCACTCATGAAATTGGTTGGGAAACTAATAACCCAATTGGGTATGATGAAGATTTAAAAATTGATATTTATTATTCTAATGATAGCGGTCAAAGCTGGGGCTTAATTAAAACAGGCGCGCCAAATTTGGGCCAATATTTTTGGCGCGTATCATTAATGTTAGAAAATAATACATATTGGGTTGCCTCTGCCAAAGCGCGCATTAAACTGGTGGCGCGTTATAGCAACGGAGAAATTTGTGGCGTGGACACTTCGGATGCTGATTATTGTCCGCCCATTGAATATGATTTATTAACGCTAGAAGAATTGGCCTGGCTAAAAACTCATGATTTATTAGAAGAACCAGTTAACCCCATAACTTTAGAAACAGATGAGACTGAAGGAGTAGAAAACGAGATTCAAGAAAATGTGGAGACGCCAGAATTAATTGAAAATGAAAACATGACCTTAATACCAATTGCAGAATCAAATATTTCTGATGAACCTTTAGAGTTTACACCTCTAATAGAGCCAGAGATAGCAGAGGCAGAATTAACAGAAAACATAGAAGAGATAGAAGCCGAAGAAAATTTAGAAAGTGATTTTTTAGAATTGCCGTCAACTTTATCAGAATTAGAATTGCCCAAAGAAACAAGCGAGGCGCCGAATAGTGAGGAAATTTTAGAAATTCTTATAGAAAATACTCAAGAAATTATTCCAGCAGAAAAGGCGCCAATTTGTTTAAATACAGAAAATATTGAATCTGAACCAATTGAGGAAATTCAAGAGCCAACACCAATAATTGTTGAGCCAGAGCCAGAGGTTTTATAAATAATATAAAAAATAGATTTAAGCAATCAAAATCTTGATTATTTTTTGATTTTCTGTTATTTGTTTTGGCCTAGCAGAAAACACTTGACAAGTTTTATTAAGGGTTTAAGATTAAGCCAACTAAATATCTCATAACTAACCAGTCTTAGCCAACCTGGGCTAAACTTTAACTATATGAAAAAACTAACTTTCGCTTTATTAACCTTAACCTTTCTCTTGGTTTTTCCTACTTTTGGTCAAGCTATTGGTCAAATTACCGAACCCATTGTGGTGCCAGAAGGCATTAGAGGTCAAGAAATAGTCTCTACTTTGACTTTATTAAATTCTGAAAAAAAACAAACCATGATTGGTATAGTGGCTGAAGGTCAGATTGCCTCTTGGGTCAGTTTTTACAAAAAAGATGATTTAGAATTTAAAAATCCCATTACAGAAACTTTTATAGAAGCTGGACAATATTTAGATGTGGCGGCTTTGTTTAAAATTCCTAGTGATGCTGCTAACGGTACTTACACTGGGGAAATTTCTGTAGTTTATAATCCAGATCAAGCTACTAGCAAAAATGATGATTCTTCTTCAACTGTGGCCCAAAAAATTAGCCGTTCTGTAGAAATTACAGTTAGTGATAAAGAAGTTATTGTTCTGGATGTTTCGGTTATTCCAGAAAAATTTGATTTTAAAAGCAAAGAACCAATCAGTGTTAGAATTATTTATGATAATCAAAGCAACATCAGTTTAACACCCTCAATTCAATTTAAGATTAAACAAGATGAAAAAACTTTTTATAATGTCATTTATCCCTATCCAGAAGGTGAAGCAGCTGTGCGTTCTATGTCTTTGCATGAAATTCCAGCTCTAAAAATTTCTACTGATGGTTTGGCTAAAGGCGCTTATTTGGCAGAATTAACTTTTATGCGCGGCACAGAATCTATGGCAGTTAAAAATTTTAGTTTTTCTATTGGTAATTCTGGTATAGTGCTGGGAGCTATGTTTGCCAAAAGCAATTTAGTTAAAACAATTATTGGTATTTTAATTTTAATAGTGCTTATAGCTATAATTGTGGTCAGCCTTAAAAGAAAAGCTCGTAAAAAATCCGACAACTAATTGGCCAGTGGTATTATATAATTTTATATTTTAATTTTAATTTCTATGTATAAAAAGCAAAGTAAAATTAAACGTTTATTTAAAAAACATAAAAAATTAATGCTTAAAAAGTTGTCAACTGTTAACGGACTGTTTTTAATCCTGCCCATGATTTTAAGTAGTCTTTTTTTGGTGGCTTTACCAATAAATACTGTGGCTGAAACAGAAAATATGTGTCCGGTGGCAGTTGATGTGGTTTTGATTATTGATCGCTCTGGCAGTATGGATTACACATCTAGATGTGACTGGTGGCAATTGGTTTGTAAAAACAAACCGTCTTGTAGCGAAGGTTATGAATGGGTAAAAACCATAACTTATAATGAAAGTGAAACTTGGTGTAATGCTAGAAACCAATCTGCTCCACACGAATCTGTCTATTTAGCCATTGATCCTAAAAAAATTACTGCAGCCAAATCTGCGGCTAATAGTTTTGTTAGTTTAATGGGTAATAATGATCAGTCAGCTTTAATTTCTTATGCCACTAGTGCAACTTTAGATAAAGGTTTATCTGATATACATTCAGATACACAAACGGCTATTAATAATTTAATAACTGGCGGAGCTACTAATATTGGCGATGCTATTAAATTGGGAGTTGATGAATTAAAATCAGCTCGCTCTAATCCTCAAGCCAACCGTGTCATGATTCTTTTAACAGATGGCATGGCTAATAAACCAGCAGGCCCGGGTTATGGAGAATTTACCGCTGATGTTACTTATGCGGAAAATCAAGCCACTGTAGCCGCGACTTTGGGTTATAAAATTTTTACTATTGGGCTTGGTAACGATGGTGAAATAAATGAAACCATGTTACAAAATATCGCCGCGACCACTGGGGCATCTTATTATCATTCTGCTAATCAAGCTGATTTAGAAACAATTTATAATTCCATTGCTACTCAAATTTGTAGTGAATATGGTTCCATTGCTGGTTGTGTTTATAATGATCAAAATAATAATGGGATTATAGATTCTGGCGAGCCAACTTTAAGTAATTGGAATATTACTTTAACTAATGGCACAATTAATCAAACACAAACTTCTGCTGATGGTTGTTATGCTTTTTCAGGTTTACCAGATAGTACTTATACTATTACTGAAACAGTGCAAGCTGGTTGGCAACAAACTTATCCCAGCACTGGCTCTCAGCAAATTTCTTTAGTTGATCATAACGGTATAGTTAATATAGATTTTGCTAACTATCTACCAATCTGTGGTAATCAAATTTTAGATACCAATGAAGTTTGTGAACTGGATACTACGCAACCTTGTACTTCTGAAACTGGTTTAACTGGAACTCAAAGTTGTAATCAAACTTGCAGTGCTTGGAATGAATGTGTAACAGGAGAAACCTGTGGCGATGGAGTTAAAAACGGCACTGAAGAATGTGACAACACAGATGGAGTTAATGAACATTATCAATGCACTTCAAGTTGTACTTTAGAATATATTCCTTATTGCGGAGATAGTTTAATTAATCAAACAACAGAAATATGTGATAATGACGCACCAATTTCTTGTACTGATGTTAATGGATACGTCGGCACCAGTTCTTGCACTAATGAATGTGGCTGGGGTCTTTGTCAATCCACAGAATTTTGTGGT
>JAKQJL010000013.1 GCA_029561175.1 bacterium
AAATAAATTCCAGTAGTACCCACACTACTGTCATACAACCCCCAGTTTGAAGTATTACCACAAAATACAGCATATCTCCCGTCTGGTCTTTGAATTGCATTTGTTCCCGCCCCAACTGCAATTGTCGCTCCACCGCAAACTGTTGCCGCTGTTGCCGCCAAAGTTCCATTTGGTTCAAACACTGAAGCATAACCAGAATTATTTCCATGAATTAAAAAATACCGACCGTCAATTCTTTTTAATGCCAACATTCCTGTTCCTGGTGTAGTCGTTCCCAAAGCTACAGTTACTCTAGCCATAGTATTACCCACTCCCGACCACACCGAAGCAAACGACGATCCACCACCCAAAACCATATATTGACCATCATCTCGTAATAACACTTGGCCGCCAGCATTTACTGTTATCGATGTTCCAATTGATGTCGTCGAAAAAGTTCCCAAACCATTATTAGGAATCTCACCATCACTAATCGAAATCATATTATTAGTGGTTCCAACATTAACCATCGTATAGCCAGTATTTGTAAAAGCCAAACTTCCCCCCAAATAACTAGTTGTCTTTACAATATCGCTAGTTGAACTGCCTACCTCTAACAACGCTCCCGGATCAGCCACACCCAAACCTAACTTAGACCCAGTGTTATTTACAAAATCCGATACTACCCAACTGGCACCATCAAATCTAATCGTTTGCCCGTTCGCTGTTCCACTTGGTAACGATCCAGATCCAGTAGCGTCAGTTACCACAATCACATTTCCGCTACTATCTAGTGCCAACACCTTACCATTATTACCCGTAACTGCCGACGTATTACTACTTATTTGACTAAACCTCAAACCAGATTGCCCGGCTGTTTCGCTACCAATAGTTTTATTATAAAAAGTTTCACTACCATTCAAAGTTGCCAAAGTTCCAGTAGTTGGCAAAGTTAACGAGGTTATTCCAGTAGTTGTAAATTCAATCGCATAATTCCCCAAGGTTAACCCTTCTACTTTTTTGGCTAACATCGAGTAGGGGACCGAAGTCATTCTAATTCTCGGAGCCATTTCGCTATCAGCGCCAACTTTTATCGATAAATATATTGAATCTGAATCAAAAGTTGTTGTTGAAAAAGTAGTATATGTTCCCAAATTTACTGAAAATATTCCATTTACTGTACTTACTTGAGTAGTGCCACTATTCCAAACTTCAGTCCACAATGAATTTCCAGCGCTCAAAGCATCCCACAATTTAAAAGTAACGTCATAGTTACCATCACTAATATTGGTCCCATCAACATTAACCAACTTACCTTGAAAATTTAATTGTTCATTTACGCCATTAGCTGCCACCACGCCTCCAATACTGGCCAAAAACAACCCTACCACCAATATTAGTAGTTTCAAATTTTTCACATCAATTAATTTTAGTGTTTCTTAGGTTTTATAATAAGTAATACAATTGGTATCAAAAATAAAAATAATAGTATTTTTCCATCAACATACCACCAATTTTTTTCAATTTTTTGCCAACTTTCTTCATCTTCAATTCGATAATTAATCACCATTTTCATTTTGCCAATCATCACTATTTTTTTATTTCTCACTATTTCGGTCTTAACAGTCTTTATTGTTTCTGGTAAAACAAAACCCGACTCTCGATTAATTAAACCATTAGCAACTACTCTACCAAAACTATCAGTAATTTCAATTTTTCCTCTAGGTACCACATGAACATTGCCACTATTTTGAAAATTAATCAACACTTCACTTGGTATTTCCCAATAATTATTTTTAAAATTCAAATCTTTTAATTTCCAACTAACAATTTCTCCACCTCTTTTCTTTAGCAAAATCAAACTACTAAATACCTGTTTAAACCCTAAATCTTTTTCATTTTGTTGATTACTTTCCAAAATAACTCCAGCATAATGGCCTCCAGGAGACAACGATTCTTTATTACTAATTAAAACTTTAAATTTGGTCTTGCTTTTTGCCGGTACCACAATCTGATCACTACTTACCGACATCCATGAAGCTAATCCATATTTTCGTTCAACTTGATTTTTACTTAGCCCAATAAATGCTACCCCAACTGTTTCATTTAACCCCTCAAAATCCACCAGTTTCAACTTATAACTCAAGTCATCCTCCGAATAATTTTCCAACCAATATTCAATCTCTTTTTGATTATCTTTTTCTTCAATTATTACTTCAGTAATTGCCGGCGACAACTTTACCATCTCTTCAGCCAAAACTGGTTTGTGAAACCCAAAAAATAAAACTAATAGCCAAAATATCATTTTTTAAATATCTTGATAATTGAAATAATTAGGCTTGATAATCCTACTAAAATTAAACTAGAAACGACAACAATTCCACCAATAATCCGATAGGGGATTACCCAAAAACTTAAAACCGCCTCAATTGGAACATCCCTTTTACCATCATCATAAGCCAAAAGCATACTAGCTTTGTATTTTCCGATTCTCAATTTGTTTATTTTAGTAAAATCCCATTTTAATTTTTTATTCTCGTACCGTGGAAAACCATCTGTCCAGTTAGTTTCAAAATTACGAATTGATTGGGGCAAAATATTGCCTCGAAACTCATTGACTTCAATAACCGACACATCTTTCCCTTTTGAATCAGTAATAAAAATATTGCCTCTAGGGGCTACATGAACATTACCTTTATTTTTTAATTTTATTAAAAAATTTGTTGGCAAAAATTCATATACCTTTTTATCAGCCATAAATTCTTCAATTTCAATTTCACGAATTGCCCGATCAACCCTCACCTCCAATAACACCAAACAAGCTGTTGCTCCCACAATTTTTGTCGTCTTATTTCCATCGGGAATATATTCTTCATCTCGAGAAAAAACTACCGCATAGTAATAACCAAAAGCCGCATCATCTGGAACTTCTATTTTCATTTCTATCGTTTTCCACTCATTCGATTCCAATTCAAATTTATTTTCTGAAAAACTTACCCAATCAAAATAATCATCACCTTTCTCTCGATCAAATAATCTCGGTTGTCCATCTTGGTTATAAGCCGAAAACTTCATCAAACCAACTTTCAACTTTTCCGTATCCTTACCGCCATTTTTAATTTTTATTTCGGCCGATACCGACGACCCCGGAGCAGCTACTAAATTAATTGGTAAAGGAGAAGTAACTAGAGTTAAACCTGACTCAGCCAAAACTGGTACCGAACACCCAAAAAAAATTAACCAACTAAAAAATAGTTTTTTCATTGATCATTAAAACACTCCGGCACCAATTACCGTCAATGTATCAGTGTAGTCTGCTGCTGCTGCCTTGGTAGCCACTATTGAAGCTCGAGCAATCAAGGTAATCACATCACCATCAGTCTTTCCGGTTCTAGTAGCAAAAGGCTGGAACTGATTTGACAATGTACCCCCAGAAGCGGTTGTTAAGCCATTATATTCTCCACTAATACTCAACGATCCTGAACCAACTCCTGAAGTTGTTAAATCAGCATCTAAAAGATAACAATCAATTCCGTTAACGCAAGTACTAGGTGATCCATCAACCGTACCAGAAGTTCCAATGTTTTCTAAAGAAGTAACCGAGCTTAAAGCTTGGTTAGCACTTTTAACCCACCCAATCCAACCTTTGGCTGCATTGGTTGTTACCGATACTGTTCGACCTTGAGTAGACACCACTGTTGTTCCTATCAAATCACTCACAAAAGCATCAGTATTTCCTGATAATGCAAAAGTAAATGTTGGTGGTACGTTAGCAGTAATCACAATTTGATCATCAGTAATAAATCGGCTCGATACCTGAGCACTATCAATTACCACATCACCAGAATTTAAAGTTGAAACCGTGTTTAAAATTGAGCCGGCCGACGATGGCGTGGTTACCCCATTACTAATATTAAAACCATAAGTAGTTCCTATCGATAAATCATTTACGCCACTAATCACAATCGAAGATCCCGAACCAACAGCTGTTAACGTACCCGGCAATTCAGTTGTTCCCGATGGCAAGCCAGTTACTGTAATCGTTGGTGTTCCTGGTACCGTTACTCCCGCTCCAAATACTATTTTTATTTTGGCTTCAGTTCCAGTCCCTGCAGGTACAATCGACACAAACATCGTCGAGTTAGTATTTATCTTCATTCGGTCAAAACGAACAATTGTCCGACTAAATTGAGCCGAAAATACTGGTTTAATCACAAAATTCCCCAACAATACCACCAAAAACAAAGATAGTGATATTTCCAACAAATTTTTAAAATACTTTTTCATAAATACTAATATGAAGGTTTATAAAAACAAAGTCAAGTAGACTAATAATTAGCACTGGCCACAACTACCAATGTTTCACTATAATCGTTGGCCGCCGGAATCGAATTGTCCGACTTTGCCTTAACCACAAATGAAGCCCTTCCACCAGAAATTGCTCCGCTCGATGAAAAAATAGTTCTTACTACATTATCCGTTAAACCAACCACTTCACCACCACCGTTATATAAACTACTAATATTAAAAGGACCACCACTTGTTTGAGTTGCATTTACCGCTTGAACTCCAAAGCCATTACTTATCACCGACAAATCAGCTGTCGTAGTGCCAATACTTGCATTGGCAGTTACACTAAACAAACCGCCATTAGTTCCATAAATATAAACATTGCCACCATTACTCGTATTTGTCTCAAAATCAACCCACACCTTTTGATTACTCGAATAGATCGACCCTGGAATTAAATCTCCCAAACTAATTTGATAAGGAGAACCAGTTTCACTATCAGTTTCGGCTACATCAATATCAAAAGTTAATGCCGATATTACCGTTGATCCACTTGCCGCCGGACCATATTGAGTCTCACTATATTTACCTTGCATCGCTTTAACCTTAACAACATAAGTTGTTCCAGCATCCAGCCCCACCAACATAAAACCATTGCTTCCACCCCAATCGCTATAGCTACGATAGCTAGTCATTGCCAAGGTATCGCCCAAGGTATTATCTGCATAATTTACATATTTTGTTGTTAAAAAATTATCCTTACTTACCGCAATTGCAAACTTAGTATCGCTTGGATTACTCGAACTATCCAAAGTAATTTTCAACTGATTATAATAACTACCATCGTTATAAACAGTCGGGGATTTGGGCACATTAGCTTGTCTTTCAAAAGCCAATCCCGCCATCATTCCATCATTAATTCCACCAACTCTACTTTGTAAGTAATAATTAGACGATCCCACTTCATTACTTCCACCGCCACCAAAATTATAGCCATCCAATTTATACTGACCACCAGCCGGAAAAGCTAAAAAACTTAAAAATAATAAGAATTTAAATTTTGCTTTCATTTTTTACTATATACATTCTCAAACAAAATATTGCCAAAGACAACATAAACAATAATCCTGCTCTTAGTGTCTGCACTGACACTACAATTGATAACGACACTAAAAAATTAATTAACAATAAACAACTAACTAATATTTCTTCAATTCTTAATAGTCTAATTGGTTGTTTTTTTGCCAACTCGGTTTCAATGATAATTTTTCCCATTTCAATTGCCTGTCTTGAATAATTTCTAATCCGATCATCTAAAATTTTATAAGAATCAATTATTAATCGATAGCTTTTTTTGTCCACTAAATTAAAATTGAATCTTCCCAAAGCATCGGTATAGCTTACTGTTTCAATTTTATTTTTATCATCAAAAATCGCTACCTTAACTCCACCAATTCCTTTTTTAGTTTTTTCATCAACAACTCTACCTAAATATTTTTTAGGCCAATACCAACCAACAATTTGCCACCACTCAATTTTATTTTTCTTAGCAATTAATTCAATTATCAATGCTCCCAGACAAAACCAATTAATTGTCCAAATAATTCTTTTTACTTTTTCTGATTTAGCCGTTTCCTCCCAGTAAGATTGGTTATATCGCCAAAGCCGGCTAATTGTATTGTGGTAATCCTTTCCAAATGAAATTAAATCAACTCCTTTTTTAGCAGTTAATACCATTTCTGGCCAGCCTTCGTTTTCTCCAATCCCCAAATCAAAATCGACTGTTTTAGTTATATAACCCAAACTACTAATTTCAAATCGATATTTTCCTTTAGGTAAAGCAATTCTAACTTTACCTTCAAAATCAGTTACTACTGGATTAGTAATTCCCTGAAAAGTCGAAGGGATTTTTTGATAAATTTTTTTATTTTGATCAAATCGATATATTAAAATCTCAGCAGCTTCAATCGGTCGGCCATTTTCAGCCGTCACCACTACCGGTTCAAGAACTTTTAAATCCGCCACCTTCTCTTCTACAATATTTCCCAAAACATCTTTTATTCTTAAATACACTTCATAATAACCAGTCTCTTTGGGCGATTTTAGTTGGCATTCAAAACCATTTCCTTCGATCCATGACATTTCATTTTCAACCGTATTTGGCTCAGCTGCCATAACTGAGTTAATCCCCAAAACATCTTTTTTCCTAACCAACAGCTTAACCTCTTTCACCCCTTCAACTTTCTTTAAATCAATTTTCAATGTATATGGTAAGTCTTTAGGCAAAACCATTAAACCATCCTTCGAAACTATTCCTTCTTGGCTCAAAACAACCACCGATTCTTTATTGGCTCCAATACCACTATTTTTTTCAGGAGTTGAAAAAGTATAAATATCTGAACTAACAATTTCTCCATTTTTACCAGTAATTTCAACTACAAAGTAATAATCTGTTCCTTCTTTTAAATTATCAAATTTAATTTTTTGTAAACTAGTACCATTAATTGAAGTAATACTTTGATTAAGTTTGCCAATACTTTCACCCAATTTTATTTTTACTCCAGCCACTTCCTGATTTCCTTCTACCATTACTGTCATTTTCTTGGGATCTAGTCCTATAATCTCAATTTTTTTAATTGTCGTTTCGATTGGCTTCACCACCGGCACTGTAGTTGGAGTTGCTGTTGCCGTTGTTTGGCCAGATGTAGGGATAGAAGTGGGAGTAATTTCGTTATTTTGATAATATGAATAATTTATCTTTAGATCATCAACCAACAACGCTGTTTCCATTGCCACCATCGAGATCTTTAAATCTGTAATCACCTTATTTGCTCCAGTGTAATTTTGATTTGTTTTTAATTTAAAATACAGATTATTATCACTTCCAGCTTCGATCGAAGATATATTCCAAGTAATTTTTCGATTAATCAAATCGATTATTGGCACCGCTCCTCGATAACTATTGGCACTATTAGCCAAATAGTTCACCACTTCAACCGATGGTATTGGGCTTCCTTGGATTGTTCCCAAACTCCATTCTGCTTCAATCTTTATCGGTCGAGCCGTATAGTTTAAATTCGATTTAAAATTAATCGTAATTCCCACTTCTTGATTTTGGATAGCTTCTTCTACCGATTTGTCTGCCTCTAGTTCAAAATCATCACTCTTCGCTCCAACTTTGCCAGTCACTACAATTTGATCATTACTAACAACTGTCGCCTTAACTTCTTTTTCACCCAAAACCTGTGAGTTATTCATTGTAGCTATTTTCCATTTATTCAACATCTCATTTACCACTAATGGATTATTACTCAGTCCTTGGGTGATTTTTATTTGATATTCATTATTTTTATTTAAATCCAATGAATTTAAAAATATTTGACCATTTTCTACTTTATCTAAAGTAAAATCATCAGAATCGATAGCTATGTTCGATAATACATAACCATCAGCCGCTGTAATTCTTAATTTATTTTCCAAATCATCATTGCCAGTTTTTATTTTGATTATCAAGGGAAGGGGACTAGTACCAACTTGGCTCCGATTCAATCTTACCGACACTTCAGAAATATCAGCCGCCAAAGCCGAAGATGTTTTTCCCAAAAATAAGCAGATTAATATCCACCAGATCATATTTAAGTCTATAATAAAAACAGTCTATATGAAATCAACTAAGCCAACTTCGATTAGCGAATCACTTCAACTTTTTAAAGAAACTCTCGCTAAACGCCAGAAATATGTCAAATCCGAACATCAAGCTTACGGGCTCGAATTAGCCAAAGAACTAGACGATTGGAAACATCGAGCTTTGTTTATTCGTTTAGCCAAAAACACTCCTCGCCCCATCCTTGAGAAAGCACGCTACTTTGTAAAAGACCAACTTCCCAGGCATATTCGATCACCATATCGTTTATTTATGTGGAAATTAAAACAGATTAATCTTGAAGAAAAAGCAAAAAAAGAGTAAAATCAGCCGTTTATGGCAAACTTTCTAAAAAATAAAAAATATTATTTGCTCGGTATCATTATCCTTTTGGTAATTGGTTTTTTCTTCTTTAAGAATCGCCAATCTGCTAATAGTAAAGAAGTTGAGTCTTTTTCACCCAAAAAAGATGAAATTGTCAAACCAGAAATTCGAGATTTAACTCAAAACATCGTTCTGGCTGGTAAAATTGATGCCGAATCTAAATCTGAGGTTCGCTTTCAAACCTCTGGCCGTTTGGCTTGGGTAGGCGTAAAAACCGGTGATCATGTTAAAAAATGGCAAACCATTGCTTCACTCGATAAAACTGAACTTAAAAAATCTTTAGCCAAAGAATTTAATGATTACAAATCACAACTTTCTACTTTTCAAGATTCTCAAGATGAATATAAATCACCCAAAGAAAGTTTAACTCTCACCGATGAAATGCGCCGAATTCTTGATCGTTCTCAAAACGGTTTAAATAACTCTGTCATTTCTTATGAACTAGCAGATTTAGCCATTAAATACGCTAATATCTGGAGCCCAATTAATGGTATTGTGGTTAATGTTGAACAACCAAATCCCGGAATCAATATCACGCCCGCCACTGCCGGTATTTATATTATTGATCCTGAAAGTTTATATTTTCGTTCTGAAATCGACGAAGAAGATGTTACCAAAATATCTTTAGGTCAAGCTACTCAAATTAAAATCGACTCTTATCCAGATTCATTAGTAGATTCTGAAATTTCTTATATTAGTTTTTCACCTATTTCTGGCCAATCTTCCACTGTCTATGAAGTCAGATTCAAACTCGACTTAGATAATCAAGATTTAAAATATCGTCTTGGCATGAACGGCGATGCCACTATTAAATTAAAACAAGATTCTTCTGCCCTTAGCTTACCAGTAACAGCTGTCAACCAAGATGTCGATGGAAAATCTTTTGTATACCAAAAAGACAATAACAATGTTTTAGTCAAAAAATTCGTTACCACCGGAATTGAAACTGATGATTATATTCAAATTACAGACGGCTTAACTTCCAATGACCAAGTCATCATCAGAAAATAAACATCGACCAGTTGTTTTGGAATTACAAAACATTGTTAAAACTTACCGTTCTGGTAATACTAGTTTTAACGCTCTCAATGGTGTTGATCTAAAAATCTATCAAGGTGAATTTGTTTCTATTACTGGTCCATCTGGTTCCGGAAAATCTACTTTAATGCATATTATTGGATTGCTTGATTCTCCAACCTCTGGCCAAGTATTACTCGAAGGTAGAGACATTTCTAGGCTTAAAGAACACGAAATGGCTCAAATTCGAAACGTCACTCTCGGATTTGTCTTTCAACAATTCAATCTTTTGCCTAAAACTTCTGCTCTCGAGAATGTTTTACTACCTCTACTCTATTCAGATGTCGATAAATCGCTTCATCACGAGATGGGGGTTAAAATGCTAACCAAGGTCGGATTAGACACTAAATTGAAAAACACTCCCGCCCAACTATCCGGTGGTCAACAACAACGAGTCGCCATTGCCCGAGCATTAATTAATAATCCTAAAATTATCTTAGCCGACGAACCAACTGGTAACCTTGATTCTAAATCTGGAAAAGATGTCATGGAATTTTTCCATAAATTAAATCAAGAAGAGGGGAGAACCATTGTTTTTGTCACCCACGATCAAGAATTAGCCGCTCAAGCCCAAAGAGTCGTCGTTATCAAAGATGGCAAAATATCAATTTCCAAAACTCAATGATTAAGCCAAGCCCTTCAGATTTAATCAAATCATCAGTTCGTTCAATTGCCAAAAATAAGGGTAGAACTCTATTAACATCGTTGGGAATTATTATCGGTGTCACCTCAGTAATTCTTTTAACTTCAATTGGTAACGGTTTAAAAAAATATGTTTCCGACCAATTCGAAAGCTTAGGATCTAACGTGGTTTACATTGTTCCTGGTAAGGTTTTCAATGATGAGGGTGGTTTTAGCAACACCGAATCTTTTGTTACTCTTACTTTCGACGACAAAGATATTTCAAAAATCTCTCGTCAATTTAAAAATGATTTAGTTATTCCCTCTACCCAGCTAGCAGTCGATGTCAAAGCCGGAGACAAAATCAAAAAAGGTCGAAGCTTAATCGGCACCACTCCCGAATATGGTCCTGCTAATAATTCTGTCCCAAAAGAAACTAATGGTCGCTGGTTTACCCAAGAAGAAACCGACAAAAATAGTAAGGTCGCTGTTTTGGGAAACAAAATTGCTCAAGATCTTTTTGGGTCGGTTAACCCTCTTGGTAAAAAAATTATTGTCAAAGGTAAAAATCTTAAAGTTATTGGGGTAGTTGATAAAAAAGGAAGCACTTTTGGTGGCCCCAGCCTCGATGATCATATTTACACCACCATTGGCACTGTTCAAAATATTACCGGTAATTCAGACATTAATACTATTCAAGTCAAAATCAAAGACAAATCTTTAATCAATAAAACCAAAACCGACCTAGAAAAACTACTTCTCGATCGTTACGAAAAAGATACTTTTTCAGTTTTCGATTCCTCTCAACTACTCTCCAGTATTAATTCAATCATTGGCACTTTAACTATTGCCCTAACTGGTATTGCCGCTATTTCCTTAGTCGTCGGCGGCATCGGTATTATGAACATTATGTTGGTTACTGTTTCCGAAAGAACCAAAGAGATCGGTTTGAGAAAAGCTATTGGTGCTTATCCTCGAGCTATACTAGTCCAGTTTTTAATTGAAGCCATTATTCTTTCTGCTCTTGGTGGTTTTATTGGAGTAGTCCTCGGGGCCTTAGGCACACTAGCTATCAATCAATTTTTTCCAGCCCAAATTACTCCCGGTTCAATTATTCTCGCTTTTGGAGTTTCTTCACTAGTCGGAGTTATCTTTGGAGTAGCTCCAGCTAGAAAAGCTTCCAAACTTTCTCCAATAGAAGCCTTAAGATACGAGTAGTTTTTTCTGCTATATTTAATTAGTGGAAAAAGAATTAAAACTTCATCTATCACCATTATTTGTCATTTTTATTCTCATTTCTGTTAGTTGGTTCATCACCAAAACTCCCTGGTACCAATTTGTTTATTTATTTTTTGGATTTTTATGGGGATCTTTTGCTCTCGATTTAGATCACCTTATTTATTGGTTATATCTTCGTCCAAATTTAGAAGAAAGCCGACTAGCTCAAGTAGCACTTCAAAAAAAAGATTTTGGATCCTTATTAAAACTCCTTGAAACCACTCACAAGAATCACACCAGTCTCATTTTTCATCACTTCTTTTTTCAAATCGTTCTCTTACTAATTTCTTTTTTTGTATTTACCAGCTCAACTAATATTTTTGCTAAATCTTTTTTGTTAGCTCTCAATATCCATCTATTTGTTGACGAATATCACGATTATCTTCACGATAAAATCCATCTTCAAGATTGGCTTTTTGCCAGAGAAGAAAGCCAGCTCTCGGTAAATTATCTATCTTATTATTTAGGAATCGTCGCTATTTTAAATCTAGTTTTTAGCTATCTATTACTCCGATCATTTCTATGAGCCAGCTTTCCCCTCAAATTTTTAAAGCCACCAAGCCTTACTTAAATCAACACCAAATGTTACTCATCGAAGATGTGGAAACAGTCTTAAAAAGACTCCAATCTTTCGATCACATTAGTGATTATTCTTTTTTAGTTTCTCCGGTTGCCAAAGCCTATGAAGGTTTTCTAAAAGACTTTTTTTTAGAAATTAAATTAATTGATCGTTATTCCTATGAAAGCGATCGCTTTCGAGTCGGTAAAACTCTCAATCCTTCACTTCGTTTTAAACGTTTTTCAATTTTTCAAAAATTGGCTGATTTAGATGAACACGGAGAAGAATTAGCTGAAATTTTATGGAATGCTTGGAAATTTGGTCGCAATGAATTATTTCACTATTTTCCAAAGAATTTAAAGAAAATCGATCGCGAAGAAGCCGAAAATCGAATTTTCTTAGTTTTAAACGCCATGATTAAAGCCGGTCAATTTTTAGATAGTCTTCACTCTCTTTAAGCTTTGTTATAATCATTTCATGACCAAAAAAATCGTCGTCGATCAAAACAAATGTATTGGTTGCAATACTTGCCCTTTAATCTGTCCTAAAGTCTTTGAGTTAGACACCAACACCTATAAAGCTACAGTTAAACCAGGAGAACATCCTATCGATGAAGATGTTAATAACGCCATTGGTGCTTGTCCAGTTGGGGCTATTTCAGTCGAAGAAAATTAGTTTATGTTAATATTTTAAAGTTATCAAAAATTTATTTTATGGATCTTAAAAAATCAATTCAAATCTCCACCCCCGGTGCAATTTTTTTCACCGTTGTTTTAGCTACCACTTCTTTTTTCTCAGGATACTCTCTGATGAGAAACAATCTTCCTACTACTAAAGTAGACAGTACCAACAGTGTTGCTTTTGCTCCTACCAAATCAGCTAAACCAGAGTTGGAATTTTATGTCATGAGTTTTTGTCCATATGGTAACCAAATGGAAGACACTCTCCGACCAGTCTTCGATTTACTTGGCTCAAAAGTGAATTTTCAACCTCGATATATTTTCGAAAAAATATCTGATATCAACAGTTATTGTCAATCTCGTTCTGGTGACCCAGCCCAATGTGCCGCTTACATCAAAAATGGTTATTTCAAAACCGATGATGAATGTAAAAAAGCAATTTCTGGCAATCTTTCCAAATGTAAAGACGAAAAAGCCTACATTAAGGCAGAAAACGGCACCATGTACGCTTCTCTTCATGGCCGAATTGAAGCCAATCAAGATGTCCGCGAAATCTGTGCCTTCAATTTAGCTACCGATAAAAAACAATGGTGGGATTTCATTGCTAACGTCAATAAAAACTGTGATTCTACCAATGCCGATACCTGTTGGGAACAACAAGCCAAACAAGCTGGTTTCGATACCAATAAAATCACTGAATGTTTCAACAAAGAGGGGATTGCTTTAATTGAAAAAGAAATTGCTTTAACTGAAAAGAATCAAGTTTCTGGATCTCCCACAGTTTTAGTAAACTCAACTCAATTTCCTCCTGAAGCCGCTTATGCTCAAGACGGCAAAGGTTCAATCAAAATTGGTAAAGCTGTTATTGGACAAGAAGACTATCGCACTCCAAATGCTCTTAAAGAAGCCGTTTGTTCTGGTTTTTCCAAAGCTCCAGGCGAGTGCAAAAAAGCTCTAGCTAAACTCGATGGTTCAGCTCCAGCTGCTGGTGGTTGCAACTAAGTTTTCATGAAATTGAATTCTCATCAACTTCGAAAATCAAGGGTGGGGGAGTCAGCTAAACATAAAAATAGCTCGACTCACCACCCTTTAGTTTTGGTCCTCGACCAAGTTTTAGATACCTATAACATCGGTTCTTTTTTTCGTTTAGCCGAAGCCCTCAATGTTGAAAAACTTTGTCTATGTGGGCCAGTTGTTACCCCGCCTAATTTAAAAATTCACCGGGCTTCAATTGGCACATGGAAATGGGTTAATTGGCAACAATATAATTCCACCATCGATTGCCTTCGAGATCTAAAAAAAGCCGGTTATCAAATCGTTGCCTGCGAACAAGGTCCCAAGACTGTAAATTATCAACAAGCTAAATATCAGTTTCCTTTAGCCATCATTGCCGGCAGTGAATCAAATGGCATCTCCAAAGATGTCTTGTCTCTGTGCGACCAAATCATCGAAATACCTATGTATGGAGTCAATATCTCATTAAATGTCTTGGTAGCTACCGCCATAATTTCTTTCGATGCTGTATCCAAAATTTAACCCTATCTATAGGGAATATTTGCTTATTGTCAAGCTATTTTAATCTGTTACAATTGTTTTGTGTCTGATAATTCCTCATATAATTCCGATCAAATAGTTGTTCTCGAAGGTCTTGAACCGGTTCGTAAGCGTCCCGCCATGTATATCGGATCTACTGATACCCGGGGACTTCATCATTGTTTAACTGAAATCATCGACAATTCAATCGACGAAGCTCTAGCTGGATACGCCCAAAATGTTTGGGTAATCATCAACTCAGATAATTCTGCCACCGTCGCTGATGATGGCCGAGGTATCCCAGTAGATATCATGCCCAAATACAACAAACCTGCATTGGAAGTTATTATGACTACTCTTCATTCTGGAGGTAAGTTTGAAGGTGCCGCCTACAAAGTTTCCGGCGGTCTTCATGGAGTTGGTGCCGCCTGTGTCAACGCTCTCTCAACCCTCTATCAAGTTGAAGTTCGTCGCGAAGGAAAAGTAAACTTCATGGAGTTTTCCAAGGGTAAAGTAAAAACACCCATTGCCATCATTCCCAAAACCAATATTGAATCTTTAGAATCAATTTTACCCGCTTCTGTTTCTGGCACCACTACTACTTTTTATCCCGATCCTGAAATTTTTAAAGAAACCATCGAATTCGACAATAAAACGATCATTAAATCTTTAAAAGATCGCGCCTATCTTACCAGTAAAATATATTTTCACTTTTTAGATAAACGCTCCGGCTCCGAACATCATTACTACTTTGAAGGTGGTATTCTTTCACTTTTAACCGAAACCAATAAAGGTAAAAATGTTATCCACGAGCCTATCTACATTCATCGTGCCGACGACGGTGTCGATGTTGAAGTGGCCATTCAATACAACGACACTTTCCAAGAAAACACTCCATCATTTGTTAATATTATTAACACTCATGAAGGTGGTACTCATCTTTCTGGTTTTAAATCAGCTCTTACCAAATCGATCAAGGATTACGCCGAAAGAAAAGAAATGGTTAAAAACAAAGATGATGTGATTACTGGCGACGATGTCCGAGAAGGTTTAACTGCCATCATTTCGATTAAAATGGGTTCCAAGGATCTTCAGTTTGAAGGTCAAACTAAAGGTAAATTAGGCAATTCTGAAGTTCAACCCATTGTGGCTAAAATTGTTCGCGAAGAACTTGACATCTATTTTGAAGAACATCCCGATGTTGCCAAAACTATCATTTCCAAAGCCTTACTCACTATCCAAATTCGTAAAGCCGCTAAAGCTGCCAAAGACGCCATTATGCGCAAAGGTGCTTTCGACTCAATGGGTTTACCCGGAAAACTTGCCGACTGTCAATCTAAAAAACCAGAAGAATGTGAAATTTATATCGTTGAGGGAGACTCCGCTGGTGGTTCAGCCAAACAGGGGAGGGACCGTAAATTTCAAGCCATCTTACCTCTTTGGGGTAAAGCCCTAAATACTGAAGGCATGCGACTTGATAAAATTATTGGCTCAGACAAATTAAAAGATCTAATTATTGCCCTAGGTATGGGAATAGGAGATACTTTTGATTTAGCCAAACTTCGTTACCACCGAATTATTTTAATGTCTGATGCCGACGTCGACGGTGCTCATATCGCCACCCTTTTATTAACTTTTATGTTCCGCCACCTTCCTGGTTTAGTTGAAAATGGCCACATTTACATTGCTATGCCCCCACTTTATCAAATTAAACAAGGTAAAAAAATTGACTATGTTTACACTGATGAAGAAAAAGAGGCTTTCTTGAAAAAAATTGGTAATGTTTCGGTTGATATTCAGCGCTACAAGGGTTTGGGAGAAATGAACCCCGAACAACTCTGGACTACCACTATGAATCCAGAAACAAGAATTCTTAAAAAAGTTACCATTAATGACGCTCAAAAAGCTGACGAAACTTTTAGAATTTTAATGAGTGAAGAAGTTCCTCCTCGTAAAAAATTCATTGTTACTCACGCTCATTTAGCCACTCTAGATATCTAGACATAAAAATATGCCACAAGACACAACAAAAAACACCATGGTTAAAGATGATCCCGCCTTAATTAATAACGTCGGTAAAATTCTTGAAGTTGATATTGTTCCTGAAATGGAAAAATCTTATTTGGATTATTCCATGTCGGTTATCGTTCAAAGAGCTCTTCCTGATGTTCGAGATGGTCTAAAACCGGTTCATCGCCGCATCATTTATGCCATGGAAAAAATGGGCTTGTCTACTACTGGCAAGAACGTTAAATCTGCGGCTGTTGTTGGTGATGTCATGAAATCCTATCATCCTCACGGAGATAGTTCTATCTACGGAGCTTTAGTTCGTATGGCTCAAGAATTTTCCATGCGCTATATCTTAGTTAAAGGCCAAGGAAATTTTGGTTCCATTGATGGTGACCCTCCAGCCGCCATGAGGTACACCGAAGTCAAAATGGCCAAAATTACCCCAGAAATGGTTGCCGATATCAACAAAGAAACCATTGAAATGATGGATAACTATGATGGCAGTACCAAAGAACCAACCGTTCTTCCTGTTCGTATCCCCAATCTTTTACTCAATGGTACCGAAGGTATCGCCGTCGGTATGGCCACTCGAATTCCACCTCACAACTTAAAAGAAATCTGCCAAGCTATCGATTTAATTTTGTCAAAAAGTCAGCTTGAAAAAAATGAAGACGAACTTAAAGTCGAACCAATCTTAAACAAGAATTTAACTACTCAAGAAATTGTTTATCAACCAATTCGTCAATTAGAAAAAATAAAATTTAATTTTGAAACTACTGCCACCATTGAAGAATTAGTCGAACGAATTCAAGGACCAGATTTCCCAACTTATGGTGAAATATATGGAAAACAAGGCATTGTTGAAATGTATGCTACCGGACGAGGGAAATTTATCATTCGAGGTAAAACCAACATTGAAGAAACCAAATCAGGAAAAATTCGTATTGTCATTACCGAGCTACCTTATCAAGTTAATAAATCAGAATTCGTTTTAAAAATTGCTGAATTGGTTCGAGATAAAAGAATTATCGGTATTTCCGATCTTAGAGACGAATCTGATCGTCACGGTATTCGGGTCGTCGTTGAAATTAAAAAAGCTGGTAAACCAAAATCAATTCTCAATAAATTGTTTAAATATACCGCTCTTCAATCATCATATTCCGCCAATTTATTGGCTTTAGTTAATGGAGTTCCTCAAACTTTAAATTTACGTCAAATTTTAATTCTTTTCCTTCGCCATCGAGAACAGGTTATTCGTCGTCGATCAGTTTTTGAACTAAAAACTGCTTATCTTCGCAATCATATTCTCGAAGGTTTACGAATTGCTCTCGATGTTATTGACCAAATTATTAAAACCATTCGCTCTTCAAAAAGTACCGATGATGCCCGAGAAAATTTAATGGCCAATTTCCATTTTACCGATCTTCAAGCTAACGCTATTTTGGAAATGCAACTTCGACGCTTAGCCGCACTTGAACGCCAAAAAATTGAAGACGAATATACCGAAGTCCAAAACACTATTAAAAACTTAACTGCCATTATCTCCATTCCTGAAAAAATGATCGAAGTTCTTAAATCCGAAAATGATGAAATTGCTAAAAACTACGGTGATGCTCGTAAAACTAAAATATATGCCAAAGGACTCGATGATTTTAGTGAAGAAGATTTAATTCCCAATGAACCTACTCTAGTTACTATTACCAAAACAGGTTATATCAAACGTGTTCCCAAAGAAACTTATCGCACTCAACAACGCGGTGGAGTTGGTGTTTCAGGGATGACTACTAAAGCCGAAGATGAAATTGAAAATATGCTTTCAGTTAACACTCACGACGAATTACTCTTCTTTACCAACAAAGGTCGTGTTTTCAAAACTAAAGTCTGGGATGTTCCCGAAAGCTCTCGACAATCTAAAGGCCAAGCAGTGGTCAATTTGATTAATATTGTTCAAGGTGAAACTGTCCAAACTGTCTTACCAGTAACCAAAAGCACCCAAGCTAAATATATTCTTTTGGCTACCAAAAAAGGTGTGGTTAAGAAAACTGCCATCGATAAATTTAAAAACATCCGCCAAACTGGTTTAGCTGCCATCAAACTTGATCAGAACGACCAACTTATTTGGGTAAAATTAACTTCTGGAAACGACCAAGTCTTTTTAGTTACCAAATTTGGCAAATGTATTCGCTTCTCCGAATCGGATTGCCGTCCCATGGGCCGCCAAACCCGCGGAGTACGAGGTATTTTGCTAAAAGAGGGTGATTACCTAGCTAGTATGGATGTTGTTCCAGCTAGCCTTACTGCAGCTACCAAAGAAAAGAAAGGCGAAAACTTTTTCCGTCATTTATTAGTCGTAACCGAAAATGGTATTGGCAAACGCTCAGATGTCTACCTTTATCCACTTCAAAAAAGAGGTGGTGTTGGAGTTAAAGTCAGCAATCTCACCGACAAAACCGGCCATATTGCCGCTTCATCCGTCGTTGACGAAACTAGTGAAACCATTATTTTAGTTTCTAAAAAAGCAATTACCATTAACTTACCTATCAAAAACGTGCCTTCATTATCACGCAACACCAAAGGTGTTATTTTAATGAGAATGAAGACCAACGACGATAAAGTTAACGCCATGACCGTACTTTCAGCTTCAAATAATATATAGGACATTGCCCTTTTTTATTATAAGACATATATTTACTTTTTCATTTAGTTTTTTTGGTATTTTAGATAAAAACAATACTCCAAAGCAGGGGAGTCTTGTCTATATTATAGGATTTATATTATAAGATAGTCACAAATAGCAGTCTCCTCTTTCATTTGCTAACAAGAATAACTATTCTAAATTTATCGAATAATAGGGTAAAATCAAGCATTTAACTATCTAAATATATCAAATTATCAACTTCTCCTTCTATAAGTAATCAGACTGTCCCTTATAGGATTACTTGTTTCCCGAATGAAACTTTTCATGAACTTCACGTAATCTAGCATCAGTAATGTGCGTATAGATCTGTGTAGTCGATATGTTTTTATGACCCAATAATTCTTGAACCGATCTAAGATCAGCTCCGGCTCTTAATAAATCAGTTGCCATCGAATGACGTAAAGTATGTGGGGTGGCATCAACCGGAAGCTTCGCTAAACGAACATAGTGTTTTAACAATCTTTGAATTGATCTGGCCGTTAATCTCATCTTTTCATCATCATCAACTATCGTTGATTTACCACCGATTCTTAAAAACAATGGTTTGTATTTATCTGTTCTAGATTTTAAATATCGATCAACAAAATCAGCTGCTCTTTTAGTTACAAAAACTACCCGCTGTTTTCCACCTTTTCCAATCACTCCAAACTCACGAGATTTCAAGTCAACTTTATCTCTATCTAAATAAACTAATTCTGACACCCGCAATCCAGTTGAAAACAACAATTCCATAATCGCCTTATCACGTAAACCTACCGGCGTCGATAATAATGGCTGATTAAGTAAACGTTCCATTTGGTCACTATCTAAAAATTTTAACGAATGATCTCTAACTTTAGGAACGTCAAGTTTTTCTGGAGCCATACATTCAATGTCGTTTTTTACACAATATTTTAAGAAAGATCTTAGTGCAATTACATAATACCCTTGAGTAATCGATTTCATCTCACCAGCAGTCCCAGGTAATCTTGAAAGATATAATCTAAAACTTCTAATCGAATCTTTATCAATATCACTAATATCAGGACTCCGTTTTTTGTCATCAGTTAAATAATCAATCAACCGATCTAAGTAAAGTCGATAATTTCTTAAAGTCAGTTTTGAAACGTTTCTTTCAATTTCTAAATATTCCAAAAAATGTCGAGTCAGTGTATTTAAATCAGTTACCATTACTTATCTTAACACTAAATTTTTAATAAAATCATTTCTAGAGGCTCTGGTGAAGTCATGTATATTTTTAGCCTATTTTTAGGCATTTTTTCTAATAGGGGAGCCAAATAACCATTTAAACCTAGCCAAAACCAAATTTAGGGCCAAGTCCTTGGTGGGGGAAATCACCATTTTATTTAATGTTTATTAATCACTAAATATTTTTATTGTCCTTATTTAAAAATTTTAAATTATAAAATTAAAATTATTTTTATCCCTCCCCTCGCTTCAGAATTTAACCCATGTCGCAAAAGATACATTGTGCGACATAGTATATTTTAGTACCCTACCACTAGGAGAGTCAATATTTTTGTTCATCTTGTTTCTCGTTTATTGTTATTTGTTTGTTTCTTGTTATTTGGTAATTGGTCATTAGGCGTTCGGTATTTCTCCTCTTCCCTCTCCAGCACTCTCGTTAGTTGGTGCTAGCCGGATGCGGTTTTCCACACAGACTATATCACACTATATCATTATCTTGTGAAAATTATAGGACATTATTGTGAAAATAATGAATATTATAGGCCTATATATTATAGGACACCACTCCTCTACTCTACTTCCACCTGGTCAAAAAAACTATTGCCAACAGCCAAGAAATAAATATAAATAAGTATTGATTAACAGTTTTTCTAAATAGTCTTTCACGAATATCAGCTTGAATTAAACCTCCTAAAACGTAGATAATCGACATCAAATAAACCGAGCCTTTAAATATTCCCACAGGCCAAAACGAAAATACCAAAGCTAAATTCATCATTAACCAGGTTGGAATATAGACATAAGTCAGTCTGCTTTTAGTTTTTCCATCATCAGGGAGTTCAATTGTCACCGCCCAAAACTGATACCAAAACATTAGCCAAGACAACACCCCCACTCCAATTAAATTGATCCAAAATGGAAATTTAAATGAATACCAACTATCAAAACAAACAAAAGCTGTGATCAATAATAAAATTAATCCGGTAGTGTAAGCCGCTCGATAAAGAGGCACCGTTTTAAATCCAATCGCAACTAAAAAAACGTTTTCAACTAGAAACATCACATATGTAATTATGCCGTATATTAAGGATAAAATTATATATAACCACCAACTTTGCGGGATTAAGATCACAAAAAATCCAAATCCCAGATAAAACAACACTGGTAAAATAATCGAGGCCATTCGATTAGTAAAATCTTTGGTAAAAACTATTCCTAAGCCAAACCAAAAACAAAACATAGTTAATACCACCCCCACCATCATGCCATAATATTTCGACTCAAATGGCAGTTGTAAATAGAACCAAAAACCCAAACCACAAACTAAAGAAGACAATCCATAGCGAAACCTTTTACTCATGATAGGTAAACCCAGCAAAAACATTAATCACATCTTCATTTTCCTCTAGTGCTTCAATCATTTCAACTATCCTCTCAACTTCTGCTTCAGTTTTTAATTCAATCGGAGCAGTTGGTTTCATTATTAATTCTGCCGATTCTACCACTATTCCCATCTCTTCTATTTTCTTTTTTACACTATTTAGTTGATCCCATTGAGCGTAAACATACTTATCATCAAAATCAGTTGCCCCGATATCTATTAGTTCTAGTTGCTTATCTTCATCAAAACCATTGGTTTCAATCTCCCCTACTTTGTTAAACATAAAAGCCACACTTCCAGACTCACCTAAATTAGCTTCATAATCACGTAAGATCATTTTAATTTCAGTCATTACTCGATTCTTGTTATCTGTTTCAACTTCAATCATTAATGGCACCCCATAAGGACCAAAACCCTCAAACATTGCTGTTACTAAATTATTCTTTCGTTCATCAAAACGTTTTAACAATCTCTCAATATTTTCTTTAGGCATATTAACAGATCGTGCCTTATCAATGGCTGTTTTTAATCCTATATTTGCTTCAGGATTAGTATTACCTCCACCAACTCTTACCGCTGTCATAATAATTTTCGACATTTTAGTAAAAGCTTCGCTTCTTTTTTTATCTTGAGCGCCTTTTCGATTTTTAATATTTGCCCATTTTGAGTGTCCAGACATAATTTTTTAGTAATTATAACTTTGATAGTTTATCATTTCCGCGTATTTATCACCAAAATATATTTCAATCTCCCCTTCTTTTAAGTTCACTTCTTCCATTACACACTCGTCTACTACTTTTTTAATTAAATTATTTAAATTATTTTTATTTTTTATTTTTATCAAACAATTTTTATCACCTAAATCCTCTTTCTTATTAGCCACATCAACAACCAATACTCCCAATCTTTCCATATTATTTGCTATTATACTTGCCAAACCACTACTATTTGAAGTATTGTAAATCGACATTTTTATTCCTTCAAACTTATGGCTTCGAGACATATCTCTCATTACTAATTCTCCGATAGTTCCACGATTTCCTGCTGACAAATCAGTGATTTCTTCTTCGATTTTTACCATTCTATTTTCTTGCCACCAAATCTTTTTTCTCCAATCTTCAACATTATTTACCCAATTATCAGGCAAAATTCCTAAATTAAACCATAATATCTTGTCTTTTAAATTGATTTTCTTTTCTTGTTCTAATAACGCTTTGATTTTATCAACCGAATACCAACCATACCCTCCAGGAACCCACACTTTAGTCTCCCCTTTTATTACCAGCTTACTAACAAATTTTTTTTCCAAAGATACCGACACAATTTCAATTCCCTGATCATTCAAACTAGCCACAATCCAATCTCCTTTTTGGCTCAACTTTTGATTCCAAACTAAATACATTCCCACCAACAAGCCAATTAATGGTAAAAATTTAAGATATTTCATTTAAAGTTTTTAAATAATCTTGCCAATGTTCTGGCCAAGACTCGACTACAATTTCTTTGCTTTCATCGGTCAAAACTAATTTAGCCGAATGTAAAAAGTGAAACAGCTTATCTGTTTTCTGGCCATATAATGAATCACCTACAATCGGCCACCCTAAATGACTTAAATGAACTCTAATCTGATGAGTTCTGCCAGTATATAATCGTACCTTAACTAAACTAACTACCTTACCCTCAATATTTTTATATTTCTTTATTAACTTAACTCCAGTCAGCGCCTTTTTTCCGTCAACCACCACCCCAAACTTTCCTAATTTAGCCCCTCTTTTTCGACCAATTGGTAAATTTATTTCAGCCTCAAAGGGAAAATCACCAACTACTAAAGCCAAATATTCCTTCTGAATAGTTCTTTTTAAAAATTGCTTTCTAATTTGATCAAAAGCTTCCTTGTTTTTTGTTACTACCACCAATCCCGAAGTATTCTTATCTAACCGATGCATAATACCACTTCTTTCCTGATTAATATTATAATTACTTTTTACCCAACTTTCCAAAGTATTTTCTTGTTTAGTTTTTTCAATCGTCGTCACCATTCCCACTGGCTTATCGATTACTAACAAATTCTTATTTTCAAAAATTATTTTCGGAATTGTTTCCATGTAAGTATTGCCCCGATAAATATTAACCAATCATTAATATTATTATAAATATTGGTAAATGGAATTTTCCAATAATCTCTAACATAACCAAAATACATCCGATCAAAAATATTTAGTAACCCACCCAAGATTATTAATAATAATCCACTCTTTTTAGTTTTTAACCACCACCAAATTAAACCAATTACCATTATTATCTGGATCACTAATACCAACGGTATCTGCCAACCAAAACTTATCCCAAAATTCTTAACCATTAATCCTACTCCTGTTCTTTCTCACACTTGATACAAACTGTCGTTTCCGGTCTAATCGCTAAACGATCAGTGTCAATCATCTTTCCACATTTTTCACAAACTCCGTAATTACCAATTTTTATTCTGGTCAAAGCTTTTCGAAGTTGTACTATTTGTTTTTTGACAAAACTAGCTTTAATTTCTGAGTCAAAATGGCCTATTTGTTCGTCTAAATCATCTTCGGCTGAATTTGTTAATCCTCTAGTTTCATCAGAAAAAGGATCAGCTGCTTTAATTGATTTCTCAGTTCTTTTTAATTTTAATAGCTCAGACTCTAAAAAATTCTTGATTGGACTTAAAAATCTACCTGGGATTGAAACCCGATCTTTGTTAGTCATTATTTTCTCCTTTCATCTCCAAGTATGAATAATCCTACTATGGAAACTAAACTAATAACTGCGTAGACCACCATCATTGGCCAGCTCTCTTTAATTAGTATACCCACAACCGACCTACTAATTCCATAGACAATCATTGAAAAAAAGAATCCAAAACCTTTTTTCCCGCTTTTATACCACCAAAAAGAACGATACTTTTTACTAACCAACCATCCTAAAATAAAACTTATTAAAATTGGTATAAAAACAAAAACAACTTTAATATCTCCTTTTGAAGCCACCAATTCCCCCAATAAAAAGATCATTAAAAATATCCAAAAACTAGGAAGAATATCTTCCATAAATGCCCAGTTTTTCCAACCACTTTCGATGTTATATAAATATACCGCTATTGCCCAACCCAATAATCCTCCCAAAAAATTAAAACCAGGATGGCTAAAAACCATTAACCAATTTACCCAATTTTCATTCCATATCCCCCAATTAACCAATCCATAAACAATTCTGCCACCAACTAGCATTCCTAATAAACTCACCCATCCCAAAGAAATTAACCAATCAGTTTTGTAATCATCCCTTAATCTCTTCCATAAATAGTATAGATAAAACAACACTGCTACTAATTTGATTATGGTTACTAACATCTTAGTGCCGAAGGAGGGAATCGAACCCCCATGACATTGCTGTCACACGATTTTGAGTCGTGCGCGTCTGCCAGTTCCGCCACTCCGGCTAAATTTTATTATTATCTCACGATTTTTTCTCAACATCAAAAAAGCTGATTTGTTTACCATTGAAGTATACATTAAACTGTCCGGTCGGACCGTTACGGTGTTTCTCAATCGACACCGTCACCATTTCTTTAATATCCTCATCTTCTCGGTGTAAAAACATTACTACATCAGCATCTTGTTCAATGCTCCCCGATTCTCTTAAATCCGACAATCTTGGTTTTCCACCTCTCGATTCCATCTGACGATTTAATTGAGCCGCCGCCATTACTGGAATATGCAATTCTCTTGCTAAATTTTTTAACCCCTGAGATATTTCCGACACTTCTTGAACCCGATTGTCTCGGCTCATCCCATGCATTAATTGTAAGTAATCAACAATAATAAATTTTATTCCCTTATCTACCTGCAATCTTCTGGCCTTGGTTCTCAATTCAGTCACCGTTAATCCTGGAGTATCATCAATATACAATGGCGCCTCAGCCAAAATTCCCATAGCCTCCGACAAAGATCCAAAATCAGTATCCGACAATTGACCAGTTTTCAACTTCCAAGCATCAATCATCCCCTGGCGAACTAAAAGTCTGTCAACTAATTCTTCCTTGCTCATTTCCAATGAAAAAATACAAGTTGGCATTTTATGATCCACTGCCACCGCTCTGGCAATATTTAAACCAAATGCAGTTTTACCTATACCTGGCCGCGCTGCCAACACAATCAAGTTGCTATCCTGCATTCCGGCCAACAAACTGTCTAGTTGACTAAAACCAGTAGGCAAACCTCTTAAACCACTTCCCCTCTTTTGTAACTCATCTAATCTATCAAAACTCGCCGTTAACACTTCTTTTAAAGATGATGGCACCGATTTTAAATGTTTTTGGGATAAAGAAAATATTTCTTGTTCGGCCATATCAAGCAACTCTGGTGCCGAAATTGACTCATCAAAAGCTTTCTCTGAAATTCTTCCCGATGCCGAGATTAATTCTCTTTTAGCCGATAAAGATTTTATAATTTTTCCATAACTTTCAGTATTAGCTGCAGTTGGAACCTCATTGGCTAGTTTTGATAAAAATGCTTTTCCACCAATTTGTTTCAAGGCTTTAAGCTCTTTTAGTTTTTCGGAAACAGTCACAATATCAATTGGGCTTCTTTGTTCATATAGTTTCAACATTGCCTCAAAAATTTTGGCATGATTTTGACTATAAAAATGTTCCGGTCTTAAAAACTCTGAAACTGCCAATAAAGCTTCATTATCAATCAATATCCCACCAAGAACACAAACTTCAGCCTCTTCAGACTTTGGTGGAATTTTTAATTCATCCATTTAAACTAAGCGCTAATTTTTAAACAAACTACTTCCATTCCTTCTGGTAATTCACCTTCAATTTTAATGCTTTCTAGCCACTCTTGATTCTCACAATCAGCTTCGTCTAAAAATGCTTTCATTTTTGAAGAACTTTCTGCTTCTTTTGAAGTGGGAATTAAATAGTTTGCTCCCATCTTTTTTGCTAAATCCAATACTTTTTTGGCTGCTAGCTCACCATCTATACCTACAATCATAATATCTACTCCCCCAATCTTTTCGATCTTTTTTTCAGATAATTCTTCATCAAGCTGTTTACAAGCAAAAACAGTCAAACCATCCATTCCAACCACATATCCAGTTCTGTCATCACCTATCTTAGTTCCCATTATTTCAATTCCGCCAACTTCATACTCTCCGGGGCCATTAATCAATACTGTTTCACTTTGCTTCACCCACTTATTCCAGCCATCTTCAGTTAACAACCAGGCTTTACCACCAATTTTGGCTATTTTTCCATAATCATCACCATCAACCACCACTGCCGATTTTTTACCTTTAATCAATATTTGTTGTTTGTTGAAGAGACGGATTTCCATACTCCAATTTTACGTGATATTATCAATCTAGTCTATGCTCAAAGAACTACTTACTGCTCTTATTCTCGGCGCCCTCCTTGGGTTTGGTTTAACCGGTGGTTACTATGCCTACAAAAAAAACCAGTCCAATCCTCAACCTAAAAATTTAACTCAAATAACCGTTACTCCCAACCCTTCAAACAGCCCCCAATTAACCCCAGAACCAACTTTAACCACCTCAAACTTTGAACTATCAATCGATGAACCATTACCCGACGCCATTGTCAGTAATTCAAAAGTTACTCTCAAAGGTTCTTTTGCTCCTCAAGGTTTTATTATCATTAACACTTTAAACAACACTTACTCTACTACTGCCGATAATGCTGGTAATTTTTCAATTGACATCGAAGTCGATTCCGGTGCCAATATTATCAAAATCGATGCTTTTGATAAAAACGATAATCAAATTTCTTCAGAACTTACCATTACCTATTCAACTGCCAAAATTTAATGAAATTAATATCACTGATTCTATTTCTATTTTGTTTTTCTACCCAAACCTTAGCTGTTTCCCCAACTCCATCTCCTACCACCACCCCCACCGCTACCCCTACCACCACCTCAGATGAAATCCAAAAAATTCGAGAGGTTGTTCAACAAAAAGTCAAAGAAAAATTAAAATTAATTTCTCAGCCAAACTCTGGCAAAAAAGCCATTATCGGTAAAATTATCCAAATTGATTCCACCCAAATTGCCATCGAAAATAAAGGTTCTACTCAAATTGCTAAGATCGACGCCGACACCACTTATCTTGATAAAAATAAGAATAAAACCAAATCAGAAAATTTAAAAATCGGTCAAGAAGTATTAATTCTTGGCACTTTTGATGAAACTAGTTTTACTGCCAAAAGAGTAATCCTTATTGATACTGTCAGTCTTTATCATAAAAAAACCACCGTCGTTGGTAAAATTACCGATATTTCTAAAACCAACAATGTTCTTACCTTAATCCCAATCAATAATAAAAACACTCAATACCAAGTTAAAATTACCAAAACTACTGAATTTACTTCCCCAGCCAACACCGACACTAAAGTAACCTTTGAATCATTAAAAAGTGGCGATAGAATCATTGCTGTCATGTCTCCAGACCCAAAATCTAGCCGTACCTACAATGCTTTAAAGATTTTTGTTTTCAAAAACTCGTCTCAATAAAATCTCTTATTTATGATAAAATTGCCCATCTGATCAACACATCATGGTGGCATTAGCTCAATTGGTTAGAGCGTCTGCCTGTGGAGCAGAAGGTTGCCGGTTCAAGTCCGGTATGCTACCCCCA
>JAKQJL010000015.1 GCA_029561175.1 bacterium
CAAATTATTTGTAAACTAAGCATCGATTCTGAAACCCGAGAACCGTTCTATGCCACTGCCCTACCTCCTTTATCGTGCAAAAACCAACAGCGTGATAAATTAATTCGCATTTCCCAAGAACGTTGGGGTAAGAAAAAATAGAATGGATCAAATCGCCGAAATCAAGTCTGCTCCAGAAATTACATTTAATCCCCGATCAATTGCCGATCATCAAGCCTATTTCCCAGTTTATCTTCATGCCCTTTTAAACACAAATAAGGAAAAAATTAAAGGTAATGAAAATCTAGTTGGCATTGAAAAAACTGAGTTTACATTTCATGCTTATGATCAGATAGTAAAACATTTTGCTTCAGAAAATAATATTGAATTACCAGAGTATGGGGACAATCAAACAATTACCAATCATATTTTTTACGAGTTATTTAATGACAGATTTGATGAAAAGATAACTAACCCCAATGAAATGATAAATTTTGTCAATCAACATTCCGATTATTCACTTCTTTCAATCTATTCTTATTTATTAATTAATCCGACTTGCCCACTAGATCAAATCCCTCCTGGTTATTGTACCGGCATCATGCCAAGCAAAATTATTAAATATGATAATAATATAACCGAGCCAACTCAAAAAGACATGGAAACCGCTAGAATTGAAATTGTTCAGGAACTATACGGACAAACAAATGCTATTTACAACAACTAGGTGTATAATCCATCGCAATGTTAGGCAAAAATGAATTAACAATACCAATACTTCCAAACTGTATAAAATGTCCTGCCTTGCGATATTGTATAAAAAACAGTATCTTTTCATCCACGGACCCAAACAGTTCTTGTGTTCAAACCAGAATAGAATATTCCAAAAAACAACAACCCAAACCCTAACATTATATACCGTTTTGTTTAGTGATTACACCCCTGTCATTTCTGTAATATTCATTACATACTTTCTATGTGAGTGCTCAAATAGAAAACCTACTTAAATTAATACCAAAAACCGAAGTTGATTTAAGAGAACATATAATAAATGGTGTAATTACCAGTAAAGATCTTTTGAATTTACATTTTCTAGGAGACTACTGCTCTCATTATTGTGAAAATGCAGGAGAATGCGATGGTTATCACTGCACTCCCCAAGTCCGCCAACCAATTACAAATTAATTTTTTATGAAAAAAAATATCGAAGCATGTAATACAAATAAAAAACTTAAAGGTTTAGAAGAAGAGTTACAAGAAAGGTTTGGAACTCTTCCAGCAAGTATTGTAGAACAAGTTGATACTCTTGAAGAAACCGGATTTCATATAGAGAACATCCGACAACCTATCCCCGCAGATTCACCTAGCAAACGATAAATAAGTCCTTGACATAATACTATAAGACGTCCTATATTTAATTATTACTAATTAATTTATTAATAATTAAATAAAATATGTCAGAAACAATCGGTTACAACCCAAACGAAGTTCATACTAAAGTTATCTTTGAATCAATGAGAGAAAATCTCGCCAACTCCCCTGTAGAAGTTCAACAAGCGGTAAAAGAAAGATATTTCTTTAAACAAAGTCAAAACGGACGATTTAAAAAATTAGGTTAAGGTTTTTTCCACCCCGCCCATTTACACTTTGGATATTTCGAACATCCAAAAAATTTTCTACCAGTTTTAGTTTTCCTAACCACTCCCTCAGCTCCACATTCTGGGCATTTAAAACCTGCCATTTCATGGTACTGAGCCGTATATTTGCATTCTGGAAAATTATCGCAAGACACAAATTTTCCATATTTCCCTACTCTAATCACCAATTCCCCTTTTTTACATTCTGGGCACTTCTTACCTAATTTTTCCACTTCAACTTTTACTCTTTCACCATTTTCTTCTACATTTTTAATTTCTGGTTCAAATTTTTTCCAAAAATCCTTCATCATTTCTTTCCAGTTAGCTTTGCCCATCGCCACTTTGTCCAACCCCTCTTCCATTTTGGCAGTAAACGGCAAAGATAGAATGTCTTCGAAATTTTTCACTAAAAATTCATTGGTTGCCGATCCTAAAACCGTTGGTCTAAATCTCCCCTCTTCTTTTTCTACATATTGTCTTAATTGAATAGTAGAAATAATTGGCGCATAGGTAGATGGTCGGCCAATTCCTTGTTTCTCCAAACTAGCCACCAATGATGCTTCCGAATATCGTGGTGGTGGAGTGGTTTCACTTTCAATAATTTCTGTTTTTAAACACTTTATTTTTTGGCCTTCTGTCATGGCTGGCAAGTATTGATCTTCAGTTTTCTCTCCAGTGATTTTCAAAAATCCATCGAACAATATTTTTATACCACTAGACTTAAATAAGCCATTGCCACTGGTAAAATAAACATTGTTATTTTCAGCTACCATTGCCGCTCCTTGGGTAGCCACTGCTCTTTTCCAAATTAATTGATAGAGTTTTAGTTCTTTCGAATCGATGTTGGTCGGTTCCATTTTTGAAGCCTCGGTTGGCCTAATTGCCTCGTGAGCCTCTTGAGCATTTTTTGAAGTATTTTTAAAAGTTCTAATTTTTGGCGACAAATAATTAGCCCCGTATTGTTTTTCAATAAACTCTCTAAAATCAGCAATCGCCTTTTCCGATAAATTTACCGAGTCGGTTCGGTGATAAGTAATTAATCCTTGTTCATATAATCTCTGAGCCAAACTCATTGTCTGTTTTCCCGACCATCCAAATTTTCTCGATGCCGCTTGTTGTAACTTTGAAGTGGTAAATGGTGGCAATGGAGTTCTTCTAGTTTCCTTAGATTCAATTTTTTCGACTGTAAACTCTGCTTCTAATCCGGCCACAAACTTTTCTACTTCCTGTTTGTTGGCAAAAATTGATCTTGAATAAGTGTAATCACCGTCAAATAATTTAATTACTTCTTTTTTAAAAATGTTTTTACCATCGACTTTAGTCAACTCAGCTAAAAACTTTTCTCCGGCTTTTAAACTACTATTTACTTTAAAAAAGTTTTCTTTTTTAAAAGCATTTATTTCTTTTTCTCGCTCGGCAATCAATCTAACTGCCACGCTCTGCACTCTTCCGGCCGATAAGCCTCTTCTAACTTTTTTCCATAAAACTGGGCTTAAAGAATAGCCCACTACTCGATCTAAAACTCGTCTACCCTGTTGAGCATCAACCAAATCCATATCAATTTCCCGAGCATTGCCCAGCGCTTCTAAAACTGCATTTTTAGTAATTTCATGAAACGTCGCCCTAACTATTTTTTGATCATTGTTTAATATCCAAGCAACGTGCCAACTAATAGCTTCTCCTTCGCGATCAGGGTCGGTAGCTAGAATTATTTGCTCAGCTTCTTTAGCTGCTTTCTTTAATCTTGAAACCACTTCTTTTTTATCTTTAGCAATTTGATAATCAACTTCAAAGCTAGTTAAGTTAACTCCCATTTTTCCTTTTGGAAGATCTCGCAAATGGCCCACCGTGGCAATCACCTCAAATTCATTACCTAAATATTTTCCAATCGTTCTGGCCTTGGTTGGCGACTCAACTACTAAAAGTTTTTTCATACCTGTCATTGTCATCTATCTTATCACCCCTGTCAAATTCTTAATTTACGTTTTATTCTTTATATCTCGGCACCAAAGTATCTGGTTCGGAAAACCACTCTTTTAAAATATCTCCCACAATCGGCGCCGCCACATCGCTTCCTTCTCCGCCTCTTTCCACTAAAACCGTAATCGATATTTCAGGATTATCTGCTGGCGCAAAAGCCGTTAACCAAGCATGAGTATCTTTACTACCGTCTCCCACCTCCGCTGTTCCAGTTTTACATGCTAATTCAGTTTTAAAATTAAACAATGGCCACGCAGTTCCCCCAGTTTTGCACGCCTCTTTCATTCCATTTGTCACCGTCTCAATGGTATTTTTATTAATTTTTAAATCTACACATTCACTTTTTGAGTTTTTTAATAACGACATTTTGCATTTTTTACCATCATTGGCAATGATATTCGTCATTTGGTTAACTTGTAGTGGTGTTACTCCTAAATCTCCCTGACCAATCGACACATGATAAGTATTTCCCAAAAACCATCTTTCGCCTTTATTATCTTGTTTCCATTGATCATCGGGAACAATCCCTTCAATTTCTCCCCCCAATTCAACCCCAGTCTTACTTCCATAACCAAATTTATTAGCCCACTCTTTTATCCTATCTATCCCCAATTTTTCACCCAACCGATAAAAATAAATATCATTCGATCTTTTTAGTGCCTTCACCATATCCACCATTCCATCAGTTCCACCACGCTTATTCCACAACCAATTGGCAAAACTATACTCTCCAATTTTAATCACTCCAGTATCTTCAATTAAATCGTTAGCCCCCATCACCCCACTTTCCAATCCAGCTGTTGCCATCGTAATTTTAAAAACCGACCCCGGATGATATCGCCCGGTAATAGTTCGATTAAGAAGCGGTAAAGATTCTCGATCTTTTAGATAATCGTTAATTTTTTGATTATCAATTTCATAAGAAAATACATTTGGATCAATACTCGGAGACGATACTAAAGCTATTATTTTTCCACTGTCAGGTCGGCTCATCACCACTGCCGCTTTTTTATCTTTAATCATTTGATAAATTTTTTCTTGCCAAAAAGCGTCAATACTTAGTTCTAAGTTCTGACCAGCCACTGGTTCTTGCCGCCCTAATTCACGAACATATTTTCCCTTAGCATCAACCTCTACCAATCTTTTCCCTTCAGTTCCTCGCAATAAACAATCTAAAGATTCCTCTACTCCCATTCTACCAACTACATCAAACCCATCTAATTTTCTGCCACATCTATCACTTTTTAAGTCATTCTCACTCACTCTCCCCACGTAACCAGTTACCAAACCCATGGTCTCGCCATATAAATATTTTCTTTTTAATTCCACTCTGGCTGTTTTACCTTCAAATTCATCACCTTTATATTTACCCGATTTACTGGCAACTTTATCTTCATTTTCTTCAAAATATTGATACTCACTTTCAACCACCACTCGCCCTTTACGATCTAAAATTTGGCCTCGAGCAGCTGGAATTTTTATTTCCGCTACTTTATTATCACGAGCCAAACTTGAATAAAAACCATGTCTAATAATCGCCAGTCTTATCCCAACAGCCAATAAAAACAAAAAACTAGCGATTACTCCTAGATTAATTAGCCACTTCATCTCTGACCACTATAAATCTTAACTGTCTTAAATTTTTCTTGATCATCAATTAATCTAACCAGTCCCTGAGTAATAATTTTCCCTGGTTCATCCGCAACTTTAGTGGCAATTTTTAAATCATTTTCGATTAATTTGGCCATACCTTTTATTTTGGCCCCATTCCCACCTAGAATAATCCCTCGCTTAATTACATCATCAATCATTTCCGGTGGCACCTCATCAACCACTTCTTTCACCAACTTCACCATTTTGTTAAATAACAAACTCAGCGCCTCTCGAATCTCAACCTCATTTACTCTTAACGATTTTGGTAAACCCGTTTCCAAATCTCGACCTCGTACCAAAACAGTTTTATTTTCCTTGCCACTATCCCAAACACTACCAATATCAATTTTGATTTTTTCAGCTGAATTTTTACCAATTAATATTCCATATTTCATTTTTAAATAATTCACAATTGCTAAATCCAAATCATCTCCTCCTACTTTTATTCCTTTAGTAATTACAACTCCACCTTGGCTAACCAAACCCACTTCGGTTTTGCCACCACCCATATCAACCATCATCAACCCAGCCGAGCGATCAGTTGGCATTCCCATCCCCACTCCCGCCAGCACTAAACCTTCAATTAAAATCACTTTTTTAGCACCCAAACTATTTAATACCGATCTAACCGCTCTTTTTTGAACATCGGTAATCAAACAGGGCACGCTAATCACAATTTGAGGTTTAAATATTTTAGGCCGACCAGAAGGAATTTCGTAAACCATTTTTAAGTAATAAGCCAACAAACTTTCCAAAGCTTCCAAATCAGACACAATTCCATTTTTAATTGGTGAAACTACTTCAACCCCAATCGGTTCACGATCCATCATCTCTTTAGCTTTAATTCCATAGGCCAAAGGCACCACTACTTTATGCTTTGGCGCCGATAGCCCCAACCATCTCTTTTTTTTAATTCTGGCCAACAAAGTTGGTTCATCAATTACCACTCCTCGATCTTTCAAATAAACTACTGTATTGCTAGTTCCCAGATCAATTCCAATATCCCAGCTGAATTTTTTCCACCAATCTTCAATTCGATTTTTTGTTTGACTCAAAAACAGCATACTAAATTATATAATGGTATTCACTAGATGAATTTTTTATTTACAATTATCTTTGCTTTAACTCCATTTTTGTTAACCACCTTCACCTCGGAACTTTTTGAGGTTCCTAAAATGTATTTTGTCTATTTGGTTAGTATTTTTATTCTTGGTCTATTTATCAAATCATTCAAACCCAAAATCACTATTTATCTCATCGTTTTTTTTATTTTTCTAATCTCACAAACTATTAGTACCATTTTTTCCATCGATCGCCACACTTCTTTTTTTGGCTATTATTCCAGATTAAACGGTGGTCTCTTATCTACTCTCGTCTATTTTATCTTGGCTTTAATACTTTCTTCGGTTAATTCAGAAAATTTAACCGCCAAAATTATTAAGTATTCCCTTATTAGTGGATTTTTAATTTCGATTTATGGTATTTTGGAACATTTTGGTATCGACAAAAACTACTGGGTTCAAGATGTTCAAGCTCGAGTATTTTCTACTTTTGGCCAACCAAACTGGCTAGCTGCCTATCTTTGTATCCTTATTCCCTTGGCTATCGACAAACTAATTTCTTCTCCTCGTTTATCATATTTTGTCTATCTTATCTCTTATCTTTTTTGTTTAATTTTTACCAAATCAAAATCCGGGTTAATTGCGCTCGCCATTAGCTTATTTGTTTATTTTGTTCTAAAAATTAGTAAAAAATTTCTCTTTACTCTACCCTTAATTGGTTTAGTTTTCTTTTTTATTTTAAAATCTTCCACCACTGTTTATGATCCTAATTCAAAATTATTAATCACCTCCAGCTCAGATATTCGAAAAATTGTTTGGGTGGGTGCCATTAACCTTTGGCGCAACTTTCCACTTATAGGCACCGGACCTGAAACCTTTGCCTACAGTTACTATTGGGTTCGTCCCGCCGCTCACAACCTAACCTCTGAATGGGATTTTGTTTACAACAAGGCTCACAATGAATATCTAAATCAATTGGCCACCTCAGGAGCTTTTGGCTTTTTTACCTATCTAGCCCTAATTATTATTGCTCTGATCACTTTATTTAAATCAAAAAATTATGCCCTACTTTCTGTCTATCTTTCAATCTTAATTACCAACGGACTTGGGTTTAGTGTCGTTGTTATATCTCTTTTCTTTTTTCTAATCCCCTGTTTTGTTAATCAAACACCAATTATTAAACCAATTAAAACTCCTTTCTATCGCTATCTAATTGCCATCATTGTCGTTCTTTTTTGTCTGTTCCAACTCACTACCTTTCTAATTGCCGATGCTTCGTACGCTGCCGCCGAAAATTATGATCAACACAACAATCTTCCTGCTGCCGCCGATCAAATTCAACTCTCCTTAAAATATCGACCTCAAGAACCTGAATATTTAATTAAAGCCGCTCTAATTTTTGCCAAATTAACGGTTGCTAATCATACCAACCCAGAAATTGCTACCAAATATCTAGAGAAACACCAGCAAATTTCTTTTTTTAATCTCAATCATTTAAAACTAACCGCTCAAGCCTACTATTATCTTTCTGCCTATGATCCAAAATATTTTGCTGATGCTATTTTAACTTTAACCAAGGTTACCAAGCTAGCACCTACCGATGCTAAATCGTTTTACACCCTCGGCCAGTTCTACCAACAAGTAAAAGACTACCCCCAAGCCAAATACTACTATCAAGCCGCTCTCGACTTAAAACCAAACTACGATCAAGCCAAAACTTCTTTAATCGAAATCTCTTCCTTAACCTTACCCACCCAACGGTAAACTTTGCCACCCTCTTTTTTTAGATAATCAACAAACAACACCCCGTCTAAATGATCTGATTCATGTTGCCAAACAATAGCCTCAAACCCACTTAAAACCTTTTCAAAACTTACCAATTTACCTTCAATTAATTCGTGCCAACTAACCTTTATTTTTAAATATCTTCGTACTTGTCCAAAAATATCTGGAAACGACAAACAACCCTCTAAAAATTCTTCCTCACCCTGCTCGCTGGCCATCATTGGCAACACTCGCTCTCCCCAAGTACCCAATATTTGGGGATTAATTAAAACTTTAATTATTTTTCCTTTTTTTAAACCAAAAAACCTTCGATTTATCCCAATTTGTGGCGCCGCCAAACCAGCTCCGTTATCAGATTCAATCAACATCTTTTTTAAATCATCAATTTCCGACAGCAATTTACTATCAACCTTTTCAATTTTTTCCGAAACCTCTCTTAGGCTTTGATTAGGATAAACAACTATTTTTCGCATCGATATATTATAATCCATCTATGATCTCTTTGGTATTTTTCGGATCTTCCGACCATTCTGTACTTATTCTACAAAAACTTTTAGGCCTTAACAATTTCTCCGTTAATCTAGTGGTTACTAAAATTGATAAACCCTTTGGTCGTGACCAAATAATTACCCCCAATCCTGTGGCCAAATTCGCTAAAGATCATCACCTAAACCTCCTCCAGATTGAGGAATTTACTAAAGATTACAAATTACAAATTAAAAATTATCAGGCCGATCTCGGTCTTTGTATAGCTTTTGGGCCTCCTTTTTTTGATCAAGAAATGATCGATATTTTTCCCAAAGGTATCATTAATATTCACCCATCTCCCCTACCAAAATATCGTGGTGCCACTCCCGGCCCCTGGCAAATAATTAATGGTGAGACCGATTCCGGAGTTTCTTTCTTTTTAATCGATGCTCTTCCCGACCACGGACCAATTATCAAAACCCTATCTTTTACAATTTCTCCTACCGACACCGCCGCAATTTTTTATCAAAAAGCATTCGCTCTGGCTTCCGAAAATCTTGATCAAATAATTTCTGATTATGCCTTAAATCCCACCGTTTATCCCCAAGACCATAGTCAAAAAAGTTACTTCCCAAAATTAACCAAAGATATGGGCAAAATTGATTGGTCACAAGACGATGTTAAAATTGACCGATTTATCCGAGGTTTAAACCCATGGCCTATCGCTTGGACTTTTGTCCGAAACTCCCAAGGAATCGAATTTAAAATGAAAATTTTTACCTCAAAATTCGATCAAAAACTGATTTTAGAAACTGTCCAACTAGAGGGCAAAACTAAAACAAAATGGTCTGAAATTTCACCCTATTATCAAATCGTAAAATAATTTCTAAATCTTAATTATTCCTATTATACCGTATTATTTGAATTCATCATTTAATATTTTTTAAAATATTTTTGATGATTTTTATACTTAAAATCCAATTTTTAAACCGATTATTCCAATAAATTTTTTTTGACAAATAGCTAAAAAATCTATTTAATTTTAATTAAAGGAGGAGCCAAAATGCCAGTAAAAAAGAAAACAACTAAAAAAGTAACCAAAAAAACTGTTAAAAAGACTGTCAAAAAACCAGCCAAGAAAAAAACAGTAAAAAAAGCCGCTAAGAAAAAATAAGGCTTTGTAAACTTTTCAAAAAACGGTGCTTATTTAAGTGCCGTTTTTTGTTTGTTTGCTTCCATTCTCAAGCGTTTAATACAACGGCTGCAAAAACTTCCGCCAATTTTATCCTCACCTAAAGTTAATGTCACTTTATGAACATTTGCTTTAAAAGTTCTTTGAGTTCGGTTTTGAGCGTGAGATCGGTTACGACCAATTGTCGTTCCCTTTCCACAAATATCACATTTGGTTGCCATGGGATATACTATAACATTAGTTTGCTAAATTTAAAATATGACAACTATCTTTAGTTTAATTGCTCTAGTAATTGCCATCACCATTCACGAGTTTGCTCACGCCCTAGTAGCTGATCGTTTAGGCGACCCTACCCCTCGATCTCAAGGCCGATTAACCCTTAATCCATTAGCTCATCTTGATCCTTTAGGCACTTTAATGCTTTTAATTGCCCATTTTGGTTGGGGTAAACCAATTCAAATCGATCCTTATAATTTTTCCCACCCCAAACGTGACGAGCTTTTAGTTGCCCTAGCTGGTCCAACCTCCAATATATTTTTAGCCATCGTTACCGGATTACTAATTCGTTTTTTCCCGAACAATCCACTTATTTCGCTCTATGTAGTTTTTTTAATTACCAATCTCTCTTTAGCTATTTTCAACTTAATTCCAATTCCCCCACTCGACGGTTCCAAAATATTAATCAATTTACTACCTTCTCATTTATCCGTCGAACTTTCAGAGTCTTTCGATAAATTTGGTATCGTTCTTTTAATTATCTTTTTGTTCTTACCTTTTAATGGTTCCTCGTTGGTAAGCCATTTAATGACCCCAATCATCAACTTTTGTCTTCGATATCTGTTGCTAGGTCATTAAGCGTTTTAACCATCTCTTTGATTTCTGTTTTAGTCATTCCATGAACTACCGCCCCTTCTTCTAAGGTTTCCATATTAGCAGCCGCACAACCAATACAATGAAATCCATAATCTACTGTTAAAACTTCAGCGATTTCTGGGTATTTATCGATAATGTCTCCAATAATTGATTTTCCAGTTATTTTATTTTTCATAATTCTTTTAATTTAAATTTTTTAAATTCTTTAACTATTTTATCTTCAATTTTCAACCAAACTTTTTTCATTTGACACTCATCTTCTCGAGGGCAAGAATGATTTCCCAAACAATCAACCAAATGCTTTTCTTCTCCCAAGATGACTATTAAATCATACAAATTATACTTTTGCCAATCTTTAGACAATATATATCCACCAGTCTTACCTTCTTTCGAAATCACTAATCCACCATTTTTTAAACTTATTCCGATTTGGCTTAAAAATCGATAAGGCAACTTCATCCTGGCGGCCACATCACTTAAAGATACTGGCTTATCCGCCTTTTTAGACAGGTATTTGATTAAAACAATGCCATACTCTATTTTTTTCGATAAACTAATCATTTTAGATTTTAATTTTAATAATTGTTATAATTAATTGTCTCACCTGAGGCGACTTTAAGAAGGTGTTTTTTCTAGCTAACCTTTCTTAATGGATGGCAATCAGTATTTTGATGGCCCTCGTGCTTATCAAAGTCAGCTGTCCACCACGTAGTTTGCGTGGAAAAGCCGCTATTGAAGCTCCGCTTCTGGTGGGGCATTTTTTTAAAGTTCCTCTTTAACTTTATTAAAGATAATTTCCCAAGTTTTTTCATTTCTTTCTGCTTCACGCTTTAAACCTTGCTTATACATCTTTAAATATTTATTTGGATTGTCAACAAACTGCAAAAAGAAATCAGCTGTTAAATTTCTTTTCTCTTTAATCCATCCCAACTTCTTCTCTTTAATTAAATCCAAATTACCATCTTCTTGGCCTCCCACATGAGTTACCGCTACAAACGGAATTTGATGAGCCACCACATCAAACAAAAAATTTGGCCCAGCCTTACCAAAAACAATATCGCAAGCCGATAGCACTTCAGCCATATTTTCAATCCATCCCAGATTTTTAATAATCACTTTATCGTTACCAAACTTTTTGAATAATTTTATGTATTCTTCCACTAAATTATATCCAACCTTATCCACCCCAGTGTTAAAAATAATTCCCACTTTTTTATTTACCAACATTAATGCCGGCAATATTTTTGTTAAAGAATTGGTTCCCAAACTTCCCCCGCCCACAAACACCACTGGCCGATCATCTTTAAAACCAAGTTTCTTTCTCACCTCAGCTCGATTAAATTTTTGATACATTTCCTTTCTCACCCACCAACCGGTTACCAATATCCGATCCTTTTCAATTCCACTTTTAATTCCCTTTAAAAATCCAACCTGATCATAAACCAAATTCAAATCAGCCTTTGAAACGTATGACGCCGAAACTATCGACCTAGGATCGGCCACCACTGTCCACAATTTAAAGTTTCGTTTTTCTTTTTCTCTTAACTCAGCCAAGCAATGACTATGAATAAAATAAGTGCTAATCACCAAGTCTGGTTTATACCAATCAATCGCTCTTTTTAAGCCGGGCATACTTTTCAAAGAAATTTCTCGTACGATTCTTTCTCTCGATACTACCGCCTCACCAATTTTGTAAGCAATCCGATGAGTTGATGGTAAATATCGACAAATAAAAGTATAGATATCGTTAGACACTCCTAATTCTGCCTTTACTTCCGCATAATTAACTTCCCAATTTTCTTCTTTTTCTTTGGTTTTTAAAAACCCATAAATTGCTTTAGCAATCGACCTGTGTCCCCAAGGCATGTGATCCGTCAAAACTAGAATTTTCTTTTTTGTCATGTTTTATTCTATAATACCTAATCCTGCCTGAATAGCTCAGTTGGTAGAGCAGCTGTTTTGTAAACAGCAGGTCGTCAGTCCAAGTCTGACTTCAGGCTCAATGATGATCGGCTAAAGTAGTAATTCTTCGATGCCTTTCCTCCAGCTCTTTTGGAATTTCTCGATTATTTTTTACTAAATAATCATAAATTGCCTCTCCTAGTGCATCCACCGACAACAATGAACAATGAATTTTAATTGGTGGCAAACCATCCAAAGAATCAATTACTTCTTTGTTGGTCATTTTCAAAGCCTCTTCAATTGTTTTACCCTTAACCAAGTCAGTAATGACTGAACTAGTGGCAATTGCCGCTGCACAACCATAAGTTTCAAATTTTATTTCCTCAATTTTGTCATCTTCAATTTTCAAATACAATTTCATCACATCTCCACAAGCCAAATTTCCTACCTCACCCAAGCCACTTGGATTCTTAATATTCCCTAAATTGTGGGGTTTTCTAAAATGACTTAAAACTTTTTTGGAATAAGTGAATTGTCCTCTCATATTTTAAATGGTGAAATTTTTCTAATTTTTTTAACTACTTTTGGTAAAACTGCTAATAAATAATCAATCTCTTTTTCAGTTGTCCATCTACCCAAACTAAATCTTAACGATCCATGGGCTTCAGGAGCCGTTAGCCCCATAGCCAACAACACATGGCTTGGCTCTAAATTATTCGATGAACAAGCCGAACCAGTGGAACACATTATCCCTCGGTTATCCAATTCCAACAGTAACGACTCACCTTCCACATTTTTAAAAGATATATTCACATTGTTATACAAACGATCAGTTAATGAGCCATTTACCCAACAATCAGGAATGGTTTTCAATACCCCTTTAATCAACTTGTCTCTTAGTTTCTCAACTTTACAACTTTCTAACTTTCCAACTTTATAACTAATCTCAACGGCTTTTCCCATGCCCACAATTGCTGACACGTTTACAGTCGATGATCTTAGTCCACCCTCGTGGCCACCACCATGCAAAATCGGATTAATCATTATTCCACTTCGAACATACAAAATTGCCACCCCTTTCGGGCCATAAATTTTGTGTGAAGAAGCCGTTAATAAATCGATTTTCATGTCTTCAACATCGATTTTAGTTTTAGTAAAACTTTGAGAAGCATCGGTGTGAAAATAAACTTTATGATTACGACAAATATTGCCTATCTTTTGCAAATCTTGAATCGTGCCTACCTCATTATTACCATGAATTATCGATACTACTAAAGTCTTTTCATCAACTTCTTTTTCTAATAATTCCAAATCGATCTTCCCCTCTTTATCTACCGGTAAAACCACCAATCTATATCCCTTACTTTTTAACCATCGAGCACTATTTAACACACAATCATGCTCAATTGCCGAAATAATTATTTTATTCTTGTTTGGATGGGCTTCGGCTAAACCTTTTAAAGCCAAATTGTTACTTTCAGTCGCACTTCCAGTAAAAATAATTTCATCAGCTTTGGCGTTTATCGATTTAGCGATTATCTCTCTCGATTTTTCTACTGCCTCTGCCGACTTCATCCCAAAACTATGTAACGACATAGTGTTCCCATAAATTTCCCCAAAATAAGGCAACATTGCCTTAACCACTCGAGGATCAATTGGAGTTGTTGCTGCGTAATCAAAATAATATTTTTGTTTCATACTCACACTATTTTAGTGCGAGTTCTCATTTCTGACAACAGGCAAATTTACTTCTGTGTAAAATTGACACAATATACCAGAACACGCAAAACAAAAAATTCCTGTTTTATACGGACAATTCATAGCGTCTTCGACCACAACTCTTCCTCCACTTTCCATATAAGCATACCCACAAATAGTTTTTTCTACCTGCATTTCGATCACTGAGCCTGGAAAGGAACTTGAATCCTTGACCTTTCCCTTACCAAGGGAATGCTCTACCAACTGAGCTATCCAGGCATAATTGCTTATTTTACACCATCTGCGGAGGGTACAGGGGTCGAACCTGTTAGTCCTTGCGGACACTAGTTTTTCCGCCGAAGGCGGATCCACCTCTGGTGGACAAAACTCCGCGGAGAGGACAGGAGTCGAACCTGCATGTCTTTGCAGACGCTTGTTTTCAAAACAAGTTCCTTACCATTCGGAGCACCTCTCCTTTAAAATTTTCCTTCCTTGACCAGTCTTTAAAAAGATTTCTCTTTTTCTAGCCTCAGTATAGGTTGAAAAATATTCTTCGTGAATTATAACCCAAGGTCTTCCAAATTTGGTCGATTTAGTTCTACCGTGATTGTGTGACTCTAATCTAGTTAGTGGATTATCTTCATGACTCGATCCAACATATAATTTTCCAGTTTTTTCACTCTTTAACACATAAATACAAGCCATTTAATCAATTATAACGGACACAGTTTTTCCGCCAAAGGCGGATCCACCTCTGGTGGACAAAACTAGCGCATTACCGTCCTGCCCACCCTCCAATAATTCTCCGTGAATTATATCATCATCCTATGTTAACCTAAATTGTGGATCAGTTTACCACTAAGGTTAAAAATAGTACTTGGTTAATCGTTTTATCGGCAATTGTCATTAGTTTTATCCTGCCTGAAATTGGAATTTTCGTTAAACCCTATTTAAATGCTCTTTTGAGTATCATGATGTTTTTGTCTTGTCTCGATCTTCAAATTAATCAAATTATCAAAAGTTTTTCCGATTACAAAACTCAAATTATTGTTTTAGCCATCACCCATTTAATTTCTCCTCTAATTATCTTTTTACTAAAAGATTATTTCTCTCCTCAAATTTATCTTGGTCTAATTCTAGCCGCCTCAATCCCTTCAGGCCGAAGTGCCGTATTTTTAGCCAACATTTACGGTGGTAATCCCATTAAAGCTTTAGTCACCTCATCTTTAAGCAATGCCATTTCGCCAATTATCGTTCCCCTTTTTGTTTGGCTTTTTGCCCACACCGTCATTCAAGTTAACCCGGCTCAAATGAGCCAAACTTTAATCTGGATGGTAATTGTTCCTTTGTTATTTGCCCTACCTCTTGGTAAAACATATCCAGGTCGCCAACTTAACCGCCTTAGTCCTGCCCTCTCTACCTTTATTTTATTTTTTATTATCTTAGGAATTATTTCTCCAGTTAAAACTATTATTATTGCCCACCCCCTGTTAACCATTGGCCTAACTTTTTTTGCTTCCCTGCTCACTATTATTAATTTCTATTTTGGTTTCAAATTAAAAACTCAAAAAGTCGATCAATTAACCTACGGCATCACCGCTTCAGTTAAAAATTACACTCTAGCCACTCTTTTATCTTTATCTGTTTTTGAACCTATCGTAGCTCTACCCTCAATTGCCTACACCATTGCCAACAATTTATTGCTTATCCCCCTTCAATTATTTCTCAAACCAAAAAGCTCAACTACCCACCCCCATCATCATCGTAATCAAAATTATTTACTCCTATTTTTAGGAATAATCTTGGCTATCTATTTAGCTCAAAATCAAGCTTTTATTCATCTGCTTACTCAAAACCCGAAACTAAGTTTTTTAGCAGCTATTATTGGCGGCATGCTTTTTACTTCTACCTTTACTGTTAGCATTGGTGGTTTAATTATTGCCAAATTAGTAACTCAACTTAATTTTATTCTCTTAATTTTTCTAGCTGGTTTAGGCGCCCTTTTAGCTGATTACTTAATATTTAGGTTCTTCAAAAACAAAGTCACCGACGAAATTACCCCCATCTTTTCAAAAATTAATCACCATAGCCACTTATGGAAATTATTTCATACTAAATATTTTGGCTGGACCATGCCAGTAATTGGCACTTTTGTTTTGGCCTCCCCCCTACCCGATGAACTTGGAGTTTCGCTTTTAGGCATTAGTAAAATTTCCACTCTAGAATTTGTCACAATTTCCTATCTCTCTCACAGCCTCGGTATCGCCACCTTAATTGCCGCCACCCTGATGCTATAATTATTTAATTAACAATTAGCCCCGCTCATGAACATCCAAATCATTGGTGACAATTTTGAAGTCAGTGATCGTTCGAAGAAGTTAATTGAAGAGAAAATTTCCCAGCCGCTCGATTTGCTTTTAGTGAAATTCGCCCCCGAAATGAAAACCGCTCTCCTTCATGTTCGTAAAGACAAACTTAATAATTTTATTGTTAATCTCGATATGAATCTTCCTGGTAAAGAACATGTCTTTGCTGAAACTTCACATAAAATTTTTAAATCAGCTTTAATTGATCTTTGCCAACAAATTGAACGTCAAATTAAACGCTACAAAGAAAGATTGTCAGGCTATAATTAATTTGTGTTTTTAAGTTTAATACCACTTTATTATCAACTGCTCAGTGCCTACCGGCCCAAAGCAGACATTTCTTCAACCCCTCAAGTTAATCAGCCTCCAATCTCAACCCCAGTCCCCACTCCCACTGGCTCCGTTCTTGGTATGGCAGTTGGCGGTGAAGGCCAAGTAGTTACTGTTGCGGTTTTGGGTGATTCAATGATCGACACTCTTGGGACCGACCTGCTCACTCTCAAAAAATCTTTAGCCGACTATTTCCCCACCAAAGTCTTTCGACTTTTAAACTACGGCCTCGGAGCTTCCAATATCGAATCAGGCCTTAGCCGATTAACCAATAGTTACCAAAATCATCAACAAGAAATCCCATCGTTAATCAGTCAAAAACCCGATATTGTCGTCATTGAATCTTTTGCCTACAACAACTACGGCAACACTCAAACCGGCATTGATAAACACAAAAATCTTTTAAACTCGATCATTTCTAAAATTAATCAAGAACTACCCAATACTAAAATTATTCTGGCCACCGCTATTGCCCCTAATTCGATTATTTATGCCAAAGGTGTTCCCAATTTAAATCTTAGTTCACTCGATCGAATCGAGCGCACTAAAACCATCCGGCTTTATCAACAAAACACTATTGAATTTGCCAGAAGTAAAAATTTGCCCTTAGCTGCAGCTTCTGAGTATTCTTTAGAAAACGATTCTGAAGGCCGAATTGAATACATCGACCCAATTGACCGCCTTCACCCCTCTGCTCTAGGAGCCAAACTTTTTGCCGATACCCTGGCTGATACCATTCATCTTAATAAACTATTGGAATAATTGACAAATACTTGATAAACTATCCCCATGGCAAGTAAAGCAAAAAAAACACCTCGTATTCTTTTAGCTCTCGTTTGTTCAGTCTGCGGAGCTCAAAACTATTTAACCGAGAAAAATAAAACCAATACTCCCGACAAATTAAAATTTGTCAAATATTGTCATTGGTGTAAAAAACGAACCGAACACAAAGAGAGCACTAAACTAAAATAGTTGTGATCATTGAAAATCTTTATATCTCACCTCTCGAAGCCTGCAATTTAAATTGCCGGTATTGCTACACCCATAAAACTAAAAACGTTTTATCAAATCAACAAATCTTAAAATTTGTTTCCCAATTCCCCAACTTAAAATCAATTATTTTTTGTGGTGGTGAAGTTTTTACCCTCGCCGATTTTCCCTCTTTGGTCAATCAATTAATCAATCAAAATATTTTTATTACCATTATTACCAACGGCACTATCGATCGTTTAGCTGAAATCAAAGATCCCACCAATTGCCAACTACTAGTCTCTTTTGATGGCCCCAAAGAGATTCACGATTACAACCGCGGTTCCGGCAATTTTGACAAGTCGTGCAATTTTGTTAAACATGCTCTCGACCTAAATTTCCCCACCGAAATATTCTTTTTAATCACCAAAGATTCTTATAAATTTAAAGACAGTTTTAATCTTTTTGATCTTCCCAAAACTTATTTAGTTGATCGCCTTGGCTCACTTTCTGCCACCCAAACAAAAAATATTCTTAAAAACTATTCCACTTACCCTAATAAAAATTTTGGGTGTTTTCAACTCTCGCTCCAATCCGATGGTTTAGTCTACGGCTGTTGCGAATCTGCCAAATCAATTGGCACTATTTCTACCCCCTCCAAAATTTTAATTAAAAATTTTAATCAACTATTATCTCCCTGTTTAAAATGCCAACATTGTTCTGGTTGTGTTGACCAATCTTTTTTTTGCGGTCTTACCAAAAACTTATGTAAAAATTCGTGCAAAGAAGTGGTAAAATTGCTCAATGATCATTGATCCCATTATCCGTTCCCGAATAGTTAGTTTAGCTCGCCAGTATTTTTTAGACCAACAATTTACTGAAATCATTTCTCCTTGTTTTGTCGACCACCCTGCCGCCGAAGCCACCCTCACTGCTTTTAAAACTAAAAATTTTTATCTTCCCACCTCTCCAGAATTTTATTTAAAAAAATTAATCTCTCAACAAAAAGTTAAAAATTGTTTTTCTCTGGCTCACTGTTTTCGTGATTTAGAAGCCAACACTCCCTACCATTTACCCGAGTTTTTAATGCTTGAATGGTATGAATTAGGAGTAGATTATTTAGCTACTCAACAAAGAACAATCGATTTACTCAAGTTTATTTATAAATCCTTAGCCAAGGAATTTCCCAAAGTCTCAGAAATCTCATTATCTAGCCTAAACCCCCTTCTTTCCGAGCCTGATTTTAACCAAAAATTCTTAAATGACATCGAACCAAATATTAATAAAAATAATTTAGTTTTTATTACCGACTACCCCCAACATCTTTCTTATTTTTCAAAACCCCAAACCAATAATCCTCAAATTGCTCAACGATTTGAAGCCTATTTAAATGGCATCGAAATCGCCAACGGTAACACCGAAGATGAAACCAATCCCTTCCCCATACCACCTTGTTCAGGTTGTGGGCTTGGCATTGACCGATTATCGATTATAATTAACTATGACCGGAAATAAAAACAACACCAAAAACACTCTCAAGACCCCTCAAAGTACTCAGCCAATCACCAACCGAATTCCTCCCAAGAATCCGTCTTTTTCAAGTTTTGCTAAACCAGTATTTCGAGGCCCAAATTTTAATTCCAGCAACGCTTTCCGTAATCAAAACCGCGGCAGTGGTGGTAAGTAAAACTATTTGTTAGGATAATCTTGCTCTTCGTTTGATTTAAACTCGATTTCTATTCCCGCCTTTTTAAACATCTCTTCCGATTCAACTCCGGTATGATATTTTTTTTCGCAGACAATTCTTTTAACTCCGCTGTTGATCAATAACATCGCACAAGCCCGACAAGGCGTCATTCGAGTATAGATAGTCGATCCTTTTAAAGAAATTCCCTCTTTAGCTGCTTGGCAAATTAAATTTTGTTCTGAATGAACAGTCCTCATACAATGTTGAGTAATCGACCCATCATCGTGCAAAACTTTTCTTAAATCATGCCCTACATCATCACAATGTGGAAAACCACAAGGGCTACCCACATATCCAGTCGCCAAAATTTGATTGTCTCTCACCGCTACGCTTCCAGCTCGGCCTCGATCGCAAGTAGCTCTCTTGGCGATAGCATTCATTACTTCTAAAAAATAATCATCCCAACTCGGTCGTGAGTATGTCATCAATTTGTTTTAATAAATAATTTTGATCTTGCGAATTAACAATTGTATGATCTGCCATGGCTATTGTGCCACCTTTATTTAATATTTCTAATTCAGAATAATCTCTCGATCGAGCTTCATCTTCAGTCAATGGTCGTTCTTTACGAGTTTTTAGCCTTAAATACCTTAGTTTTGGTGATGCATAAACAGCCACCACCACCAATTTTTCGCCAAAATGTTCTTTCATAATTTTGTATTCTTCCCAAGAGTACAAACCATCACCAATTACATTTCCCATTTTTATCAATTCATCAAACTTGGCTAAATTCAAAGTTGCGTAAGCCGCCATTCCATGTTTTTCTCGCAGTTCCTCTCGTACCATTCTTTCATTTACTTCATTCACCTCTAAACCTCTCTTTTCAAGCTCATCAATAGTTAATTGCCCAAATCTTAGGTATAAAAAATTTTTTGTTTTTAAATATTCCCCCACCACGCTTTTTCCCGATCCAGTTAATCCAGTTACACAAAATATTTTATTCATTTCTCATTCTAGCAAATCAAACTCTGCTTTTATTCCTAGGAACTTGCTGTTAAAATAACAGTCATACTCTAGGCCCATAGTGAAATGGCATCACAGAGGTCTCCAAAACCTTTATTTGAGGTTCGAATCCTCATGGGCCTGCCAAAATCTACTATTTTATTTGTATTTTGATAAAATACAAATACTTTTGGGCCCATAGCGTAGTTGGTAGCGCGTCCCCATGGCATGGGGAAGGTCAGGGGTTCGAGTCCCCTTGGGTCCACATATTGATACTAAATGATTGAAGATTGAAGTTTGAAGATTGATAATTGATTCAATGATCACCAAAGCTGTCATCGCCGCCGCCGGCCGCGGCACCCGTTTTCTTCCCGTTGTTAAACAATACCCCAAAGAACTTGTTCCCATTCTTTCTAAACCCAATATCCAATATTTAGTCGAAGAAGCTATTGGCGCCGGTATTAAAGAAATTTGCATCGTTCAACGCCCCGGCGAAACCAATATCGAAGAATATTTCACCCCAGACCCAAACTTAACCGAATATTTAACAGCTAATAACAAGCTCGAATATCTTTCTTCTCTCCAAAATATTTGGGATCGAGCCAAACTCTATTTTAAATATCAAGATTCTTCCCTACCATACGGCAATGCCTCGCCTGCCCTTTCCGTCACCGACTTTATCGGTCAAGATAATTTTATTTACATGTTTGGCGATGATTTAACTGTCGAAAATAATGTTGGTGAATATTTAACTTCTCTCATCAATTTATTTGACCAAAAATCAGCCGATGCTGTAGCTGCTATTCAACAAGTTCCTTGGGAAGAAATTAGCCGTTATGGTTCAATTGAATTTGATAAAAATGATTCTCAAAGAATTTTAGGGGTCAAAGAAAAAGTGCCTCGTGAAGTGGCTCCCAGCAACTACACCCAACTTGGCCGTTTTGTCGCTTCTCCAAAAATTATAGACATTCTAAAAAAACTTCCTACCGGCCAAGGTGGTGAATTATGGTGGGCCGATGGTATGAACGCTTTAGCCCAAACTGGTTTAGTCTATGGCCTCGAGTCTCCTTCCAATGCTTGGATGACCACAGGCGATCCACTTCGTTGGCTTAAAGCCAACATTCGCTATGCTCTGATGGATCAAGAGCTTTCCGAAAACATCAAAGAATATCTCCACTCAATTCTAAAATAATCCCTCAGCCATTCTGTTTTCTTTTGTCTGGTCTAGGAAACGTATGACACTCTGTATGACGTATCTGATGTTTTCCTTCCGGCCTTCTTGTTACTGGAATATCTGTTGGACTATTTTTAGGGTTTAGAACTTCTTTTTTATTTCTCATACTTTTCTTTTATCTAAATCAAACTAGCAATTCAATTCCTGTAATTTATTTTTATTCTTTGCTATCCTAAAATAGTCCCCACAAAAAAACTTTTTTGACATATCCCCTACGTATTTAGTATAATACCTACATCTTATAACATATATTTATAATACTTGACATATACTGTCTTATAAGATATAATATAAGATAGAATTGAGAGTTAAAAACTTTTTTCTAACCCACAATTCTTTAACAAGTTTCTAAATCTCTGACTTTTATAGTCAGAGGAGAATAAGGAGTTGGGTGGCTCCTCTAGCTTTCCTGACCCCTTATCTCCCCTGGTTATAAACCAGAAGCAAGTAGTTGTTATGAACATAGCGTTCAAAACCAACCTTGCCGTTCTTTAACAATTTGCTTGCATTATTCTATATCTTTTCTCCAAAGGTTCTCCTCTTGGCAGATCCCTTTGAAGCCGTAGCAAATTAGTTCCGAAATCTTTTTTCGAGATTAATTTGCTACAGCTTCATCGTAGTGTAAGAAAATCGTTTGTTTAAATTGACCCGGATCCGGTCAAGTCATATTCGCTAAGCCAATAAAAAGGAGAATTCTCATGGCTAAGAAAACGTTTGTCCAAAAGTTCGTGCTCGTGCTCGCCGTAATTATGTTCGCCCTGTCTTTGACGGGATGTTGCAATAGCGCTGCAGAAGCGGATGCAACCTGGTATTTGCCCTGGACCTGGTTTGACAAAGCTGCCGTTCAAAACAGCGCTGCGTCCTCACCATGGCTCACCGGTCAAAAAGCTGATGCGGCCCAATATGCCTATCGCGTCATCCCCGCGGATGCTGATGATTGCGCAAATTGGTGGAGCAAAGTTGCCCCCGTCGGTACTGAATGTGTAGTCAAACAGGCTTCAGGCCTCATGACCTATTCAGATGTCGAAGTCGAGGGTCAGTTTTGGCCGAACTGGTCTGGAGAGAGCAATCTCACCTTGATTGGTGTCGGTGCCAAAGTCAAGTGCCCCTACGGGTGCAGCTTCATGGCCGCCAAACCGTCATCAGGTGCTATCGCCCCTGCCTCCTCGACCGACAGCTCGGTTTCTGGAAATTGCGCCCTTAATAAGGATAACCCCGCAGGTTATTCATGCACACCCGCTGATGTCCTCAAGACCAAAGCTGACGTCACTATTAACGGCAATGTCTCCTCCGGAAACTCGGAAAAAACGATCCCGGCGGGCGCAAATCTCGTCTGCAACTGGGGCTGCTACCTTCACAAGTAGCCACTTCTCATCCATCGCGGGACTAGCCCAAAGCTAGTCCCGCGATGCGGGACAAAGAGAAAAGAAAAAAGAAAAAATGCAAGCAAATTATGGTAATTCGATGTGTTTCGAATCTGATGAGTCCAAAAGGACGAAACCAAACACTAAATCCCTTCCAATTTGGAGGGGATTTTTTGTTTCTCCTGTATACTATTTTAGTGTACAAAAGAATCCTGTCCTCACCACTATTTTATCCTGCAATTATTTTTTTTATCTGGCTAATTTTAATATTAACCAATTATTTACCCAACACTTTTCTTACAGGTTGGGACACTCTTCATCCAGAATTTAATTTTCCCAAAAAC
>JAKQJL010000034.1 GCA_029561175.1 bacterium
TTAATGTCATTTTCTAAAAGATAAATTTAAATTTACTCCGTCTGTTATTTCATAAGAATTATTTAAGTTGACAAACAAGGTTTTTCTTCTTCCAATAATTGTTTGAATACCATTTACTTTAAAAGATACTTGGTGGTCAGGTTGGCTTCCTTTTAAAATAACAGTTGCACTATGTTTATCATCATTTACATATATTTTCTCAATACAATCAATACCAACACTTCCAAAATCTTTATTTCTACTATTTCCATGATCATCATTTCGGTATTCTCCGTCATAATAAATCATTGTTGTTCCTTCTGATTCTATATATAATGGCGCCATAGTTTGAGTATTAAAAACTATAATTCATATATAACCCTACATTCACTTAGTACTATAATTTTTGTTGTCATATTGATTTATATTTCTAATAACTATATTATAAGCCATAAATGCCAAAAAGTACAATAAATTTGATCAATCTTCCCACTTCTCCTGGTTGCTATCTCTACCGGGATGCTTTGGGTGAGATTATTTATGTTGGCAAAGCCATCAATTTAAAAAAACGTGTTTCTCAATATTTTCACCGCGACGATGCTCTTGGCCCCAAAACTCAAACTCTAGTTTCTCAAATTGCTTCAATCGAAACCAAGGTTGTTAGTTCCGAAATCGAAGCTTTAATTCTAGAATCTAGTCTTATCAAAAAATATCGCCCTAAATATAATTCTCTTTTAAAAGATGATCGATCATATTCTTATATCGTCATTACTAATGATCTTTTTCCTCTGGTTTATTCTACCCACTATTCATCAATTCCTCCCAAATCAACCGTCTTTGGGCCTTTCCCTTCAGGTAAAGATGTTGTCAATTTACTCTCAACTATTCACCACATTTTTCCCTATTATAAAAAAGCTCACCCCAAAACCGAGTGTCTTTATTGCCATTTAAATCAGTGTCCTGGCCCAAATCCAAATCGTCAAGATTATCTAAAAACTATTTCAAAAATTAAAAAAATTCTAAATAATAAGTTTTCACTACTTCGTCGTCAGTTGGTTTCAGAAATTAAAAAAGTAAATCAACCCGAGTCTTACGAAAAAGCTTTAGCACTAAAAAAACAATTAGATTCACTAGATTATATTGTTTCTGGTTGGCGAAATTTAAAGAACCTTTTTGAATCAGTCAATTTATCTGAAGATAAACAGAGTCAAGCTATAAACGAGCTAAAAACAACCATAAATTTGCCTAAAATTAATCGGATTGAATGTTACGATATTTCTCAAATGGGTACCAAATATTTTGTTGGTTCAATGGTGGTTTGGCAAAATGGCGCCATCGATAAATCGCAGTATAAAAAATTTAAAATTAATACTAAAGTCACTCCCGATGATCAATATATGATTAAAGAAGTTGTCTTTCGTCGTCTTCGTCATCCAGAATGGGGGACTCCCGATTTAATTATGGTTGATGGTGGTAAACCTCAAGTATCATCGGTTACCACTATTACTGATTTGCCAGTAATTGGTTTAGCCAAAAAATTCGAAACTATTGTTATAAAAAATCAAAATGGTTTTCAGGAAATAAATTTACCAGTTAATTCTTCTGCTCTTAATTTACTAAAATCACTTCGAGATGAAGCTCATCGTTTTGCCAATTATTACCGTTGTCAACTTATGTCTCAGTCAAGTGGATTGCTTTCCTAATATGTTCTCTGGCGTTTGAAGATACTACTATATTTAGCCAATTTTTATTAACAATTGGTTTTTTAGTGGCAATAATCTCAATCAAATCTCCAGTTTTTAAAACCGTATCTATTCCTTTGTAATTATTATTTATCATCGCTCCTTTACAGCGGTCACCCAGATTAGAATGAATTTGATAAGCAAAATCAATCACTGTGCTGCCTTTAGGCAATTGAATCGTGTCACCTTTAGGAGTGAACACATAAATAAATTTATCTAAAACACTAATTCGATAATTTTTAATTTTATCGCCACCTGTTTGCCAGTTAACTAGCTCTTTAACCCACTCATATCCAACTCCACTTACCCCGGTGGTACCTTTACTCATTTTATAAGCGATATGAGAAGCAGGACCAAATTCATTAAATTCATGCATTTGAAAAGTTCGAATCTGAACCTCTACCGTTAATTTGTTTTTCCAATTTAAAGTAGTTTGAATAGATCTGTATCCATTTGGTTTTGGGCTGGAAATATAATCATCAAATTCATTTGGTAAATACTCAAATTTAGCGTGTAATAATCCCAGTACGGTATAACAATCAGCTACCGATTCAACCAAAATTCTCACCCCCACCCGATCTAATAACTTTTTCTTTAAAAAAGATCCGTATAAACTTTTTATTCTTCCTTGAATCTCGTAGTTATTAATATGATTAATCGCTGCCATTTGATTAATTTCATTTTTAACTAAACCCAAAGCTTTAATTTCCTCCCGTTTTCTTTCAGAGATTCTTTCGTCCAATTCTTTCGCTTCTTTAGGATATAAAATTTTAAAGGCGATATCTTCCAATAGTCTTTTAAAATAATGCAAACCCACATATTCTGCCACTGGCCCATAAATTCCAAAAACTCTTTTGGCATATTTTATTTGTCTTTCGGGTGATAACGATTTAATCGTCATCCCGTTATGAAGTTTATCGACCAATCTAATAATCAACACTCGCACGTCATCTACCGAAGAAAATAAAAATCTTCTAAAAACTTCAATATTTGTTTGATGAATTTCAATTCCACTAGTTTTTTTCTTAACCTCGGTCATGCCTTCTACTAGTAAAGCCACTTCATCTCCAAACTCATTGGCAATATCGTTCACTGTAATGTTAGTATCCTCAACACAATCATGTAATAACGCCGCTACCACGGCTTTCTCACCAACTCCCAATTGAGCACACACCTTAGCTACCCAAATCGGATGAGTAATATAAGCTTCTCCCGATTCTCTTCTTTGTCCTTGGTGGGCTAACAAGGCGTAATCATAGGCTTTTTGAATTTCAGCCACAGGTAAATTATTTTCGATTGCCACCTTTTCTAGTTCAGGCCAAAAATTTTCTGAAAAAATATTTAAATCAAGATCTAAAGTCATTTGGGAAATTATAAACCTATTTTTAAATTTTTTGAGCAAATACCAATAGTCTTTTCCAATCGGTTCCCAATGGCCAACAAGTTTGCAGAATCACTATTTCTTTATCTGGCTCTTTATAATTTAAATATTCAATTTGTGAAGCTTCCACTACTTCAGTTTTATAAACTCGATAATTATGTACTTCTCCCTGATATCTAATTTGAACTTCATCATTCGTCTTTAATTCTCCCAACAGGTAAAATACCGAGTTCTTCCTTACCATATCAATTCCCTGATCAGTTGAGTGGGCAAAAATATAGGTAGTATGATTTGGTCCTAATCCTGGAAAATTACTTCCTTTGGCTTGAGCTACCACATTCTCTTTTAAAATCGGTAAATACTCAGTATCTTTAAAAGGATTAATATTGGGAACAATATTTGAATATGCCGATATTTTAGGAATAATAATCGAGTATTCTTGGTCATCAAACTCTTTTGTTTCTATATTATTGGGTAATAAAGCAGTTTTTGTTTCATATTTATAAACTACTTTAACCAGTGGGCTGTACAAATAAAATATGTATCCTAAAGAGATTAAAAACAGGCAAGTTCCAAGGTAGAATACAACTTTTCTTAACTTGCTAGGGTTATGATAGATAATCCCTTTTTTAGATCTAATTTTAACTTTTCTCGTTTTTGGAGTAACACGAAAAAAGTCTGTAATTATCGACATAATCTTATTTTATATCCACTTGTTTGACAAATACAAGGCCATACTTTACTATATAACCTCATATGACCACAAAATACTTATCTCAAAATCAAAGTAAGTGTTCTGGTGGCTTCATTATCTGTCTCCCTTAACTATTAAGCTTAAAATACATAGCTTAATCAACTCTCGGGAGCTTTTTTTATCAATCAAAATATGAATAAAACACTTCTAACTCAAGAAGGCGCTATCAAATTACAAGTAGAATTAAAGGATCTTAAGGAAAAAAGAGATCACTTAATTGGTCAAATCGAAGAAGTTGCTCAACCTGATGAATCAGGTGAAGATGGCTTGGCCACTCAACTTAAAGAAGAACTTGAAGTAATTTACGATAAAATCGACAAGATTGAAGAAACTTTAGAAGTTGCTGAAATAATTACCGATAAAAAACAATCTTTTAAAACTGTTCAAGTTGGTGCCTCAGTTAAAATAAAGATCTCTGGCAATTCCGTTAAAGAATTTCATATTGTAAATCAGATGGAATCAGACCCAACCATTAACAAAATTTCAGATACTTCACCTTTAGGCTCAGCTCTTCTTGGCAAAAAAGTTGATGATGAAATTGAAGTTCTTGCACCTGTAGGCAAAATTACCTACAAAATTGTTTCCATTGGCTGATAAAATAAGTCATGTCCGACTTAATACAACAACGTCAAGAAAAGCTTCAAAAATTAAAATCTTTAGGGTTAGACCCGTATCCTCAACCAAATTTAGTCAACCGAGATTCTACTCAAGTAGCTAAAACAAAAATCGATCAAACCACTACTGTTGCTGGTCGATTAATGCTACTTCGTGGTCACGGTAAAATTCTGTTTGCCGATCTGCAAGATTTTTCTGGAAAAATTCAAGTATTTTTCGAACAAAATACTCTTGGCGAAAAAATGGAACAGGTTAAACTATTTGATATTGGCGATATCGTCACCGTTACTGGCATTGTATTTAAAACTACTGCTGGTGAAATTACCATCCGAGTTTCAGACTTTCAAATTCTGGCTAAAAACCTCCGCCCCCTACCCGAAAAATGGCATGGATTAACCGATACTGAAGAATGTTATCGTCAACGTTACGTCGATTTAATTGTTAATGCCGAATCACGTCAGGTCTTTTTGACTCGAACCAAAATCCTTTCTAGTATGCGTCAATTTCTAGATGATCATGGTTTTCTCGAAGTTGAAACTCCTATTCTTCAACCTGTATATGGAGGAGCTTCAGCTAAACCATTTATCACCAAACATAATGAACTCGATCAAGAAATGTATCTTCGAATTAGCGATGAACTTTATTTAAAAAGATTAGTTGTTGGTGGTTTTGAAAAAGTTTACGAAGTATCCCGTGATTTTCGTAACGAAGGTGTTTCTCGTTTTCATAATCCTGAATTTACTCAAATCGAGTTTTATTACGCCTACATTGATTATCAAGAATTAATGAAGTTTACCGAAGAATTAATTGTCGATGTCGTCAAAAAAGTAAAAGGTAATCTCCAAGTTGTTTTTCAAGGAAAAACTCTCGATTTTACTCCACCTTTTAAAAAACTTAGTTTTAAAGATGCTATTTTAGAAAAAACTAAAATTGATATCGATTTAATTAAAACTGAAGCTGATTTTCTAAAAAGTATTCAAGACTCTAAATTAAAATTAGATTTAAATGGTGTGGTTGGTCTCGGTGCCATGTTCGATGCTCTTTACAAAGAATACGTTCGCCCATATTTGGAAGGTCCACTTTTTATTACCGACTACCCCTCAGAGATGATTGCTCTGGCCAAAAGGAAACCAGAAAATCCTTCCAAAATTGCTTCTTTTCAACTAATCGCTTGTGGTACTGAATTGTTAAAAGCTTATAACGAGTTAAATGATCCCAAAGATCAACACGATCGTTGGGTTGATGAGGAAACATTAGCTAAAAAAGGTGCCGAAAACGCCATGCAATTAGATACCGATTATCTTCGGGCTCTTGAATATGGCATGCCACCAACGTCTGGTTGGGGGATGGGTATCGATCGTTTTACTCAATTTTTAACTGACTCGCCAACCATCAAAGACGTTATCTTATTTCCCGCCATGCGCCAGGAGGGGTAAATGGATCGACAGTTGTTTGAAAACGCAGTTAAAGCTAATCTTGAAACCAATATTTACTATCATTCTTTAGCGCTTGAAGCGTGCATGTTAGCTCTTTACGACTATCTAAAACCAACAACTGGGCCATCAAAAGAAGATTGGGGTTTAGCAGGTTTAATTCATGATATTGATTACGCTGGTGAAACAAAATCAGATCATCCTTATAAAACCTTAGAAGTTTTAAAAAAATATAAATTAGAAATTTCACCAGTTGTTGATCGAATTGTCAAAGATCATTGTGCTTCAACTGGTTTACCTGCCGGAGCCTTAGCGCCGGCGGGATGGGCTATTCGTTGTGCCGATTCATTAACTGGTCTAATTACTGCCACTGCTTTGGTTTATCCTTCAAAAAAACTTGCTGATGTAAAACTATCATCGGTCGTAAAAAGATTTTTAAAAGAACCAAAATTTGCTGCTGGCACTCGTCGAGAAGAGGTCGCATTATGTCAAACTATGCTTAATATCCCTTTAGAGAAATTCATTGAAATTTGTTTTTTGGCAATGCAAAAAATTGCCCCAAAGATTGGTCTATAAGTCAATTGTCAACTAGCTAACATAAAGATAAATAATGCCTATAATAAGGCAATATACAATTAGTAATCACTCTAAATTATGCTACAATACTTTTCAGTTCATGATAGACATAAATATTTTGCGCGAGCAACCAGAGATTATCAAGCAGGCGTTAGTCAATCGTCAAAAAGATTTGAGTCTTTTGGAATCAGTTCAAAAAGCCGACTCCGATTATCTTCAAATTTTAAAAGAAGTTGAAAATCTTCGAGCCGAACAAAATAAGTTAACTCGTAATTTTACGGGTAAGCCCACTGAAGAACAGTTATCAGCCGCCAAAACTATTAAAGAAAATTTAAAGTCCAAAGAAGAACTTTTATCAGAGAAACAAACTAATCTAAATCTTTTACTAGAAGAAATCCCCAACATTCCCGCCGAAGATGTACCTATTGGCAAAGATGATACCGATAATCAAGTTTACAAAACTGTTGGCGAAAAACCAAAATTTGATTTTACTCCACTCGATCATATCGATCTTGGTGAAAAACTTAATATTCTCGATGTCAAAAAAGCCGGTGAACTGTCTGGTTCTCGATTTGGTTATTTTAAAAACCAAGGTGCTGTTCTGGAAATGTCAGTTATGTTTTATGCCTTTACCAAATTAATCAATAAAGGTTTTCATGGTATGGTTCCACCTACCATGGTTAAAAGTAAAACTGAATGGGCTTGTGGTTACACTAGCAATAAAAATCTTTTTAATGCTGGTTACTCTTCACCTGAAGATGATCTAATTTTTATTAGCTCCTCTGAACACTCAGTTGTTCCTTACCACTCTAACGAAGTCTTATCGGAAAAAGATCTTCCTATTAAATACGTTAACTTTTCTCCTTGCTTCCGTCGAGAAGCCGGAACTTATGGCAAAGACACTCGTGGTCTTTTTCGAGTTCACTTTTTTAATAAAGTCGAGATGAATATTTTTACCCTTCCCGATTTAAAGATATCCGATGCCATGTGCGAGGAAATGCTTTCTATCGAAGAAGAAATTATGCAAGAGCTTGGGCTTCATTATCAAGTTATGAAATGTTGTACTGGCGACTTACCTCAACCCAACCGTCGAATGTACGATATCAACACTTGGTTCCCTGGTCAAAATAATTATCGTGAAACTCAATCCTGTTCTAACTGTTCTGATTATCAAGCTCGTCGGCTTAACACCAAAGTAAAAATTGGCAACGAAAACAAATTAGTTCATATTCTCAACGCTACCGTTATTACCGACCGTGCTGTTTTGGCTATTTTGGAAAATCACCAACAACCAGATGGCAGTGTCAAAATTCCCGAATGTCTTTGGGCTTTAACCGGCTTTAAAGAAATTCGCCCTACTTTATAGAGGAGCCACCCAATCCCGGTATACCGAATTATCGAGTATACCGGGATGGTTTGCATTCTTCGTTATATAATCATTTCTATGATCTCTTTTTTAAAATCCTTAGTTGATGAAAACTATCGTCGTTTAAATTCTTTTTATCCAATAGTTAAAAAAATTAACGCCCTCGAAGAATCGATTCAAAAATTAACAGATCAAGAACTTGCTGATAAAACTAATTATTTTAAAGAATTACTTTCTCAAGGAAAAACTCTCGACGACATTCTCCCTGAAGCCTATGCCGTTCTCCGAGAGGCTATCAGACGAGTTATTGGTGAGCGAGCTTATGATGTTCAGCTTCTAGCCGCCATTGCTCTCCATCAGGGTTGTATCGCTGAACAGCGTACCGGTGAGGGTAAAACTCATTCAGTAATTTTTCCGGCCTATTTGAATGCTTTAACCGGCAAAGGTGTCCATGTGGTTACTCCCAATGATTATTTAACTCGAGTTGGTGCTGGTTGGTATCCAAAAGCTTTAAAATTTTTAGGAATTACCACTGGGGCTATTGTCCACGAACAATCATTTATTTTAGATCCAGAATATACTGAAGAATCTGAGAAAGTTGATGATCGTTTGGCCCATTTAAAACCGGTTTCTCGTCAGCAAGCTTATCTAGCCGATGTTACCTATGGAACTAATAATGAATTTGGATTTGATTATCTTCGCGATCACATGGTTGCTTCAGAAGATGACAAAGTTCAACGTTCGCACTATTTCGCTATTGTTGATGAGGTTGACTTTGTTTTAATCGACGAAGCTAGAACTCCCTTAATTATTTCTTCTCCCAACAATTCTCCTACCGATAAATATTATCAATTTGCTCAAGTCGCCAGTCAGCTACAACCCAACGATTATGTCATCGAAGAAAAATCGCGTTCCGCTACTCTTTCTGAATTCGGTATTAGAAAAGTCGAAAAAATATTAGGTATCAACAATCTTTATGAGGAATCGTTTGAAACTATTCATTATATTGAAAATGCTATCAAAGCCCAAGCTCTATTTCATAAAGACAAAGACTACGTTATTAAAGATGGTGAAATAATTATTGTCGACGAATTTACTGGTCGTTTAATGAATGGCCGACGTTGGTCAGACGGGCTTCATCAAGCTGTCGAAGCCAAAGAAGGTGTTACTGTTCAGCAAGAATCGCAAACTTGGGCCACCATTACTTTTCAGAATTTTTTCCGGCTATACGAAAAATTAGCTGGAATGACTGGTACCGCTCTTACCGAAGCCGAAGAATTTCGAAAAATTTACGAGCTAGATGTGCTAACTATCCCCACTCATCGAGAGATCAAAAGAATCGATGATGGAGATCTAATCTTTAAAACTCAACGTTCAAAATACGCAGCTATTGCCACTAAAGTCGAAGAACTCTATCGTTTAGGTCAACCAGTATTAATTGGTACCACGAGTATTCAAAAAAATGAAATTATTTCACAGTTATTATCTAAAAAGGGGATTCCTCACCAACTTTTAAATGCCAAAAATCATCTTTCAGAAGCTGGTATTATCGCCAAGGCGGGTCGCTTAAAAGCCGTCACTGTTGCTACCAATATGGCTGGTCGAGGAGTCGATATTATTTTAGGAGGGCCCAAAGACAATCGCGATAAAAACGAATGGCAACAAGAACATGATCAAGTAATCGCTCTGGGTGGTTTATACGTTATTGGTACCGAACGACACGAATCACGAAGAATCGACAATCAGCTTCGGGGTCGATCTGGACGCCAAGGTGATCCAGGTTTTTCTCAATTCTATGTTGCTCTAGACGACGATTTAATGAGAATTTTTGGAGGTGAAAAAATCTCTAGTTTAATGGAAAAATTCAATATGCCCGAAGATACCCCATTAACTCATCCATTAGTTTCTCGAGTATTGGAGCAAATCCAAGTTAAAGTCGAAGGCTACAATTTTGATGTTCGTAAAAATTTAGTTGAATATGATGACGTAATTAATAAACAACGCCAAATTATTTATCGAATTCGCGACAATACTCTCTCTCAAGCTAAAAAAGAACCACAAAAGAATTGGCAAGAAATTAAAAAATATTTAGAATCCGAAGTCGATTTCTTAATTTCTAAGGGAAATTTAAGCTTGGAAATATCGGAAATTTTACCAATGCCCGAAAGTCAACGTCAACAATTTTCAGCTGACCTTCAAAAATCAGCCACACCCAAAGAAGATATTATCAAAATTTTTGAAGACCAATGGCAACAAAGAATTTCTTATTTTGGTCAAGATATTAGTAACTCTATTTTGGCCTACGCTGTAGTCAAAACTCTCGATCCACTTTGGGTAGAACATCTGACTGCTCTCGATGATTTACGCGACGGTGTTCGTCTTCGTGGTTATGCTCAAAAAGATCCTTTAATCGAATATCGCAAAGAAGGTTTTGAAATGTTTCAAAAACTACTACGTTCGTTCGAATCAAATTTAGCTAGAACCATATTTAGGCTCGAACCAGTAGCTCAACCGGTTAATACTCCTAAAAATATTACTGAAAGTAGGGGAGAAGAAGAAACTAGTTCTAAAAAAGATACTCCAGTTATTAATCAAAAAACTCTAAGTCGCAACGACCCATGTTGGTGCGGTTCTGGCAAAAAATGGAAAAAATGTCACTATCCCAAACTCGCTTAAAATTTTTTGATTTAATTAAATCTTCATCAAAGATTGTTTTAACCACACATTTTTCTCCAGATGACGATGCGATTTCATCAATTCTTTCACTTTACTACGTTTTAACAAAAAAATTTCCCAAAAAGCAAATTGAGATGATTATTACTGGTAATCCAGTTAATCGCTTTTCGGTGTTTTTAAATTATTCCCAAATTCACTTTGTCAGTGAGTTAGCCACAAAACTTACCAATGCCGATTTATTAATTTGTCTTGATGGTGGTCAATATTCTCGTTTTAGTAATGATTCTCAAAAAATTCTCGACTTAAAAATTAAAACTATTTGTCTTGATCATCATCAATCTCCTCCGGATAAATTTGATCTACTTTGGCAAAACCCTAAAGCCGCTTCAACTGCTGAATTGGTCTATCAATTTACCTCTAAAAATTTTGTTTTAGATGAAACTTTGTCAAAACTACTTTTATTGGGTATTCTAGGCGATACTGGTAATTTTAATTATATTCGTCCTGGTCAATATCATTTATTTTCTTTAGTTAAAAAAATTCTTCAAATTAGCCAAATCAATATCCAAGAGTTTAAATCAACTTATTCTTTAATTGAACCTCAAGCTTTTGAAATTATCCAAGAGTTTGTTAAAAATTCAAAATTTTATCAAGTAAAAAACTGGCCAGATTTCCAAGTATCCTATTTAACCAATACTTACTCAGATCAGCTTACTAGCGAAGCTTCAAGTATTTTTGTTTCCAACTATCTTCGTTTAATTAAAGGATATTCCTGGGGTTTTACCGTTTACCAGAAATCAGATGGCAATTTTAGTTTATCGTTCAGGTCTTTGCCCGGTAGTGTTAATGTTCGGGACTTAGTTGAAAGAATTGGCATTGGTGGTGGTCACGATCGCGCTTCGGGCGCCAAAGTTAATGCCAAAGACGCTGTTTCTTCGTCAGTTGTGATTAATCAAATAATTGATTGGTTAAAAACTAATCAACCTTTGCTAACATAATTCATGGAACAAAACCAAGAACTCCTCGATCAGCTAAAAAAGATCAACTCTAAGCTCGATATTATCAACCATCCCATCAAAAATGCTTACTACAATTTTATTGCTGGAGTTTTTCGGTCACTCGGATCACTTTTTGGCACCATGGTTATTGCTTCCTTGTTTATTTATCTTCTTTCCCGATTTAATTTTTTCAACAACTTCAACAATTGGTCAAAGTCGATTATTAACTCTGTCGGCTTTCCTTCGCTCTCATCGCCCGCACCCGATCAACCTTAGATAAATATTTTTTTCTTAATCTAATTGTTACTGGGGTAACGTCAATTAATTCATCATCTTCAATAAAATCCAGAGCTTCTTCGATACTATATTTAACCGCTGGTGCCAAAATAATGGCATCATCGTTTCCCGAAGATCTCATATTAGTTAACTGTTTTCCTTTGCAAACATTAATTTCCAAATCATCTTCTACTGGTCTAAAACCCACCACTTGTCCTTCGTACACTGGTTCAGTTGGTTCCACAAAGGTGACGCCTCTTTTTTGAGCTAAATCCAATCCAAAACTTAAGGCTTTACCGCTTTCCGAAGCAATTAATACTCCATTTCGTTGTCTTTTCTCAGTTCCCAACATCGATTCATAGCCTAAAGCCAAATAACTTAAAGAAACTGACCCTTTTGTGGCTGTCATCAACACACTTCTTAAACCTAAAGCATTTCTTTCTGAAATTTTATAAATCATTTTTATTCCTGCTTTATCGTCAGTAATCATATCTTTCATCTCAGCTCTTCTTTTTCCTAATTCGGCTGTAATTACTCCTACATAATCTTGAGGAGTTAAAACCGTCAACTCAGAAAAAGGTTCTGTCCATCCTGATTCGGTTTTCTTTAAAATAACTTCTGGTTTTCCCACTTCCATGGCATAACCTTCACGTCGAAGCTTTTCAATTAAAATTGCTAAATGTAATTCTCCCCGGCCGGAAACAATAACTCTAATGCTGTCATTTGGATCATCTTCAATTCTTAATCCTAAATTTGTCTCTACTTCTTCGGCCAATCTTTCTTTAATTTCTCTAGAAGTTAAAAACTTTGATTCTTCTTTGGCAAAAACGCTAGTATTTGGTCCAAAGCTAGCTTTTAAAGTTGGTTCGGTAATACTAATTGTTGGTAGGGCAACTTGATATTGAGGATCAGTGATTGTTTGTCCTATTTTAAATTGGGGTACACCAGCAATATAAATAATTTCACCAGTTTCGGCCTGATCAGACTCAACTTTATTCATTCCTTCGTTAATATACATTTTTTCAATTTTGTAATTACCCAAAGCTTTTTGATCGGGAGACAGTAAAGTTACAAATTGTCCTTTTTTAATTGTTCCCTGATTAACTCTTCCCATGGCTAATTTACCCAAATATCCGTTTTTCTCGAAAGCCGAAATCAACATTTGAAATGGTTTATCAGTATTAATATGACTATTGGGAATAGTCTCAATTATTTGATCAAGCAAAGGAAGGATATCTGCTGGGGCATTAAAATCTGCTGGAACGTTTTTATAGGCCTTACCATCTCTTCCTACTGCGTATATTACTGGAAAATCTAAGGTGTCAGGATTATTAGCTAAAGATAAAATTAAGTTCTCAGTATCAGCTAATACTTCATTAATTCTAGAATCTTTACGGTCAATCTTATTAATAATTAAAATAATTTTTAAATTATTTTCTAAAGCTTTTTTTAGTACAAACTTGGTTTGAGACAATGGTCCTTCGGCAGCATCAACAATCAATAAGGCTCCGTCTGCCATATTCATTACTCTTTCAACTTCTCCACCAAAATCAGCATGTCCCGGAGTATCAATAATATTGATTTTTACTCCCTTATAAAAGATTGAAGTATTTTTCGATAAGATAGTAATTCCTTTTTCTCTTTCCAAATCATTACTATCCATTATTCGGTCAGTATTCATCTCTTCCTGATTATCCCTAAAAGAGTGTGTTTGTTTTAGCATGGCATCCACCAAGGTAGTTTTTCCATGGTCAACGTGAGCGATAACCGCTAAGTTGATAATTTTATCAAGTTTTTGCATTCCTAGATTTTACCACTAAAATAAGAATATGAAGCTAAAGATTGGAATTATCTTATTGTTGGTTTTAATCTCTGCCTATTTAGGCACAAAAATATTTCAAAAACCTACTGTTCAAACAAAAATTGAACAAATAAAGCAGGAGATTGTTCCCACCAAGCCCATTCATCTCGATTCAACTGGCCTTCCTAATCGTTATTTAATCGAGGCTCCTTTTGTCGAACAAGCTCCCAAAAAAGATTGGTCACAACCTTGGCAAGATGCCTGTGAGGAAGCAGCCCTGTTAACACCCTACTATTATTATTCTTCAATTACTCCTTCCTCAGATCAAATTGTTCAAGATTTAACTAAAATATTTGACTATGAAAACTCTCAAGGTTGGAGTCATGATGTTAACTTAGAACAAATGCAACAAATTGCTCAAGATCTTTGGGGATTATCTTCAGAAATTATTCAAAATCCAACTGTGGATCAAATCAAAGAAAGGATTACCAATAATCAACCAATAGTCGTTCCTGCCAATGGAAAAACACTATTTAAAGAAAATAAACATTTTAAAGCTGGTGGTCCTTGGTATCACAATTTAGTCATTATTGGTTTCGACGATGATCAAAAAAAATTCATTGTTCACGATGTCGGTACTCAATTTGGAGCTAAATTTAAGTACAGTTACTCATTATTATTAAAAAGCATTCACGATTTTCCATCCACCTTAAATAAAGAAGATATTGATCAAGGTGATCAAAAAGTTCTAGTTTTGTTAAAATAATTTATGATAAAAAAATTATTTCTCATATTATCAACTATATTTTTATTATCATCATGTACTATGAATACTCAAACAAACACCACCAATAATCAGATTATTATCACCACTAAAGATGGCACTATTGAAGCCGAGCTTTATTCCGATAAAACTCCCAATACTGCTGCCAATTTTATTAGTAAAGTTCAATCAAAATTTTATGATGGTTTAATCTTTCATCGAGTAATTGAAGGATTTATGGCTCAAGGCGGTGATCCAACTGGTACTGGTACCGGTGGTGGCAAAATTACTTCAGAAATAAATCAGATTCCTTTTGAAAGAGGTTCTTTTGGACTAGCCAGAACCCCGGTTACCAAAGAAATTAGTAATGATAGTCAATTTTTTATTTGTTTTACCACCCAAGGTTGTCAGCATTTAACCGGAGATTACGTCAACTTTGGAAAAGTAACTTCTGGGTTAGAAGTCTTAGACAAAATCAAACAGGGAGATAAAATAATTTCCATCACTTTAAAATAATATGAAGAAATTTTTAATTATTATTATCTTTTTGCTGTTTTCAGCTTGGGTTTACCAAAAACTAACCACTCCTCCTGCTGAACAAAAATATTCCAATGATCAAGCCGAAATCATTATTTATTGGGGTGATGGTTGCCCTCATTGCGAAAATGTCAAAAAATACATTTCCGACAATAAAATAGATCAAAAAATAAAAATTTTATTCAAAGAGGTTTATCAAAATAAAAACAACCAAAAAGAATTACTTGAATATGTTAAAAAATGTCCAGAAATAGATACTCGCCAAGGTGTTGGCGTTCCTCTTGGCTATGTCGTTTCTGAGTCCAAATGTTATTTGGGCGATACTCCGATTATCGACTGGTTAAAAACAAAGTGAGTTTAAAACAAAAACAATTTAAGTTTAGCTTTGCAGTATTACTTCGACTAATAATCTTTGGTTTGTTTTTAATTATCTCTATCAACTATCTCTCCCATAACCAGACAAATGTTTTAGGTGATTCTACTTTAAACATCGATCTTTCTCCTTATCTACCAAAAGATATATCAAATAAGTTTCAAGATTTTCAAAAAACCCCAGTCTTTCATAATTATGAGACAATCAGAGATCAAGTACAAACCCAATTAAATGGTTTTCCTCAAAAACAAATAAAAGAAATTAAAAAAGAAATAGTTAAATCTATTTACCAAGATATTATTAAAAGTATCGATCAACCATGAATCTCGAAGAATTACTTCAGAAGTTAGAAAAAATAAAATTAAAACTAAATTATTCAGATTTAGTTAATCAACTTCAAGTTTTCAAACAACAATCTACTGACGAGTCAATTTGGTCGGATCCATCAAAAGCAGCTGAAATTATGCAAGCTATTTCCGACTTGGAAAAAATAATTACCCAGATTGATCAAACAGAAAAAGAACTAATTGAATTGGTTGAATTTAGTAAGCTTTTAGAATCAGAATCCGATCAAGACTTAACTCAAAACCTACTCTCCCGCCAGCGTGAATTAACCAAACTAATTGAACAATTAGAACTACAAACATATTTGTCTGGTAAATACGATAAAAATGGTTGCATATTTTCTATTCATTCTGGCCAAGGCGGTACTGAAGCTATGGATTGGGCCTCAATTTTACAAAGAATGTATTTACGTTATTTCGATCGTAAAGGGTGGAAATACGAACTTTTAGATGAAATTCGAGGCGAAGAAGCTGGAATAAAAACTGTTAGTTTTAAAATAACCAATTCCTATTCTTATGGTTATTTAAAAGGTGAAAACGGAGTCCATCGCTTAGTTAGGCTCTCGCCTTTTAATGCTGATCAATTAAGACAAACATCTTTTGCTAAAGTAGAAGTCACTCCGATTATCGATTCAAAATCTGATTTTCAAATTAAAAATGAAGATATCGAGTTTTCAGCCTATCGTTCTGGTGGGCATGGCGGACAAAACGTTAATAAAGTTTCAACTGCTGTTAGATTAGTTCATAAACCAACTGGAATTGCCGTTAGTTGTCAAAGTCAACGCTCACAAGATCAAAATCGTTTATTGGCCATGGAAATGCTCGCTTCAAAATTATGGGCTATCGAACAAGAGAAATATAACTCCGAAAAAAAAGAGATTAAAGGAGAAAATGTCATTGCTGGTTGGGGTCATCAAATTCGTTCTTATGTTCTACATCCCTATAAAATGGTTAAAGATCTCAGAACCCGAGAAGAAACTTCAGATACCACTGCAGTTTTAGACGGGGACTTAGATAATTTTATTAATGCCGAATTAAAACAATGAAAAAAGTAATATTTTTATTTTACTTTATTTTTACACTAATTTTTACTTCGCTTTACTTAGGTCTTTTCCAGTTAGCCAAAATCACCAATAAACGTATTGATTATTTTCCCAAACTCGTTATTAATACTCTTCAAAACAAATCTACTGCTTCGCGAAATATTTTAGTTTTAGGTCTCGATCCTCGTGACGACAAAATTGAAAAAACCAATACCACTGATACTATTATGTTGGCTAAAGTTAGCTCTAAAGATTTAAGAATTATTTCTATTCCTCGTGACTTGTGGGTATATTCACTTTCTAAAAAAGTCAATCAAATTTATGAGTTATCTCAAACTCAAACAGATCGTTATCAATATCTCAAAACCAATTTTGAAAAACTTACTAATCAAAAAATAGACAATTTGCTAATTATTACTAGTAAAAATTTAATCGATATTATCAAAATTGTTGGTGGAGTCGATGTTCAACTTGAAATTGGTTTTAAAGATACTCAATATCCCAATCCAGAATATATTAAAAATCCTAATCCAAACATACCTATTTATAAAACCGTTGAGTTTAAATCTGGTTTAGTTCATCTCGATGAAACCAATGTGGTTGAATTTGTCAGATCACGTCACGGTGCTGAAACTGCCGCTTTAAATGGTACCGATCTTGGAAGAATTAATCGCCAACAATTATTAATTAATGCTCTCCAACAAAAACTTCTCAATTTACCCAAAAACATCAATAGCCTCAAAATACTACTTAATCTTTATAATTATTATTCTCATTCAATTGAAACTGACTTGGAAGATCAACAATTATTTAGTTTGGCCTATCAATTACTACCAAATTTAGATAAATTTAGCATTAACAAAACCGTCGTACCTACCAGCGAAAACAATACTACCCCAATTTATCATCCTAATTTTAATATTAATGGTGCTTGGGTGTTTATTCCTAAAGAAAAAAATTACCAATCATTGCATAATTATATTAATGACTATTTCAAAGACTAATCAGGATAGCTATTATCAAACTCATCAAGATCGATTTGCTGTTATTTTAAAAAGCATTAGTAATTTAAAACTTTCTCCTAAATCATCCATTTTAGATATCGGTTGTTATCCTTTGTATCTTTTTCAAGAGCTAGAAAAGCAAGGTTATCAATTATCTGGAATTAGTTCTCAGCATGAATCTGTCGATCAACCCAGCATTAAGACCTTAAATATTGAAACTACCAATTTTCCTTATCAAGATAATTCATTTGATTTGGTGATCTTTACTGAAGTAATTGAACACCTAACTACTAACCTCGATGGTATTTTCAAAGAAATCCATCGGGTTTTAAAACCCGGGGGGTATGTTTTGCTTACCACTCCAAATGTTTTAAAAATACATAATATTCTTTCTCTGTTGTTCAATCAAAATATTTATTTTAGTCTCGATCAGCTAAATCAACCAATCAACTATCGACATCAACGAGAATATACTTTATCCGAAATTAAAACTCTTCAAGAAAAAGTTGGTTTAAAACCAATTATTGCTCGTACATTTACTGGCTATACCCCATTTAGACATAAAACTGTTTCTGATAGTTTTTTAATTAAATTTACAAAACTATTGATTTACTTTTTTACCTGTCTATTTGCTAATCGAAAAGATTCCATTATTACCATATATCAGAAATGATATACTGAAATATTAATATTTAAAAATATTTATGGATATTCAAAATTTAGCCACACCAGAGGTAAAAACAACTAACACAAAATACATCTACTTAATTATTGTTTGTTTGGCGATCGGTTCTGGTTTTTGGTTGTCTAGACTAAGTTTAGGTAAGAAAGAACCCGTTACTAGTAATTCTCCTAAAAATACAGAAATTGTCAGTCAAGTAACCAATAAAGATCAAATTCAAGTCGGCAAAACCTATGGCACTGTTGAAGCTCGCTATAAAGATACCGCTACTGGAGTTTTGGAAGCTGGAAATATTAACGGTGAAGGTACCCATATTTTAGTTCGTGAAGGTGGTCTTTCTCAAAGAGCTTCGTTAACTTCGTCTGTTCTTGATCTTGATATGTTCGTTGGTCATAAAATCGAAATCAAAGGCGAAACCAATGCTTCCAACAAAACTTCATGGTTGATGGAGGTTGGAGTTGTCAAAGTCTTAGAATAATCTATGAAAATAGCTTTTAATAATGTTGTCAAAAACTATGGATCAGTCAATGCTCTTAATGGTGTTTCGTTTACCATTAAACCATCTGAATTTGTTTTTTTAGTTGGTTCTTCTGGAGCTGGCAAATCAACTTTGATCAAACTTTTATTAGCACAAATTAAACCATCATCAGGTGAAATTAATATTAACGATCAAGACTTAAATTCTTTTCGAAAAAAAGAGTTAGACGAACATCGTCGCAAAATTGGCGTAATCTTTCAAGATTATCAACTGATTGTCGATAAAACTATTGAAGAAAATATTGCTTTGGCCCTAGATATTTCAGGCTATCCCCAAAATCAAATAAAATCTCGAATTGACGAAGTAACTACCTTAGTTAATCTTCATCACCGACAAAATCAATTCCCATCACAACTATCAGGAGGGGAGTTGCAACGCGCTGCTTTGGCTCGAGCTCTAGCTCCAAATCCAGAAGTAATTTTAGCTGATGAACCAACTGGTAATTTGGATAATGAAAATAGTTGGAATCTGTTAAGATTGTTTAAAAAAATCAATCAAAAATTTGGCACGACTATTTTAATGACCACTCATAATCAAGATTTCATCGATTCCTTAAAATATCGGACTATTATTATTGATGATGGTTTAATTGTTAAAGATTTACCAACCAAAGAATCATGACCGCAAATTCAACTTGGCATCATCTTCGTCGATCACCATTTCAAAGCCTAGCCGCAATTATTGTTATCTATGTTTGTTTTTTGTTCCTTAATTTCTTTTATCTTTTTAGTTCTGGTGCTTCAAATTTGTTGAAATTTTTAGAAACCAAACCCGAGATCACTATTTATTTAAAGGATGGTTTAGATAAATCGATTGTTGAAGGACTTCAAAAAGAATTAACAAATTATCCAAGTATTCGTGAAATTAAATTTATTTCCAAAGAAAAAGCCCTAAGTATCTATAAAGAATCCAACAAAGACAATCCACTCCTAACCGAAATGGTTACTTCAAGCATTCTCCCAGCCTCATTTGAAGTCTCAACCTCAGATCCAAAAGTCCTCGATCAAATTTATCAAAACTTTACTTCAAAAACCAAAGAAATTGATGAAATTATTTATCAAAAAGAAGACATCGAAAAAATTCTCAAATGGACAGCTATTCTCCGAAACATCGGTTTCGCTATCGCTATTTTGTCTATTATTTTTACTGTCTCCATCGTCAGTACTATTATTGGTATGAAAATAATTTCTAAGAAAGAAGAAATTAAAATTTCAAGATTATTAGGCGCTTCGAAAAAATATGTTAAAAGTCCATTTCTTAATGAAGGATCAATTTATGGAATTATTGGAAGCTCACTGTCAAATCTGACTATCTTAGTTGTTTCTCTTTCTCTTCAATCAAAAATAAATAGCTTTTTTGAGTTAACATTTATCCCCAATGATCCTGTTTTTTATTTAATTAGTTTTTTTATTTCGGTTGTCTCCGGTTTATTGCTTGGTTTAGTTTCTATCAGTTTGGCTGTTAATCGCTATATCAAATTTTAAATGCGTTTAAAATTATTTTTAATTTTAATCAGTATATTTATTTTTGCCTCTCCCATTAAGGCCACTACTACCGAAGAATTAACCAAACAAATCGAAGAGTACGATAAAAAAATTGTTGATCTAGAAAAAACCAAAGACTCATTATCAAAACAAATAAAAATACTTAACTCTCAGGTTGAGTTAACTTTACTTAAAATTAATCAAACTCAACTTTCAATCAAAACTCTCGAAAACGAAATTACGTCACTAAGTTCAATAATTGGTAATCTAGACATTAATCTCAATCAATTGTCTTCAATCTATCTTGCTCAGGTAGTTGAAAATTATAAAATGCAAAAAAAAGTACCTTTGGTTAGTTTTTTACATTCTAAAAGCTTCAACTCTTTTTTAAATCAGTATAAGTACCATTCAACTCTCCAAAAAAATAATCATCAAACTATGGTTGAATTGGAAACAGCTAGAACTAATTATGATATTCAAAAAAATCAGAAGGAATTAAAACAAAAAGAGCTCGAAATTCTTAAAGAAAAGCTCTCAAGTCAACAATCTAACCTAGATAAACAGAAATCTAATAAAACCAACCTATTGGAAGTAACCAAAAACGATGAATCAAAGTATCAACAATTAAAAAAAGCCGCTGAAGACGAACTTAGTGCCCTGATTAAAGCAAAATTTGTTGGTAAGCGCGAAGTAAAAAAAGGCGAGCCAATTGGCATTATGGGTAACACTGGTTATTCATTTGGTGACCATCTTCATTTTGGTCTCTATAACCTAAAAGAAGCTGAAATTGCTTCTTGGACCTATCAAAACGATATTGATGCTAGTTCATATCTTGGTGAACATCGCTGGCCAATGGTAAATTATGAAATTACTCAGGGTCGTGGCCATACCAAATATTCTTACCTCTATGCTGATCGTTTCCATCATGGAATTGATATGGTCTCGAGCAATAAAACTATTTATGCTGTCGAAGATGGAGTTGCTTACTTCTTCAAAAATCCATCAAGCAGTTTAGGCAACCATGTCAAGTTGTTCCATTCCGATGGAAAAATGACACTCTACTTACACTTGCAAAATTAGTAACCTCGAGCTAGTTTTCTTAATCCTAAAGAAGCTAAGGCCATCAAACTACCAAAAACAGAACCTAATACTAAGATATTGCTTCCAGTATCGGGAATGTTATTACTAGCAATGTAATAGCTAGCTCTATCATTATCGTAAGCATTTTGATTTCTTACTTCAGCAAAATTAGTTAAAGCTACTGGATTAGTTCCAATTGGGCTATTAACAATTCGACCTCTAATCATCAATACTTTGGTTTCACCAACACCTAAACTATCAATAGTAGTAGTAATTCGATTGTTTTTTTGATCAAACTCACCAGGATAATATTGTAAAGATAAATATTTAGGTAAATTATCAGTTACTGTCAGATTAGTTAAAACCGAATTACTTCGATTCTCAACCACTAATCTAAACTCAATCCCATCGTTTTCATTAAATACGTAAGTATTTCTGGAAATGTTATCAACAAATTCAGTTTGAGCAGTTGATCTTATAGTTTTATCAATAACAACACTATATCTGTTGTTTTGATTATGATATTGTGCCCAAGCTTTTGAGCCGCTATTTAAAAATAGGGTCATAAATAAGGCACATGTGACTAACGATTTATTTAATTTATTCATATATATAATAAAAATTACAGGATATTATAACTCATAAGATTATTTTGTCAAGTAAGCTTAATAAAATATTTGTTATACTCTTTTGTATGACTAAATTAATTCCAGAACTCTCTGTATTTTTCCCTTGTTACAACGAAGAAGCTAATCTTAAGAACACTTTTGATAAAGCACTACCTGTTATAAAAGAAGTTGCCGATAAATGGGAAGTAATTATTATCGACGATGGTTCTAAAGATAAAACTCCATTAATTGCTTCCCAAATAGCCAAAGAATATCCAAATAATTTAAAAATCGTCACTCATAATCCTAATCGTGGATATGGTGGCGCCTTTAAAAGTGGTTTGTATAACTCTCAATACCAATGGGTGGCTTTTACCGATGCTGACGGTCAATTTGAGTTTACCGACCTCAAGAAACTAATAAACAAACAAAAAGAAACTGGTGCTGATATGGTTATAGGCTACTATTTAGGTCGAAAAGTACCTTTTATTAGAATCTTCGGCTCAAAAGTTTGGCAATTTATGGTTAACCTCTTATTTGGTTTATCTGTAACTGATATTGATTGCGGATTCAAACTAATCAACAAAAAAGTAATCGATACTATTCCCAAACTGGAATCTGAAAGGGGACCATTTATTACTTCAGAATTTTTAATCAAATCTAAAAAAGCTGGTTTTAAGATTGTTGAAGTTGGAGTAACTCATTATGCTCGCCAGTTTGGTGAAGCCACTGGAAGTAAGCTAAATGTAGTTATTGCTGGTTTTAAAGATTTGTTTCGTCTTTGGATAAAGCTTACTTTTAACAAATGATTCAGTTTCTTAAGAAAAACTACTTATTAATCGCAATTCTTTTATTGGCCGCTTTTCTTCGGCTCTATAAAATTTCAGATTATATGGAGTTTTTGGGTGATCAGGGTCGCGATGTTGTCATTGTTCGTGATTTCTTAAAAAACGGTAATCTCTTTTTTATTGGTCCACAAACTAGTATTGGTAACATGTATCTTGGCCCATTTTACTATTACGTTATCATGGCCCCAGCTCTACTCATTGCTAATTTCAATCCGGTCGGCCCAGCAATTTTTGTAGCCCTACTAGGAGTTTTAACTGTTTATTTTGCTTTTTATATTTCCCAAAAATGGTTTAATTCAAAAACAGCCTATATCAGCGCTCTGCTTATGGCCATATCTCCAGTAATCATCAAGTATTCTAATTTTTCTTGGAATCCAAATATTTTGCCTCTTTTTTCGTTGTTATTTATCTATTTTCTTTGGGAAAAAAAGATCATTTTGGCTACTTTATCGTTTATTATGGCTATCAATTCTCATTATTTAGCCTTAAGTTTACTACCTTTAGCTTTTATTATCTGGTTTCTCAAAAAATATTCTTTCAAAGCAACTTTAGTTGCTATTCTTTTGTTCATTCTCTCTTTAACACCTCAAATTCTTTTCGATCTAAAGCATCAAGGTCAAAATATTAAATCAATATCTACCTTCTTTACCCAAAGAGAAACAACCGTCAACCTAAAGCCTTATAAATCTTTAATTAAGATGCCTACTATTTATCATCAGTTGGTAACTAGTTCTTTATCAGCTAGAAATTTTAATTTAGGTATCGCCGTTTCTATCTTTTTATTACTAGGTTCAGTTTACTTATTAGTCAAAAAAAGAACTCCCGCTTTGTTGTTAATCGTCGGTTGGATTATTTCCAGTGTAATTATCCTAGGTCTATACAAACAACATCTCTATGATCATTATTTTGGTTTTGTTTTTCCGGCGTTTTTTATTCTAACCGGTTATCTTTTAAGCAAAATCAACAAATATTTATCAATCATTATTCTTATTATTTTAGTTTCATTTAGTGTTCTAAATACTAACTTTAAGTACCCCGGCCCAAAACAACTAGAAACTACTAAAACTATTGTTAAACAAATTATTAGTACGGCCGATAATCGACCGTTCAACTTTGCTTTATTAGCCAAACAAAATTATGATCCAGGATATCGTTATTTTTTCTACGAATCTCAGTCTTCTCTTAAAAATATTCAAGAACAATTAACCGATCAATTATTTGTTGTTTGTGAGCCTTGGCAAATCGATTGCCAACCAATAAATAATCCAGAATGGGCTGTTGCCGCTTTTGGTTGGGCAAAAATCGATAAACAATGGGAAACAAATGGTATCAAAATTTATCAACTTAGCCACACTAAAATCTAATTTACTTTTAATCGTAATTTGGTTAACCGCCTTATTTGTCAGATTTTATCGTCAAGATCAACTTTTAGGATTTTATTATGATCAAGGTCGAGATGCCAAAATGGCTCACGACATTATCACCTTAACCAATCTTCCTACTATTGGTCCAACTACCGGCATTCAGGGCCTATATTTAGGTCCTTTTTGGTACTACCTAATTACCCCTGGGTATTTTTTAGGCAATGGTAATCCCGCTGTTGCCGCTTTGTTTATCTCAGTTATCGAATCATTCTCGATATTCTTATTATTCTATTTATTAACCAAATATTATTCTAAGTCTGCAGGCTATTTGGCTATTATTTTTTGGTCATTTAGTAACTACTTAGTCAGATCTAGCCGTTGGTTTAGTAATCCCACTCCTATTCCAACATTTTCACTTCTTCTAATACTTTTTTTGCTAAATATTGTGATTCATCGTCGCTACTATCAACTACTTTTTTTAACACTGTTTCTTGGGCTATCATTGCAATTAGAGGCAGCTTCGGCAATATTCTTTATTCCTTCAATCTTATTATTTATATTCGTAAATTTTGATAGCTTTAAAAAAATCCCCTTAAAATACTATTTTTATTCTTCATTAACCTTTTTTCTTACTTTAATTCCTCAATTAGCTTTTGAAATAAAAAATCATTTTCCTACCACCAAAGTTTTTATTGGTTTTCTAAGTGGTAAAGTAAATACTATTTCTGGCAAATCCTGGGGGATACCAACTATTGAATTCGTCATTAATCGTCTTAAATTTTACTATCAAGTGTTTTTTACCAAATTAGATACCAATTTACGGCCATTAACTTTCCTTCTATTTATTTTATTTATTATCGGATTATTCTATTTGTTTAAAACAAAAATTCAAAACAAATTAGTTCAAATATCTTTAATTTGGTTATTAGTACCTCTTTTTTTACTTCTATTTTTTCAAGGTAATTATGGAACCTTGTATGATTACTATTTAACTGGTTTTTTTTCTGCTTTTATTATTGTTTTTTGTTTATCTATTTTTTCCTTTCCAAATCGTTTTTTAGTTATTCTTTTTTCGTTTTTATCCTTAGTAATCTTTTTCAATGGCAATTTGATTCATTTAAAGAACTACTTAATTGCCAATCCAGACGGTCCTACTCATATTAGTTTAGGAAATCAAACTCAAGCTCTTTTGTTCGCTTGCCAACAAACTCAAGATTACAATCTTAATATTTATGTTCCACCAATTACTCCTCACACTTATGAGTACTTGCTTTCCTGGTATTCTTCAAAAGGAATTTGTAAATCTCCAAGCCAATCTAATCAAAAAACAGTTATTTCTCTCTATGAAGTTGACCCCAATAATCCCTCAACACTAGCTAACTGGTTGAAAAGTCAGGATACAATTGGGAGAATAGAAAAGCAACAAATCTTTGGTGGAGTTATAGTTCAACAAAGATTAAGACAATAAATTATGGCTAACAATCTTTCCATCTCGATAATTATTCCCTGTTATAACGAAGAAGCAAACATTAAAAGGGGAGTTTTAGATGAAGTTTTTAACTATTTAAAATCACAAAAATTTGCTTGGGAAGTAATTATTGCTAACGACGAATCTACCGATAATAGCCTTGAATTAATTAAAGATTTTACTGCCAATCATCAAAACTTTAGATACTTAGATCTTCCCCATGGAGGCAAACCCTCAGCAGTTTGGGGTGGTATCCAAAAAGCTAAATATCCCTATGTCTTATTTACTGACATGGATCAATCAACCCCCTTAGTAGAACTAAATAAATTTTTACCTTATTTTGAAGATCAAGTTGATGTGGTTATTGGTTCTCGAGGATCTTCACGTGAGGGTAATACTTTTATACGTAAAGTTGGCTCAAAAATATTTTTATTTGGTCGACGATTAGTTTTGTTATCAAAAATTATTGATACTCAGTGTGGTTTTAAAGCCATGAAAACCGCGGTAGCTTTAAAAGTATTTCCTCAGTTACAATTTTTTAAAGATAAATCAGAAAAAAAAGGCTGGCGAGTATCTGCTTATGACGTCGAATTACTATTTATCTGTCAGAAATTAGGTTTTCAGATTGAAGAAGTTGAAGTTGAATGGAAAAATGAAGACACTAGCACCACCAAAGGTGATCTCAACGCTAGATACCGTAAAGAATCTATTCAAATGTTAAAAGAAATTTGGCGAGTTTTGAAGAACAATCTCAAAGGTGTTTATGATCAAAAATAAAACCTTATTATTTTGGATATTATCATTATTATCAATTGTTTTTTATTTTTTTAGTAGGCTTCAAAATCTTACTATTATTCCAGTATTTGGCGATGAAGCTATTTATCTTCGTTGGTCTCAAATAATTAAATCAGTCGAAACCTTACGCTTTATACCTCTTACTGATGGTAAACAACCATTATTTATGTGGGTCACGGTATTATTCTTTAAAATTGTTTCAGATCCTTTAATTGCCGGCAGGCTTGTTTCAGTTTTTTCTGGTTTTTTCACTTTAATTTTTATTTATTTGATTTTATTAATCGGTCAAAATTATTCTTCATCTCAAACAGATTTTAAAAAATTTTTAGTTGAATCATTTAAAAAATCTCAAATTAGTTCTTTTCTTGGAGTATTTATTTATCTTACTTCAACCTACTTTTTCTTTTTTGATCGTTTAGCAGTTCCCGACAATCTTTTGTCATCTTTATTAACCGTCTCTCTTTTTCTTTTATTGCTAATATTGAAATTTCCACGATTTGATCTAGCTATTTTACTTGGCATTTCTCTTGGCATTTCTTGGTTAACCAAATCACCTGCTGTTTATTTTATTACCATAAGTCTTTTTTTCTTAATTTCTAAATTCAAAATCAAGTATCTTTTTTATTTTTTTACCGTGCTTATATTTTCATTTACTATCTACAACATCCTTCGTCTTGGGCCTCAATTTCATCAAATTGCCCTTCGAAATCAAGATTACATCTGGTCATTATCTGAAATTATCAAACACCCTTTCGATCCCTTATTACCACACGTATCCGACATAAAAACATTATTGTCGACCTATTTCAACCCACTTTTTCTAATTATTTTTGTTTCTTTACTAATCAAGAAAATCATCAAAAAAGATTTTTCTAATTTTTATTTTTATTTAATTCTTTTTTTCTGGTTCTTAGCTCCAATGCTTGCTACCGCTATTTTTGCTAAAGTTTTTACCGCTCGATATATTTTATTTTCAATGCCAGCCTTAACACTTTTCTTTAGTATCTTAATTCTTGAGTTAACTAATAGAAAAATCTTATTAATAGTTTTATTACTTCAAATATTTCCATTGATACTAAATCTAAAGCTTTCTACTAATCCTATGTTTATTCAACTTCCAAGTACTGAAACTGGTTATCTTCAAGATTGGACATCCGGCTGGGGTATTCAGACTGCTTCCAAATATTTAATTGATCGTTCTTCTCAAGCAAATGTTATTGTTGGCACCGAAGGTTATTTTGGTACACTTCCCGACGGACTACAGATTTATACTAATCAGAAAAATCAGTTAACAGTATTTGGTGTTGGTATTGGTTTTGAAAAAATTCCCGAAAAATTAATTGATGCTCGTAATCATGGAGACGAGGTTTATTTATTACTAAATCAAAGCCGACTCAAACTTCTTCCCCAAGAAACTGATAAACTAGAAATAATTCAAAAGTATTTAAAACCCAAACAAGATTATTTAATTTTATATCGTTTAAAATGATCAGTTTTATTAAAAAACATCGCTATCTGTTAATTTTATTGTTAGCTATTATTCCCACAATTTCTTTTTTACTAAAACCAAATGAATATTGGAATATGCACGATGATATGCAAGTAATTCGTCAGCTTTCAATGGAAAAATGCCTCAAAGATGGCCAAATACCGTGTCGATGGTCTCCAGATTTAGGCTATGGCTACGGATATCCTTTATTCAATTTTTATCCTCCAATGCCATATTTTGTTGGTCAGGTTTTTCGAACTTTTGGTTTTAATTATCTAACTACTGTTAAATTAACGGCTCTAACTCAAATTGTTTTAAGTACTTTAGCCATGTATCTTTTAGCTTCTTCTATTTTTGGTTCTTTTGGAGGTCTGGTCTCGGCCATATTTTATGCCTATGCTCCTTATCATGCCCTTAATATTTATGTTCGTGGGGCTATGAACGAAGCTTGGGCTGCTGTCTTTTTTCCTCTAATATTTCATTTTTCTAGAAAGTTAATTATCGATAAAAAAATTTCCTCTCTAGTTCTTTTTTCACTCTCTTTTTCTGGTCTATTGCTCTCACACAACCCAATGGCTTTAACTTTTACTTTATTTTTATTTATCTGGGTTTTGTTTTTTCTTTATCAAAATTATCGCTCAATTAAAGATACCCTGCAAACTATTCTTAAACTTTTTATTTCGGCTATTTTTTCTCTATCTTTAACTGCTTTTTATACTATTCCTGTTTTATTAGAAACCAAATATGTTCAAATTGAAACCATGTTTCAAAATTATTATCACTGGTCAGTTCACTTTACTAGTTTAAAACAATTATTTATCAGTAATTATTGGGGCGATGGAGCTTCAGTTTGGGGCCAAGACGATCGAATGTCTTTTATGGTTGGCTATCTCCATTGGCTACTTCCTCTCTTTTTGATTTTATATTTCATTTTTAGTTTTGTTAAAACCAAGAAAATATCTACAATTTCTTTTGTCTCACTATTAACAGCTTTAATGGGTTTCTTTGCTGCTTTTATGACTCATGAAAGATCAGCTTTTATTTGGCTCCTAATTTCCCCAATTCAAAAAATTCAATTTCCTTGGAGATTTCTCAATCATTCAGTTTTTCTTTTGTCTATTTCAGTTGGAATTATCCCTAGTCTTTTTTCCAGTTTTAAAAAATATTCACTCTATCTTAGTTCTTTGATTTTACTAATAGTCGTCTTTTTAAATATTAGCTATTTTACCCCAATTACTCATGGTCCAATTTCTGAGCAACAAAAATTATCCGGTAAAGCTTGGGTTAATCAAGTGACTTCCGGGATCTACGATTATCTTCCCAAAACTGCTCGAATTGCTGCTCAAGGCCCGGCCAAAGACTTTGTTGATAGTCTTAGTCCAGAAGTAAAATATCAGGTCACTAATGCCAAAAAGGGGACTAATTGGCAAATGTTTGATCTTTTTTTAGAAAAGTCCACCAATGTCACTTTGCCAATTCTTAGCTATCCTATTTTTAAAGTTTACGACAATAACCAATTAATTGATTATAGTGTTGAACCAGAACTGGGTCGTTTAGTAGTTAGTTTATCTTCAGGTAATCATCAACTATTTATTAAACTAACCGACACTCCAGACCGCACTATATCTAATATTGTTTCTTTACTTGCTTGGTTGAGTCTACTTATTTATCTTTTGATAAATTATGTCATCAAACCTAGATGTCAATTCCATCAAAGATAAGTCAACTTCAGGTGTTCTGTTTTTGACAATTAGAAATATTGGAATTCAATCGGTGTCTGTTTTGGGATATTTTATTTTGACAATTATTTTGGGAACCTCCGAGGTTGGTTTATTTGCTATTGTAGCCGAATCAATTAGTATTCTTGGGTATTTTTCTGATATTGGTTTAGCGGCTGCTTTAATTCAAAAAAAAGAAACTCCCTCAAAAAAAGAATTTGATTCAACTTTTACCTTTCAACAACTTCTAGTTACTATTGGTTTAGTAGTTGTTTCATTGGTTTTTTTCAATATTTATCAACAAAAAAGTTACGGCACCAAAGAGTTATTTATATTTATTAGTTTATGTTTCTCTTTTTTTGTTGGTTCATTAAAAACTATCCCATCAGTAATTTTAGAAAGAGAATTAGACTTTAAACTTTTATCTACCGTTGATATTATTGAAAATATTATTTTCTATAGCATTGCTGTTCTTTTTGCCTTTTTGGGTTTTTCAACCAATTCATATGCAATTGCTGTATTTATTAGAAGTCTGATTGGTCTAATTATTATTTATAAAAAAACCAGCTATCGCCCTCAGTTAAACTTTTCTTTTACTTCTTTAAAACAATTATTTAAGTTTGGTATTCCCTATCAAGCCAACAGCTTTATTGCTGTTGCTAAAGATAAAATATCAAATCTTTTTGTGGCGGCAATTATTGGACGAGAAGGTTTTGGTATTCTTTCTTGGAGTCAAAAAGGGCCCAGAATTCCTCTTTCTTTTATGGATTCAATTATGAAAGTTTCTTTTCCGGTATTTTCTCGACTTCAACACGACCCAGAAAATCTTCGAAGATCTTTAACCAGAACTTTATCAGTTATTTCTTTAATTATATTTCCCGCATTAACTATCATTTCACTAGTATCTTCAAACTTAATTTATTTAATTCCTAAATACTCAAAATGGTCACCAGCAATCATTCCCTTATACTTGTTTTGTCTTAATAATCTGATTGCGGCTGTAACCACTCCTTTAACCAATTCTTTTAATGCTGTTGGCAAAATCACTTTAACTTCAAAATTTATGATTATGTGGACAGTTTTAACTTGGATATTTTACCCCCTTTTAAGTTTTCGATATGGTTATTTGGGCACCGCCATTGCTTCGGTTGTTGTCAGTTCTTCTTCAATAATCGTTTGGTACTATGCTCATAAAGTCTTCAACATCAATGTCTTTAAAATTATCACTCCTTATTTATTGGGATCGTTAATTATTCTCTTCTTGGGTATTCTTTTTAAAATAATCATTAATCAATTACTTGTTCAAATTATTTTAATTCTTCTCTTTTGTCCTTTATTTTATTTTGTTTTTATCTATTTTGCTGATCGTCATAATTTACTATGGCTATACACTCAAATTCAAACACGATTAAAACAAAAATAATTACTATTTTTACTTTTGGTTTTTGTTTATTATTTTCGGTACTACCAGTAATTCGAAGTGGCTTAAAATATGATTTTGGAATTGGTTTCTGGGGTCCCACTGCTCACGATTTTCTTTGGCACCTAAGTTTAATTAACCATATAAAAAATCCATTTTCCATCCCATTTCCTTCTTTTTCTGGTGAATTACTAACCAACTATCACCCTTTTTTCAATATACTCTTAGCTTTAATACCCTTCGATCATTCATTTTTACTTTTTCAAGTATTTCCACTTATTAGTTCTTTAGTAATTTTAATTCTAGTTTATAAAATCAGTTACCAGTTTTATCAAAAACATACAGTTTCCCTTTTAACTATCTTTTTTTACACCTTTTCTAATTCTCTTGGTTGGATTTATACCTATCTTACTCAAAGAAAAATTGCTGGTGAGTCTTTATTTTGGTCAATGCAATCTCTGTCATCACAAATAAATCCTCCGTTTATTCTCTCTCAAATTTTTATTCTATTAATAATTTATTTACTTCAAACAAAACCAAAATCAATCATTATTCCTCTTCTTTTAATATTCTTACCAATAACCAAAGTCTATGGAGCAATCACCGGATACGCTCTAGTATTTTTTTATTGGTTTTTTAATTATCAAGAAATTACTAAAAAAATAATTTTAAATTATTTTATTTCATTTCTTTTAGCCATTTTATTATTTTTCAAATTTAATGCCAGTTCTTCTAGTTTATTAATCTTTAATCCATTTTGGTTTATCTTTGGTATGTTTAGTTCGACTGACAAATTATATATACCTAAAGTAGCTTCTTTTTTATTTAATACTTCTTTATCAGATCCTCGTAAAATTTTTATTCTGTTTATTGGAATTATTATTTTTTATTTAGGAAATTTTTCTTTTAGATTATTGGCTTTCAAATATCTCAGTAAATTTAACAAAATTCAAAAAATTATTTTTCTTGTAACTATTATTTCGGCTCTGATACCATTATTTTTTATTCAAAAGTCAACTGCCTGGAATACCATTCAATTTTTATATTACCCTTTAGCTTTAAGCAATCTTTTATTTTCTAGTTATATTTTTCATCAACTAAATAATCGCCTCTATCTTTCAGTATTTTTAATTCTCTATTTTTCTTTTATCTCTAATCTTGATTTAATTAAAGGTTCACTTGGGTCCCCACCACCATCTGCTATATTATCTTCTGAATATCAAGCTATCCAATTTTTAAATAGTCAATCACCAGGAATTATCCTAACTTATCCGTATGATCCCCATCTTCTAAAAAACCAAAAAACACCAATTCCACTTTATGCTTATGAAACTACTTCTTACCTACCTGCCTATACTCATCATTTAACCTATCTTTCTGATGAGATGAATGCTGGTAATTCTAACAAAAACTGGCAACAAAGAAGAAATGATTCTCTAAAATTTTTTGATCAAAAATCTATTTATGAAGATCGTGGCTTTCTGGTTAATAATCAGATTGATTATATTTATTTAGTTGATCAACAAGTTAACAAAACTAGCTTAAAAATATCAGATATGTCATTATCTAAAATTTACGATAATTCTTACGTTCAGATTTATAAAGTTAATCGATGATAAAATAGATTTATGGAAAAAAAACCTTTGATAAGCTTGGTTATTAATGTTCGAAATGAAGCCGAAAACTTGGATCGTTGTTTAAAATCTGTAAAAGGATTCGCCAATGAAATCGTTATTGTCGATATGCATTCAACCGATAACAGCTTAGAAATCGCCAAAAAATACAACTCAAGAGTATTTTCTTATCGACCAATGAAATATGTCGAACCTGCCAGAAATTACGCTCTTTCAAAAGCTAAAGGTAAATGGATTCTTCTTCTCGATCCAGATGAAGTCTTAACTTCCACTTTAAAAAAAGAATTACTAACTATTATTAAAAGAGAAGATGTCGATTTTGTTAAAGTTCCTCGAAAAAATCTAATTTTTGGTAAATGGATTCGACACAGTAAATGCTGGCCGGATTATTTAATTAGATTTTTTAAGAAAAACTCTGTCACCTGGAAAAATGAAATTCACAGTCAACCTGAATGTAAAGGCAACAGTTTAACTTTAATTGATGTTGAATCCATGGCAATCAAACACTACAATTATCGATCTGTTAGCCAGTATTTAACTCGAGCTATCAGATATTCTTCTGTCCAAGCTGATGAATTGTTTGAATCTGGTTATCGTCCCAAAATTACCGATTTTCTTCTAAAACCTATCCAAGAATTTAATTCTCGTTATTTTTATGCCGAAGGATACAAAGACGGCATGCATGGCTTAATATTTTGTTTACTTCAATCTTTTTCGATTTGTTTAATCTATATTCGTCTTTGGGAAAAAAATGGCTCTGAAGATAAAACTGTTTCAAAAGAATCTTTTGTTTCTGCCGTTCAAGAATCTCTTTTTGAATTCGGACATTGGTTCAGTCTTTATTTTAAAAATGAATATTCAAAAAACATTTTTAAAAACTTATTAATAAAAATTCGTCAAATATTAAATCGTCTTACTAAGAATTTCTAATGAAAAATAACGTTGGAATAATTATTCTAAATTGGAAACAGCCAAAACTTACCGTAGAAACAATCGACTCTGTTCTAAAAATTAAAAATCGTTTTTTTGAATATCAAATATATTTAGTTGACAACGGTTCTCCAGATGACAGTTTAAAAATTTTCAATAAAAAATATTCAACTAATCCCAAAATTACTATCTTAGAATTTTCACACAATTTAGGATTTGCCGGTGGAAACTCCCAAGCCGCTAATCTTATTCAAGATAAACATGATCTTATTCTCTTCTTAAATAATGATGTAATTGTTAATCCAAATTTTTTAGATATTTTAGTTAATTATTTACTTGAAAATAAACAAATTTCAGCCGTTTCTCCTAAAATCTTTTTTGCTCCAGGTCATGAATATCATCAAGATCGCTATCAAAAAAAAGATCTCGGAAAAGTTATCTGGTCTGCTGGTGGCACCATCGATTGGAATAATATCTATGGTTCTAACTATGGTATCGATCAAGTAGATCATGGGCAATTTGATCGTGAAATTATCAATAGAGATTACATTAGCGGCTGTTGTCTTTTAATTAAATCCGAAGTAATAAAAAAAATTGGTTCTTTTGATCCTTTGTATTTTACTTATTACGAAGATGCTGATTTATGTCAACGTTTATTAAAAAATAATTTTTCTTTTTCATATTGTCCAAATTCTGTGATTTGGCATATAAACTCAGGTTCATCTTCACCAGGAAGTCCGTCTCATGACTATTTTTTAACCAGAAATCGACTTTTGTTCGGATTTCGTTATGCCAACCTTAAAACAAAATTTGCTTTATTCCGTCACTCAATTCAAATACTATTATTTTCTCCATCTAGCTGGCAAAAAAAAGGTATCATTGATTATTATTTTGGTAACTTAAATCGAGGAAGTTGGAAATGAAAACCACGTTATCAATTGTTATTGTTACTGGCAAAGAAGAAGACATGATTGGAGATTGTTTAAAAAGTGCTCTGTTCGCCGACGAAATTATTTTAGTTGCTAGCCCAGCCTGTAATCAGCAAACCATTTCAATAGCCAAATCTATTGTTCCCAAAATAAAAATTATCAAAGCTGATCCAAAAGTATCAGTAGATTTTTCTTACTGGCACAATTTAGGTGCCAAAAATGTAACTTCTTCTTGGCAACTTCATCTTGATTGTGATGAAAGAATTTCTCCAGATCTTCAAACCGAGATTATTAATAATATTAATGACCAACAATCAACCATCACCAACTACGATCTTCCTCGAGCCAATCATTATCTAGGTCATAGAGTTCATTATGGAGGTTCTTATCCAGATTATGTAAAACGTCTATTTAAAACCTCTTCTTTTCACCAATATCAGGGAGTGGTTCATGAACAACCTCAAATTGACGGCCAATCATCAGTAACTAAATCCGATTTACTTCATTACACTCATCGTGACTTGTCCTCTATGCTACAAAAAAGTAACACTTGGACATCTACTGAAGCTCAGTTATTGTTTGATAGCCACCACCCACCTGTTTATTTTTGGCGTTTTCCCCGAATGATGTTAACCAAATTTTTTGAAAGATTTATTCGTCAACAAATGTGGCGTGATGGCCTAGTTGGCTGGGTTTCGGTATTATTTGAGACATTTGATACTTATATGATTTATGCCAAACTTTATGAGTTACAACAAAACAAAATATGAAAATAGGTATTTATGATCCTTATTTCGATACCCAAGGAGGAGGCGAGAGATATATCTTATCAATTGCCGAATACTATCTTAATCATGGCGATCAAGTAGATTTATTTTGGTCTGGAGATCAAGGTCTTGTTTCTAAAGCAATTACCAGATTTTCTCTCAATCTTGAAAAATTAAACATTGTTCCAGATATTTTCAATCTATCACCTAATAAAACTGATCTAATCGATAACCTAGATAATCTAAAAATTTATAGTCATAAAAATAATCAACATCTAATATCTAAAATATCGCACTTAGTAAATATTTATCATCAAACCAAAAAATACGACTATTTTTTCTTTTTAAGTGATGGTAGCTTACCTTTTCTCTTTGCTAAAAAGAACATTATTCATCTTCAAGTACCGTTTAATTTTACGCACTCGTTACCTTCTGTAATTATAAACTTCTTAAAAAAGAAAAATTATTCATCTTTTATTGTCAACTCACAATTTACCAAAAGATTTGTCGATAATTGTTATTCGATCAACTCTACTGTTATCTATCCACCAGTTGATATTTCAAAGTTTGTCAGTGACTCTAATAAAAAAAATATCATTTTATCTGTTGGTCGTTTTGATAACTTACTCAACGCTAAAAAACAAGATATTTTAATTGAAGCCTATAAAAAATTAATCAATCAATCTTTAGCTAATAATTGGAAATTAGTCTTAGCCGGAGGTAGTCATGATCAAGAAAACCAAAATCAATATTTAAACCACCTTAAACATTTAGCGAAAGATTTACCTGTTGAATTCGTTGTTAACCCTGATTTTAAAACCTTATCAAATTTATATAGTAGTTCAAAAATTTATTGGCATGCAGCTGGTTATAATGTCGACGAAAACATTACTCCTCAATATACCGAACATTTTGGAATTACTGTCGTCGAAGCTATGGCTTCTGGGCTTGTTCCTTTAGTTGTCTCTAAAGGGGGATTAGTTGAAATCGTTAAAGACTCATCTAATGGTTATCTTTGGAATAGTGTCGATGAATTAGTTGCTAAAACTAATTTACTATTAGGAAATCAAAACTTACTTAATCAACTGTCTTCACAATCAATGGTTGATGCCCAAAAATACACTAAAGAAATATTTTTTACAAAACTGTCTAATTTATAATGATTAATACTAAAAATATCTCAGTTATTGTTACCAATTGGAACGGATTAAGTCTTTTAAAAAAATATCTTGAAACTGTAATTATTAATAGTCCTGAAGCCCAAGAAATAATTGTTGCAGATGATGCTTCCACCGATAACAGTCTTGATTTTTTGAAATCTTTATCAAAAAAATATCCTAAACTAAAAATTATTAGTAACTCAACTAATTTAGGATTTGGTGAAAATTCTAATAATGCTGTTAAGATAGCCAAAGGAGATTTGATTGTTATGCTAAATTCTGATATCAAACCTCATCCAAATTATATAAAAAATACTTTATATCATTTTAAAAATGAAAATGTGTATGGGGTTAGTTTTTCTGAGCTTGGCCACGAAAACTATGGTCAAATATATTGGAAAAACGGCTATTTACAACATCGTCCTGGTTACTCTCTAAAACCCCATTCCACTGATTGGTTATCAGGAGGTAGCGCCATTATTCGAAAAGATATTTTTTTAAAACTAAACGGTTTTGACCCAATTTATGCTCCTTTTTATTTTGAAGATTTAGACCTTGGAATCAGAGCCA
>JAKQJL010000043.1 GCA_029561175.1 bacterium
TTAGCTTTATTATTTAGTCTTTTAATACTAAAGTTTTTAAACCATCGGATTGTGGCGGCAATTATTCCACATCATTTATTAGCTAAAGAATTAGTCGAAGATTTAGCCTCTCGTCTTCAAAAAAAACCGCCATCAAAAATAATAATCATTGGCCCAAACCATGATGAGATTGGCTCGGATAATATAACCAATGATCAAAAAATTTTAACCAAAGATCATGCTTGTTTTGGTCCAAAAAACATCCTTCAATCATATATGCCCGAGACTAATATTGATTGTTTTTTAATATCAACCAAAACTACCGCTTCTCAAATAGATCAATTTGTTAAATCTATCGACTCGACAACTCTACTTATCGCTTCTATCGACTTCTCTCACTATCTAAATTATCAGCAGGCAATTAAAAATGATCTAGAGACAAAAAAATTAATTGAAAATTATCAATCAAACCGTCTTCGTTTTCTAAATAATGATTATTTAGATTCACCAAAAACTTTAGCTATTCTTTTTGAATATTTAAAAAAATATCAACAACCACCGCCTCAGATTATTTATAATTTAAACTCTTATCAAATTGATCCGCAAACCAGTCCCGAGTCAACTACTAGTTATTTTGAAATTATTTATCAATATTGATCAACAAAAGTTAGAGCTGTACCAATTTTATCGCCTCGGCCAGTTCTCCCGATTCTGTGAGTGTAATCTTCAAAGTTTGCTGGTTGATCATAGTTGATAACATGGGTAATGTCGGCCACATCTAATCCTCTAGCGGCTACATCTGTGGCCACTAATACTGAAATTTGATTGCTTTTGAAAGCAGTTAAAACTCGATTTCTTTGAAATTGTCTTTTATCACCATGAATTGAATCAGCCTTAAACCCTTTTTGAATTAATGACTGAGAAATCTTTTCTACAATCATTTTTGTTCCACCGAAAACCAAAACCTTATTAAAATCTGGTTTAGCTAATAATTCTATTAACTTGTCCATTTTTCGGTTACGATCAACTCGAACAATATCTTGTTCAACATGAGTAGAGGTATCTTGTGTTTTTACTGAAATCTTAACTGGATTATGTAAAAAGCTATCAATTAAACCTTCGATTTTTCTATCAATAGTTGCTGAGAAAAACAATGTTTGTCGATTTTCAGGAATTTGATCCATGATACCTTTAATTTCATCAACAAATCCCATATCCAACATTCTATCAACTTCATCTAAAACTACCGTGTCAAAAACAGAAAAATTAATTACCCTTCTTCTGGCCAAATCAGATATTCTTCCGGGAGTTCCAACAACAATATGTGGTCCACGTTTAATATCTATAATTTGTTCTCTTAAATAAGCTCCACCAATAGCCAAAGCGATATAAATTTTAAGTCCATAAGTAAAAGATCGAATGTCTTGTTTAATCTGCGTTGCCAACTCTCGAGTTGGTGCCAAAATAAGAATTCTTTCTTTTGGGTTTTTTAAAATTTTATCGATTAATGGAATAGCAAAAGCAGCTGTTTTACCAGTTCCAGTATTAGCAATCCCTAAAATATCACAACCCTCAATTGCTTTTGGAATAACTTGATCTTGAATTGGAGTTGGTTTATTAAAACCTTTAGCTTTAATATTTTCTAATAAAATTGGATCTACTCCGAAATCTTCAAAATTATTTACTGTTTTGGTTTCCATAATCGACACTACTGGAGAAGCCTTACAAATATATTTATTTGGATCTATTTTTACACCACCAAAAGATCGTGGCTTTCTTTTTTGAAAACGATTATAACCAGACGACCTACGTCCGTAACGGTTGTTATTTGAGTACATATTTTTTATTAATTGGGGCAAACTCAAGCTAATGCTTGATACACGCCCTACCAATTAAAAAAATAAGTACTTAGTACTTATCAGGGCAGCAATTATTATCTTTGCCTAAACTAAACAGCTTGTAGTCTATCACAATAGTGTAAAATTGCTAAGTGTCAAATTTTTATTCAATTAAGATTGCTGGTCCCGCTGGGGCGGGAATTAAATCTAGTGGTTTGCTTTTAGCAAAAATATTAATCGCACATGGTCAAAATGTCCGAGACTATTCGGAATATCCGTCTCTTGTCCGCGGTGGTCACAATACTTATCAGCTTACTTTTTCGTCTCAAAACATTTTTACTGTTCACCAAAAGATAGATCTTTTCTTTGCTCTAGCTCCCAACCATTGGCAACAGCATCAATCCGAATTTACCAAAAAAACTCTAATTATTGGCCCTGATGCTCAAATTAGCTTGCCCGAACATAAATTTGCCACCAATACTGTTTGTTTAGGTATCGTCGCCTATATTTTTAATTTAGACCAGAAAATTTGTCATCACCAAATCTCTTTAGCTTATTCTGATTCATCTAATCTAGATGCTTTTGATTTTGGTTATCAATTCGCCAAGCAGTTAAAACTCAAACAAATTAAAATCATTAAAAATTTCAAACTAAAAATTAAAAATTCTCTTTATGATGGCAATGAAGCCTATGGTTGGGGCTTCATCAAAGGTGGTGGTAAATTCTTTGCGGCCTATCCCATGACACCCGCTTCCGGTTCACTTCACTTTTTAGCTCAAAAACAAGTCGATCATCATTTAACCGTAATTCACCCCGAAGATGAAATTGCCGCCGCCTCTATGGTGGCTGGAGCTGCTTATGCCGGGGTTAAGTCAGCTACTGGTACTAGTGGTGGTGGTTTCGCCTTAATGACTGAAACCATCAGTTTTTGTGGGGTAGCCAATTTAGGTACTGTTTTTTACTTAGTTTCCCGCCCAGGGCCTGCTACTGGCCTGCCAACTTGGACCTCGCAAGGGGACTTACTTTTTGCCATCAATGCTGGCCACGGAGAATTCCCTAAAATTGTTTTAGCCCCAGGTGATCAGCAAGAGTCTTTCGATCTTTCACAATTATCACTAAATTTAGCCGCCAAATATTCTCTCCCGGTAATTTTAGTTAGCGATAAATTTATTTCCGAATCATCAGCCTCAATTCCCGATTTATCGGTTAAAAAAAATAAAAGTGTTCAGCCTCAAAGATCATTTTTAATGGCTAACAGCTACGAGCATGATCAATTTGGTTATTCAACCGAAAGTTCTCTGGTTGTTAATCAAAATGTTAAAAAACGATTAGCCCTAACTAAAAAATTAGCTGCAATTCTGCCCAAACCAATTATTTATGGCCCCCAAACTGCCACTAAATTAATTATTTCTTGGGGTTCAACCAAATCAACTATTCTCGAAACTCTCACTCTGAAAAAAGATAATGATTATGCTTTTTTGCACTTTCAAACTCTTTGGCCAATTAACCCTGAAATTAAAAAACTAATTAATAATTTTAAAAAGATTATTGTTGTCGAAAACAATGCCACCAGTCAATTAACTACTCTGTTAAAATCTCAATTTGATTTCAATCCCGATCAAATTTTATTAAAATTCGATGGTCGACCTTTCTTTCCTGAAGAATTATTAAAGAAACTATGAATCTAAAATCCAAAATTATCCCCACTTTTTGTCCAGGATGTAACAACTATATTCTCATGTCAGCTCTTCATCAGGCCATCGAAAAATTAGCCATCGATCCCAAAAAATTAGTTTTAGTTTTTGATATTGGTTGTATTGGCAATATGGCCGATTTCTTTAGTTGTCCCTCTATTCATGGTCTTCATGGCCGGTCAATTCCTACTGCTGTGGGTGTGAAATTAGCCGACCCCAGTCTAACAGTGATTGCTATCGGTGGAGATGGCGGCATCTATGGTGAAGGCATGGGTCATTTAATTGCTTCTGCTCGAGCCAACTACCCAATCACCACTATCGTCGCCAACAATCAGCTCTACTCTTTAACCACTGGCCAAACTAGCCCCACTTCTCCCAAAGGTTCCAAAACCAAATCTACTCCCACTGGATCAATTTCCGAAGCTTTTTTACCATCAACTCTTTCTTCTCTAAACAAAGACATTATAGTTAATTCAGTTGACGGCACCGATCTTCAAAAGTTAACCGAAACTATTGTTAAA
>JAKQJL010000024.1 GCA_029561175.1 bacterium
TATTTTTGATGGCGGTTTTTTTTGAAGACGAGAGGCTAAATCTTCGACTAATTCTTTAGCTAATAAATGATGTGGAATAATTGCCGCCACAATCCGATGGTTTAAAAACTTTAGTATTAAAAGACTAAATAATAAAGCTAAATAAATTAGACTAATTATTTGGTTTCTTTTTGACATACTTGAAAACCAAAACCAAACCGACAACTAAAACAATAAATATCAAAAAGTTTGGAACTTGTTTTTCAATTTTAAATGATGAAGAAGATGCTTTTTTAGATAAATCTATTTTTCGATCATTATCGACAATAATCTCGTAAGAGGATGACCTGGCCCAGACCTCTGGAGAATACATTAGATTAAAATATGTTGATGGCGAAGTAAATTTACCTGAGTTAATTACTCGCGCTTGATAAGTAACGGTAAAATTACTTTTGTTATTTAGATATAAGGGAATAATGACACCATCGGGAAGATACTCGTATCCATAATTTTCCCAAGAACTATTTTTTGATTGATTATTTAAATGACTATTTACCGGAATTAGACCAGAAGGAAGGTGGTCTTCAATTACAGCTCGAGCATAGTTTTGCTCAAGATTTAAGTTGTCAAAATTAATATTCAAAATAACATCAACTAAATCTCCGGGGATGAAATTGTTTTCAACACCAAGATGATTTCGATATTCTTTGCTAATGGTTACCTGATGGGAAACGGCTGATGATTGGTTACTAGAAATCCAATATTTTTGATTAAAAGTAGAATAAATATCACCACCAGTTTTTGTTAATGTTAAAGGCTTGGAGGCATCGATTTTAGTGAAATCGACAGGAATTTCAATAGAATTTTTGATTTTGTCTAAAGCACCAGAACTAATAACTTTATCGCCAGATTTTAGTTGATAAGAAACCAAATTGTCGGTTGATTTTAGGTTGGTAACAGCCATTAAGACTTGGGCGGTTGAATATGAATTTCCCCAATAATCATAAAGACGATTAGTAGATAAATAGTTGGCGGCTTTATTAATAATGTCTTGATAATTGGTTGATGAAGACAAGGCTTGGATGGCTAGAGCAGTATTGCCAGACACTTCACTATAATATTTGGTGTCGTTGGCTGGCCAGTATACTTGATTTTCAGTAGAAATCACTTTTGCTAATAAAAGTGATGTTCCATTAAGATTCTCGTCTTCAATACCAAATTTTTTATTGGCAATAACGGCCATGGCCAATAAGTTGGAATCTAGTTCATTCAAATTATTAGTTACCGATTGGTAATTTTTAGAGTCTGACGAAAATGACAAACCATAAGCTTTGGCAACTTTTACTGACAAAGAAGAAGAGTCAAAGTTTTGAGATAAATTGTTAAGGGCTTTTTGATACATATCATCATCAACTTTATAGCCCATACTTTTGGCTATACTTAGAACTCTAAAGACATAAGCGGTAATAAAATCATCTGATTGAGTAGAATTCCACCAACTCCAACCACCATCAGAACTTTGCATTTGTTCTAATTTCTCTAAACCTTTGTCGATATCAGTTGAGCCAATGGAAAAATACTTTTTGCCAATAAGCCTTGAAACTAAAGCACTAGTGGTTTGTTCAACACAACCGTAAGGATATTCGACTAAGTATTTAATAGCTGATGGCAAAGAACCTAAGAGATTTGAAGATAGATAAAGAGAAGAGGTAGACTTGGTTTTGTCAAAATTGGCGGGATTTTGAAATTTAAATTGCGAAAGGTTAGTGTTAAATTCGGAATAATTTTGATAATAACCAACAGTATTAACATTTAAAACTTGAACTATGCCGTCGTTATTACCCGAATTATCTTTTACTTTAAATTCAAAATTGGCCTTTGGCTTGGTGGAATCAACTTTAATTTTCCAGCTAGCTAAAACAAAATCATTGGCGGGAACTTTTTGGTTAATTAGCGTTGGGCTTTCAATTTTTCCAGCATCAGTTGAAAAAGATATTTGTGAGTAAATATTATTTTGGGAAAAATTATTAACTATCGCTGAAACAACAATTTCGTCACCTCGATTAACAATATTTGGTAAAGCTGGACGGATGACTAAATTTTTTGATGTTTTTATTTCGGTGGTATTTTGGCCAACTTTGGTATCAGAACTAGCACCAAGAGCGGCAATTACCCAAGTGGTTAAATTATCAGGGAGACGAAATTTGACTTGAGCTTTCCCGGAAGAATTAGTGTTTATCGACATGTTCCAATAGGCAGTATCGGCAAAAGCGGTGCGAGTGTCTGAACCTTTGTCGTTGTGAACTTGAATTCCATCAGCAAAATAAGTGTGATATTTTTCAACAGTAAAATTGTAAACAGAATCAGGAAGCGATAAATACTCAAGGCTATTAATTGTGACAGCTTGACCGTTGGATCCTAATAATTGATCGCCAATTTGGGCGACACGAGCAGTTTGCCAACGTTGATTGATAAACAATAAATGATTGGCAGTAACTTTTAGATCGCCATTAATAATATAGTAACCATCAGTTTTAGCTTGATGAACAGCAGTTACCTTACCTTTACTTTTGGGATTAGCCTGAACATAGTCACCTACTTTAATTTGATCAATATTTTTTTGGCTACCATCAGCCATTAATATCTGAGTATCAGCAAGAAAACAGCCACCCTTTTCCGCACCATTGGCGCCATGAATACCAACTAAAGAATGCGAAAAACTAGTATTGTTGTATCTTTCTCCCCAAAAGACCTCGTTAATATCTTTTTTATTATCATCGGCTAGGGCATAAATAGATTTGTCGACAGCCCAAAGAGCCAAATTGGTCTCAATTGGATTATTGGCGTTATCATAGGCAGTAACATCAACGGTAACTTCATCTCCTGGAGCATAATCTTTTTTGTCGGTAGTTAGTTGATAATGGATTTTTCTGGTATCAGGGTTAACACTGATATTCTTTGACTCTCGGACTAAATTGTCGTCATCGAACGAAGAAACAGATAAATAAAAATTGGGTAAATCCTGTGGTTTTATAGGTAAATCAATAGTGGTTTCATCGCCTTCAAGATGAATAACTTGATATCGATCCTGATAACCACGATTGATACTTAGGTAAACATCTCTGTTTGAGACGGTTGATTTTATGGTAATTTTGGCAATATCGCTTGGTTGATAAAGTTCTTTATCAGCACTAAATGTTAGAGTTGGTTGTTGTTCTTGGCTTTGATTAAATCCAAGATTACCAATCCAAGTATTAAAATTTTTAGAAATTAGATTGTTTTTTTTGTCGGTAATTTTGGCAACGATATTATAATTCCCCTCACTTTTGGGAGTGTATTCAAAAACTGTTTTTCCCTGATCATCGGTGTAAACGGTTTTATTCATGACAATTTCTGAATGCTCTTGATAGCGAGGATACTTTTTACCCTCATCGATAATTTTTTCCCACCATTTTCGAGTTATTTCTAATTCGACTTTTTGTTTGAGATTTGAGCTGTTGGTGTTTGATTTGACAACTAAAGGCAGCTTGTAGATTTCATTTATTTTTCCATAATATCTAAAATCGTTGTCGGTATAAAGTGAGTATTCACCAGCGTTTACATAAACCGAAGCTCCGGTAGTAGCTGGATTGCCAGAAGCATCTTGATAGGTAAACTCAACAAAAAACATTTGGTCTTTACCTTTAAAATCATTTTTGTCAGTATCGATTTTGATACTGGCTTTACCTTTTTTATCGAGGGTGACGGAACCAGAATCGATTTCTTCTCCCCACCAACCAGGATAATAATCGTATTGATGATTGGAGTAAAAATAGCCAGAATATAATTCAGAAGATCTAATGACATAATCAACGGTTGCATTACTAAGTGGCTGACCAGAATAATATGATCCAGAAATATCAAAACTGGCCTGATTGCCTCGAACAATGTCTGTCTGTTTTGATGAAGCAGTTAAGAAATATTCGGGTTTTCGATAAGTTTCAACTTGAAAACTAATTGATTCATCTTCAGTTGAATATTCACCAAAATCAGGATCGTTGATTATTCTTTTGTTGACAAAAATATCGTAATAACCTGTCTTTGAATTTTTTGGGATAACAAAAGAACCGCCAAAAATACCGTTTGAATCGATATTATATGTATTTTTATAGATTAATTTACTGCCAGTGACAGTTATATCTGCCGTTCCGAAAGTAGCAGAATAACGAGCATCGTCGTCTTGGCGGGCAATAACTTTAAAATTGACAGTATCTCCTGGTTGGTAAAGAGGACGATCGGTAAAAATATAAAATTTTTGACTGGGTTTATTCTGAGAAAATGAGGTGTAATAATTTGGCGAATTTAAATAAGTTAAGTTTAGAGGGATCAAGGCAAAAGAATTATTTGATTCAACAATAGCTACATCTGGCTGTTGATTGGTAGAAACTGAAGCCACACCTTGACCATCAAAATTACCAGTATCAATTTGAGTAATTTGATTTTTCAGCGAATAAAGGGTGACTTTTCCTGAAGAAGCTGAACGTTTGGTTTTATAGTCTTGAGTCCAAACAACAAGGGTATCTTTTGATTCGGTAGCTAATGACCCGATAGTTGAGCGAACAATAAAAGCTGATTGTGATTGAGTGGATGATCTGAAAATAACAAAAAATATTCCTGATTCTGGCAAAGGTAAGGTTATATTTTTATTTTCATTGTTAACAATTGAGGTATTAAATTGTTTGATCAAGTTAAACTTGGAATAATCAACCTTGGTATTTATTTGATTATTTTTGTCATCGTGAACTAAAAACTTTAACATGGCATCTAAATTTGATTGATAGACATCAACAGTAAGATCGCCTTGAAAACCATGTGATTCAACATATATTTGTGGTTCTTGGTTGGAGGTATAGCTAAATATGCCTGAATCTTGATAGTAATTACTATTATCGGAAATAGTGAAGTAGGGAGTTGGGGTGGGGGTAGAAGCTGAGTAACAACTAGTTTTAAAGAAAAAACTAAAAAATGCTAGGGCTAACAACATTATTGGTTGATACATAATTAATCATACAACAGAGACGAAATTAATTGGTGGTAGAATATGTTAGATTGATTACTTTTTTTAGTTATTAATTTAAAATAATAATGGAAAAAACAGTAGTCTTTGGGCCAATGATAATCTTCATGGCCATTTTTGGGTTAATGATTTTCCTGTTTGTCGGGATAATTTTGAAGCTGGTTTTTAAAGCTAAAAATGAGTTTTGGCAAGGAACAGTTTCGGATAAAAATTCGAATAGTGTCGAAGATTCTGATACTGAAACTACCTTAACTTACTACTATATAGTAGTCAAAGAAAACGATGGTAAGGAAAGAAAGGTGGCTTTATCAGAAAAACTATGGCGACAGTTTGAAGTAGGCCAAAAAATTATTAAACCAAAAGGAAAACTCTGGCCAGAAAAGGGCTAGGAAATACTTTTATTAAAGACTGAATGTTCAAGGATATATTGGATTATTTCAGAAACTTTTTCCGGTGAGTATACTTTTTGAAGCTCTTGCTTATATAAGTTTAATTTTGGAGCGACATTTTGATTGATGTTTTGATTAAATTCAGCAATTTCTTCTGGAGATAAGTTTTGATAAAAATCCTTAATTAAGTGATTAATTGTTTTTAGAGTGTCCTGTTTTTGATGTTTAATACTAAAGTTGGTGATATTTTGAATTAAATCGTTGGTTAAAGTTAGATCAATAAGGGCAACTATTTGTTTTAATTTATTTTCATCCATAGTTTATTATTCAAAAATACTAATAATTTTGTGTGCTCCGTCCGAAGCTAACTTACCGGCAGCGAGTGTACCAAAAACAGCTGGGGAAAAACCAGCGAGAGTTAAAGCAACACAAGGAATGGCAATGGCTAAAGCTAAACCAAGCTCAACAGCGCCTATGGCTAAATTAATTGGGGCAGTAAAAATTTTTTCAGCAATTTTTAAGGCTTGAGAACCGTCATCGGAGTTTGGCTGTTTTTCTTGGTAATTCATAAGTGATTATATAATAACTTCGTCACCTGTGGAATGATTGCTTGAGGGATGGTGTTGTCTGAAGTTATTTCAAAAATTAGACCGTGATGCTGATTGACAATATCGAAATATTTTTGAATATTTTTAGTTTCAGCTAGGGCTAATTGAAGACGTTCGGAGACTTTTTGAGGAGAATCGCCACGAGACAGCATTCTTTGTTCTAGCAAATTAAAATTAGCTGGTGAAATAGTAAGGAGAATTGGTAAAAAATTGGGGTTTGTCTGCAAAAAAGAAGCTAAGCTGTCGAGAGTAATGGCTAGAGTAATTGGTTTGGAATTACCATCGAATTTCCAACCATAATCAAAACCATTGTAAGAGAGACTGAAAAAGAAATCTTTTTTAATTTGATCAAATTGATCTTGAGGAAGACAGATGGTTTTTTGGCTATTTTCATTGGGTCGAGGTGGACGATTGGTAATTTTTGGTAATTGATAGGTTAGACCGAGTTTTTCAAGCTGTTCTTCTAGATAGGTTTTTCCTAATCCTGAAGTACCAGTAATTACAATATTTTTAATCATCGAAAGTATAAATAATTTTATCAAAATTAATTATTTTATTTTTAGCATCTAATTTAATCCCCTCTTGTTGATAAAGTTGGCGACGAATTTGATCGTATTTTGGATCTAGCCAAACATGGCCATCAGCATAAACAATTCGATGAAAAGGAATGTGATCGACCTCTACGGATTTACCCAAAATATGGGTAATCATTCGAGATAACATTGGGTGCCCACCGGCAGCGACAGCCAACAAACCATAAGTAGTTACCCGGCCAGGTGGAATGGTTAAAGCCAAAGCAACCACTTTTTGAGAAAATGTTTGAGGAAGAGAGGACATAAAGAATTATAAATCTAAGAGAAAATATAGTTTGTTTGTATTTAGTAGAGACGGCATTAATGCCGTCTCTACATAAATTGGCATTTATTTAGAAATTAATTTCTTCGATTGTTGGAGGATTTTGGGTATAGTCTGAATAACGAACCCATTGTGGGGTGATGGAAAAAATACAACCGCTGTCGATGCCATAATCTTTTAATTCTGGATGAACTGAGAGCATAAAATTAACAGCTTCGGTTTTTTGATTGCCTTCAAGAATAGTGGCAAGACCATCAATTTGGAGCGAAGGATCGTTTTTTAAACCACCAATTAACAGAGAGGCTTGGTTATTGGCTTTAATATTTTGAATTTTACGACTAGTTTCTTCGGTACTCATAAAAACGGTTAAATTATCGTTGACGGTATGAGCCATAACGGCTGATTCAGTTTTGCCAGAAGGACTAGCGGTAGACAAAACACAAAGACTATTTTTTTTAACAATTTCGAGAACGGTTTTTTTGTCGATCATTTTTTTAATAAATTTTTAAAATATTTTTTTCCTTTTAGTTTATCGGGTAAGAGATCGGCAGTGGAATATTTTTGATAACCCTGGCCATAGCCTAAATCCTTCATTAATTGGGTGGGGGCGTTTCGTAAATTTAGAGGAATTGGCAAGTTGCCAGTGGCTTCAATATCTTTCATGGCCAGGCCAAGAGCATCAACGACAGCTCGATTTTTGGCCGACTGAGCCAAATAAATTGCTCCGTGAACTAAATTAATTGAACATTCAGGATAGCCGATCTTTAGAACAGATTCGAAAACCTGATTAGCTAAAAGTAGTGCATTGGAATTGGCTAAACCAATATCTTCGGAAGCAAAAACCACCATCCGACGGGCGATAAACTTGGGATCTTCTCCGGATTTAATCATTCTGGCTAAGTAGTAAACAGTAGCGTCGACATTAGAAGCCCGCATACTTTTAATAAAAGCCGAGATTAAATTAAAATGTTCTTCACCTTGTTTATCGAAACGCAAAAAAGAATTTTGAAGGGCATTTTTTAAACTGTCGATTTCTAAATTTTGATATAGAGTAAAAGCATTGTCGATCATGGTGATACACTGACGAGCATCGCCATTGGCCATATTAATTAGCCATTCTCGAGCCTTTTTATTGATTTTTGTTTTTAAAATTTTACAAGCCCGAGTGATGATTAAACCGACCTCTTCTTCAGTAAGCTCTTTGAGAGTAAAAACTCGGCAACGAGAAAGAAGAGGAGCAATAATTTCAAAAGAAGGATTTTCGGTGGTGGCGCCAATCAGAGTGAGCAGGCCTGATTCAACTGAAGGTAATAAAAAATCTTGTTGGGCTTTATTGAACCGATGAATTTCGTCTAAGAATAAAACCTTTTTGATTAAAGTTGGCTGAGAAGAAGAAATTATTTTTTTAATATCGTCTTTACTGGCGGAAACAGCTGATAATTCATGGAGTTCGGAATGAGATTCACGAGCAATAATTCGAGCTAGAGTAGTTTTACCAACACCAGGAGGCCCCCAAAAAATCATGGAAAATATTTGATGATTATCGATGGCAATTTTTAGAGGTTTGCCTTCACCAACCAAGTGAGATTGACCGACATAATCGGTTAAATTTTTTGGTCGTAATAATGAAGCTAGAGGTTCTGATGTCATAGTTTTGGGTTTACTTCGGGTATGAGAAGAATAAAGAAATATTTATCTAATGTCAAGAAAATGATATGCTGAATTATGATAATTTGGATTTTATTGTTTTTATTGGCTAGTCCAGCCCAAGCAGTTGAAAAAGAAATTGATTTTTCTTTAAAAAGTGACAAGAGTATTTATGAGGTGGGAAGAGATGGTAGCTATGATTATTCTCCGAGTATTATTGAACAAGAAAATGGTGATAAATATATTTATGTTTGTGGAGGCTTTGTATCTGAAGATGATAATCGAGGTCACGATGCAATTTTCTTAACCGTAATTAATAAAGATGGACAAAAGACAATCGATTCAAAAAGAGTATTAACACCTTTGGTTAGCAACCCAAAAAGCGATGATGCGGAACATGCCTGTGCGCCTTCAGTAATTAAACACTCGTTTAGTTTGCTAGAAGGAGGAAAAGAAAAATATTTAATGTATTACGAATGCGCCCCCAAAGTCCACAGTCAAACTACCGGTCAGTGGTTAAATAATTTCACTCAAATTTGTTTGGCATTTAGCGATGATGGAATTGAATGGAAAAAATATAATGAAGAAATATTTAATAGTGAACACCGTTTTGCTAATGCCAGCGAGCCGCCAACAGCGGTAGTTAAAACCAGTGAAGAAATGAATAGTAAGTTTGGAATTCAAAAACTAGAAGGAAAATATATTACTAGCGCCAGAGAATATGATATTAATTCTTATGGTGTGGGACATCCAAGTGCAACTACTTATGGAGGAAAAGTCTGGCTTCATTATTATGATTCAAAAGGAGAATGGAATAATCGAGGAATTTATCGGAAAGTTACCAGTGATGGTTTTCACTTTTATCCAGAAACTACTCAAATAAAACAATTAAAATCTCCTTATGAAATAAAATACGTCGAGACCCCAATGAACGGACACGACGGTTTTTTCTTAGGATTAATGGTAGCAAAAGACGTTTATTATAATTATTCTTGGGATGGAATAAACTGGTTTTGGACCGAAGAAGGTGCCGACGAAAAATTTTATGATAATTACTTAGGAAATAATTTTTTAATTGGTAAGGTTACAGAAGGAAAATGTATGGCACCAGGAGGAGCTGGGTTGGTAACTAACAAATTAGGAATAATAAAAGGCACTAATGTTGAATTTATGATGAATGAAGGATATTTAGGAAGTGCTGATAACTGCAATGCCACCAATGGTTGTAAATGCTATTCAAAAGATGAAGATACTGCCAGAGGCTACACCTGGCAATCATACGGTTTTAGCGGAGTATTAACTAATAGTAATGGAAGAAAACCAGGAGATGCTAATGGGGATGGTTTGGTTAATATAGTTGATTACAATATTTGGAAAAGAGAATTTATTAACAACACAAAAGACAAAGCTGATTTTAATGGCAATGGTGAGGTAGACTTAAATGATTATAAAATTTGGAAACAAAATGTTTAGAAACATCTCTCCCCTAATGTCGTTGGTTTTTGGAATCTTAATTTTGATTAACCCAAAACTCTTATCGACTTTGGTGGCAATTTATTTGATAGTTACTGGGCTAATTGGCTTAGGAGTAATTAGGCTTTAGCTCCACATTCGGGACAAAATTTAGCACCAATACTTAGTTTTGCCTGGCATTGAGAACAAGTGTTTTTGGGTTTGAGTGGTTCACCACATTCTGAACAAAATTTAGCATTGGTTTTTTGAGGAGCATGACACTTGGGACAAGAAGCGACAATTGTTTCTCGCCAATTTTCAGTAGAAAGTTTTTTATCTTCCTGGGCCATAGCAGCATTGGCCCAAACTTCTTCTACCGACTTGCTAGCCTGAGCGGCAGACATTTCAACTCCTAAATCGGGTGCACAATTTTTACACAAACCTTTTTGATGATTCCAACATTTTTTTAGACAAACCCAAGATTGACAACGAGGACATTGAGAAAAAACTTCCTTAACTTCTTGCTGAGCTGAGGTAAAGGCGTCATCGTGAGCTTTTTGCCAAGAAGCCGAACGAACATTTTCTCCGATTTCGGAAGCTTTACCAAAAATACCGCCAAACAAATTGTTGGCAGTGTTTAGGGCCCCGGCGATATTACCAGCAATAAAAGAGGAGAATTTTGAACGAAAACCGACATTACAGCGACCACAATTGAACTCGAACTGAAAACCAGAATCGGTACTAATATCATTGTAATTATTGTTGACTTCCATTTGATCTTTCATGGGATATTTTAGCAAACAATGGCAAGGTGGTGATAATCAACATGAGAGCGATTGAGGCAAAAGTTAACCGAGGATGAAGCAAAATAAAACTACTGTAAATAATTGGCCCAATTACCCGCCCCAAAGCACCGGCACTTTCGAAAACTCCTTGAATTTCGCCTTCAGGATCGGTGGAACTTTGAGTTGATAAAGTTGAGGGTAAAACCACTCCAACCACACTATTACTAGCGATACTGACTCCTAAAAGGATGCCAAAGATTAATAGTGATTGGTTGATGGAGATTAGTAAAACAGAAATGGCGGTAACAAGATTTGCAATAAAAAGAGTTTGATATTGCCGGACAATTTTCTTTTTGATTAAAACACCTTGACTAATTACTGAAATAATACCAATAAAAATAAATAATAAACTATTTTTATCGGGCGTAAATCCATATATTTTATCGGTAAATAAGGTTAGATTAGTTTGATAACCAGCCATACAAATCATTAGAAAAAGCTGAAAAACCATAATTAATTGAATATTTGGTCTGGTGAGAATAGCAAAATACTTTGAGAAAGTAATTTTGGTATGGTTTTGAGGATTGTTTTGGCGATGAGATTCGTCGAGTAAGAAGTAGGTAAGCACTAAGCTTAAAAAAGAAAGAGCGGCACCAGCCAGAGCTGGAGCGGTAATATTTTTAAATAAGCTGTAAAAAATTCCACCAATAGCTGGACCAGAAATAAAACCTAAACCAAAAGCCATGCCAACAATGGCCATACCTTTGGAACGATTTTCTTTGGTGGTGATATCGCTAATATAGGCTCTAGCGGCGGGAATATTGCCACCAGTAAAACCATCGATTAAACGAGAGATTATTAGTAATAAATAATTGTTAGTAAAGGCTAGGATTAAATAAGCCAGAACTGTTCCGGCTTTACTAATGACTAGAATTGGTTTACGACCATATTTATCGGATAGACTGCCTAACATTGGGGCTGATATTAATTGGGCCAAAGAATATGAGGCGGTAAAAAGACCAAGAGCTAAACCGGAAATATTAAGCTTTGAGCTAATGGTGGGAATTAAGGGAAGAATAATTCCAAAACCAATAACGTCGGTTAAGACGATCAAAAAGATAGTAAAGAGAGCTTTCCGATTCAGAACTTTTTACGAAAGATTTTATAAATCAACCAGAGTGGAAGCCAAACTGGCGTAAAGATAATGATACGAATTAAAGTGTTAAAAATAAAGCGGAAAACTAAAATTAGTGAACGAATAGATTCTTTGACAATTACCATTGGCCGCCAAGCAGAATCAGGAGCATAAGGTAGAGCTAGTTCATCGGTTGATAACTGAACTGAAACTAAGGAAAAAGAAGTAGTTTTATCTAAATATTGTTGCTGGCCTTTAACCTGATCAATTTGAGACTGAAGATTAATTAACTCTCGTTGAACCTCTAGAAGATCGGACACTTTGACGGCCGAAGACATAATTGATTCAAACTTAGATTTGGTAGTAGTGAGAACTTTTAACTTGGCTTCGAGATCTTGATATTGATCGGTAACATCGTGACCAGTTACTGATTCGGAAATTGTTTTGACGCTTAATTTTTTAAAAGATTCTAGAGCTTCTGAAAGTTTGTCTTGAGGAATTCGGACTTGGATTTGACCAGTAGCAGCTGAGGATGGATTGTTTTGAGACGAGTTAACCATGAATCCACCGAGTTTTTCAGATTGTGATTGAATTTCTTTGATTGTTTTGGGAACATCTTTGACTAAGATATTTAGACTGGTGGCTAGAGAGACCATTCTACCAGTGCTTGGGGCATAATCGTAGGTACTAGATTCCTTGGTGGAAAGAAGATTAACTTGATTTGTTTTTTGACCGAAAACAAAAAACAAAATAACTACGGCAAATACCAACCAGTTCTTTTTGATAAAATCGATTAGTTTGTTCATGAATAGATTAATTATAATACTTCTAGTATCTTTGGGTTTGAGGCTAATTGGAATTGGTCAATCACTTTGGCTGGATGAGGCGATTTCTGCTAATGTAGCAAAAAATTATTCTTATTCACAAATAATAACTGAATTTTCTAAAAGTGATTTTCACCCACCCTTATATTATTTAACTTTAAAAACTTGGGGAAGTGTTTTTGGATTTGGGGTAATAGAGCTAAGATTAATGTCGGTATTGTTTTGTTTGATTACGATTTTTTTGGTTTATAAAATTGCCGGTGAAAACGCGGCCTGGCTAACTAGTTTTAATCCCCTACTAATTTATTATTCTCAGGAAGCCAGAATGTATTCAATGGTAACAATGCTTTTGATTGGAGGAATATATTTTTTAATTAAGAAAAAATATATTTTGACAAGTGTATTTTTTGGACTAAGTTTATTAACTTTTTATGGATCGATTTTTTTAATTGTCAGTGTCGGCCTTTATTTATTAGTTAAGAAAAAATTTAAAGAAATTGCGATTATTTCAATTGGACCGTTGATTGGATTAATAATAATTTGGCCACTATTAAGAAATCAGCTATTAGTATCTAAAGAAATGCTAGGAATAGTGACTAATTGGGATTTGGTTTTGGGAAAAGCAAATTTAAAAAACTTGCTAATGATTCCTTTGAAATTTACTTCGGGAAGAATTAGTTTTTATCCAAAAGTTTTATATTATTTAATATCGGGATTATGGATGATATGGGTTTTTAAAAATTTATTTAAAAAAAATATTTATGGTTATATTTTTTGGGTTAGTTTAATAATTGGAACAATATTTTCGATTTTTACTCCAATGCTGCAATATTTTAGATTTTTATATTTGATCCCAATTTTAGCGATGATGATTGAAAACCAAAAAATTAAATATGGTTTTTTAATATTTGGATTAGTTTATTTATTGATTCCTAAATTTCATCGGGAAGACTGGAAAGGAATGGTGGTTGAGTTACCCAAAAAAGTTTATATGATTAAAAGCTTTTATGATCCAGTTAGTTTTTATAATCAAAATATTTTAATTGAAGATATTCGGAGCGAAATTACTGAAGATGAAATTACGGTGATTCCTTATGGTGAGACCATTCATGGGGTTGACCATCAACAAATTTTAAAAAACCAAAAATACCGATTGACGAAAATTAATAACTATCGAGAGATTACCAGCGAAGAATGGACCAAGGAGAAATGAGCTTTTTAATTTGAGGAAGTTGAGCTTGAGTGGCAC
>JAKQJL010000030.1 GCA_029561175.1 bacterium
CTATTTTTTCTTACCCCAACGTTCTTGGGAAATGCGAATTAATTTATCACGCTGTTGGTTTTTGCACGATAAAGGAGGTAGGGCAGTGGCATAGAACGGTTCTCGGGTTTCAGAATCGATGCTTAGTTTACAAATAATTTGATATTTGCCAATTTTTACTAAATCGTCAGCGGGGAATTTTGGACCAAATTCTTTTTGAAGAATATAGGCGTCTTGATTGCCAACCACAAAGGAGATGAGTGAGCCAACGTTGCCAAAAATAGCATCTTGAATTGGGCGATCAAGCTGAGCAGTGTATTGATTGGCGACAATTAAATTAAGACGGAATTTTCGAGCCTCGGAAAGAATTTTAATAAAAGCTTCGGTGGCAAAATTCTGAAATTCATCAACGTATAAATAGAAGTCAGAACGATCTTCTTTGGCTTGAAATACCCGATTCATGGCGGCTAATTGAATTTGAGTAATCAACATGGCGCCAAGAAGAGAGGAGTTGTCTTCACCGAGGCGGCCGGTAGACAAATCAGCAATAAGGATTTTTTTATGATCCATAATGTCTTCAATATCGATTTTAGATTTTGAATGGGCAACGGTGTTTCTGATAGCCGAAGAAGCAATAAACTGGCCAACTTTATTTAAGATTGGGGCAATGGCTTCTTGTTGGAACTTGTCGTCCATTCGATTAAATTCATTGAGCCAGAAATTTTTCAGGGTGGGATTGGTTAGTTTGGAAACTACTTGGTCGCGATATTCTTTGTGAGTTAAAATTTCGACAATGTGAGTAAGATTGGATTCGGGGGTGTTGACCAAGGTTAAAACGGCGTTACGTAAAATGTGTTCGAGCCTGGGCCCCCAAGAAATATTACCGTAGAGTTTTTTGAAAATCGAAATTACTCCCGAGGCAACAAGTTCGCGTTGAGATTCGTTTTTGGCTTCTAAAACATTAAGAGGATAAACATATTCAGGATCGGCAGGGTTGAAATAACAACAATCGTTAATGCGAGAACTGGGAATGTAGTCGAGAATGGTGTCGCATAAATCGCCGTGAGGATCGATAATGGCTACACCTCGGCCTTTGCGGATATCGTCGATGGCCATGTTGGCAATCATGGTGGTTTTACCAGTACCTGATTTTCCAATAATATAGGTGTGGCGACGGCGATCTTCACCTTCTTTAATTCCAAAAATAGTGTCTTGATTTCTAAATTCGGTTTTAGCAAAAAAGGTTATTTGTTGTTGAGATTCTGGATTTGATGAATCTGAAATTGGAAGAGTTTCGGGTGGGTCGGCATAAAGTTTTTTGCCCCAAGCAATGTTGGGGAGTTGGGTAAGCTTACTGGGAAAATGCCAAAGGGCAGACAATTCTTCGGTATTTAAAACAAAATTATTAATAGTTAATTTGCGATTAATAATCGAATCGAGAACTTTTGATTTGGTGAAAATAGTGGGCGAAACTTGTTTAATAAAATTTCCCCGAGGACTGGTGTAAATTCCAAAAGAAGAAGAGACCGAGCTAAGTAGGCCAGGGCTGTTGCTAAATAAATTAATTTGAACATTGATGCCAGGATACTGAATTTTGGTTTCAAAAACAGATTTATCGGGATGAGCTTGGCGATAACCTTTTTCTTTGTCGACGACAATGCCATTTTGAATGGTAGAAATAATGCCGTTTTGCCAATTATTAGAAGCTTTTGATAATAAAATTTGATAAACAAAAATATCGGCAGGGTTGTGGCTACGAGTGAGGGGAGCGAGGATAGACACTAAAGGATCGGTGTCGCGGAAATCGCGAGCGGTTTTAAGAGGATAGCTGTAAGATTTGGCTAAAGATAATTGAGTGTAAAAAAATTGTTGACTAAGATTTTCAAAGTAGTTAGGGAAATCTTTGGTGATGGCGGTAACGTATTGAGCCAGAATTTGGGAACGAATAAATTCTAAAGAATCGGTGGGGGCGGAAACAATAAAGTGAATTTGTTGGTTGATAAGAGCAATTTCGAGAGAAAGAATGGTAGATTTGCGATTTAGAATTTTGTCGATAAAGGAAGATTTGCCCAGTTGAGTGAAGTTACTAAGCAGGGATGACATTGATTCGATAGTGAACTCGTTGTTTTGAGGCAGGCGAATTTCGATAGAGGAAAAAGAATTTTCCGAAGACATAGAAACATTATATACGATATACGATATTTGATATACGATAAACGATATCCGTAAAAAATATAAAAAATATGACGATTAAAAATAAGGGGTAAGATGGATTACACTTCTTAAAATCCCTGTGGATTGGTAAAAAGTAATAGTATTGAGGAAAAAAGTGAGAGGATATTTACTATCTTGAAGTGTATTTGATGTGTATGCTATCATACCGGCAATTCGAAACAGCAGTGCCGCGACATACTAAAGCGGTATGGAAACTGAGAATTGCAGGACTGTTGGGGTTCGATCCGGAATTTTTCCGGGCGTACATTAACAACTTGCAAACTATAGAAACGATATACGTGGAACAGAGCGGTAGAGCCTCGAAGAATTCATAAAAAATTGTGAGTTGTTCGAGGTTCTATCTAAAGAGATGGAGTTCTTTTGACAAACGTTAAAAGAATGTGACAAATGTCACGCCTTAGAGTTCAAGGAGGATAAAATGGCAGATCGTTGTGATGAGTGTTCAGCTGTTTTGAAAGAGTCCGAAAAAAAATTTGGACTTTGCGCTAAGTGTTTTAAAAAGCTCGGAAATACATTATTTTCATTTTTTTCTCGGTTTTTGAAGAGGTCTAAATGACTTCTTCTCCTTTAAGAACCGGTAACCCGAGTACCTGCGAGGTTGAAAAATGCGATGCTAACTGTGAACACTATAAAAAGTGTCGACAAATTGCACTCGGTGGCAGTCAATCGGGTTTTGATATGGCCGAAGCAATAGCTGAGGCCCAAAAGGCTTCCTTGGGAAGTATCGTCTTTGACGACTTCCATGGGGAATAACGTTTTTAGGGGGGGCGAAAGCTCCCCCAAAGCGGAAAAGTGTGAGAAGAAAAAAAGAAAAAAGAAAAGAAAGAAAGTTTGCAAGTTGTTAAAAAAAATTAAATAAAATTATTATAATTTTTTAAAACAATGGCTGAAGAAAAGAAACCTACTTTGACTAAAGAAGAACCTACTTTAATACGATTACCTGATAAAAAAGTAATAATTCAAACTAGTGAAGGTCTTCTTAAAGAAGTTATAGTTCGAGGGGATATAGTTCCTAAAAATAATAATGGCTAGAAAGAATAGTCCAGAAAATAATTCAGGAAATAGTGAACAACAGTTAAGTATCTTTGAAAATACCACTGCATCTTTACCAGAAATTAGACCTGCTCAATCAACTCAGTTAGATGATACTGATGGATTAACACCAGACGGAAAACATAAACACAAAAAAAGACCTAGTGGTGGAAGAATTGTACATACTGAAAAGCCAAAACGTAAAAAAGGAAGTCTGGATGATTGGGAATGGATATTGAATCACTAAAAATAATTATAGGATTGACGGATGTGTAGTTGTGGTGTATAAATCAGCATGATTTTAAATGTAGCAAAGCGCTACAAAATGGATCATAAAAATTCGACTCCAGATGGCCGTGAATAATGGTTGTTTGGGGTTTTTTGGTGTCTTGACTAGATTTAGTTAAGAAGCACCTTAAAAATTCAGTTGTTTTTAAAAGAAAGGAGAAGCATTATGGGCTTAAGGCCAAGTGATTTGGTGATGCTTCTCCAAAAAAACAAAGAGGCGTCGCCAGAGAAAAAAAAGAAGAATCGTCTTGCGAGTTGGCTAACGATCAACAAAATGATCGTTCTGCTGGCGATAGCAGGATGGTTTTTTTTAAAAATATTGGTTCCGATTTCCAATGAATCATTAATGAAACCTCTTTTCTCGGAGGCTCCGAATGGTTCTTGGAATTTCGGCGTCCCAACGCCCTACCAGGAATTCCACACCGGGGTGGATTACATGCGTCCCATTGGGACAAGTGTAACTGCTGCGGGAAGTGGAATCGTAGTATGGGCTGATTGGTGGCAAGGACATGGCCAAACTGTATGGATTTTTCACCAAATTAACGGTGAAGAATTTTACACAGTATATGCCCATCTGAATGAATTTAAAGTTCAGAGGGGTCAGCTTGTCCGTTTGGGCCAGGAAATTGGGACCGTGGGTGAAACCGGTGTGGGCAGTGGTCCTCACCTTCATTTTGCGGTGACCGGTATTGGTCCAAATAATGCCCACCAATGGGGCGATTGGAAAAACCCTTTGGAATTTGTAAAAAAATTTCAAGGGAAGACCAGCCAATTTGGGGGACAGGTAAAGATTGCTGGTTATGTTTGTTTACTGGTGGCAGCTTTGCTTATCCTAAACAAGTTTTTAGGGAAAGTTGTCGCCGGATTGATGGGGGATTATATTGGAAAAATTTTTCGGAGTTGTTTCTTGCCCGGTATTATTTTAGCGGTAGTGATTTTTGGGCTTGAGGCAGCTTCGACCTGGTCTTCGCATTCGCCGATTAAAAGCGTTTGCGAAGTTTCGGCTTCGTATCCCAATTCTATTAAAAAATGGTGTGTAGAAATTACAACTACCGCCAAAAAATATGGAATTGATCCTGATTTGATCGCAGCACAAATGCTGATTGAATCAGGAGGGGATGCGAATGCTGTGTCCTTCCAGGGCGCAGTTGGACTGATGCAAGTGATGGCTCGCGATGGGATTGCAGAGCAATTTGTAAATTCCGAAGGTGTGCCACTATTTGCTAATCGGCCAACTGTGGCCCAACTAAAAGATCCTGCTTTCAATCTGGACTATGGAGTCCGATTGTTAGCTGGGTTATCCAAGTCTACCGGTAGCACCCGAGAAGCAATAAAGGCTTACGGGCCTGCTGGAGTAGATTACGATTACGCCGATGCTGTTTTGAGGCTGTATGAACAGTATCGGTCTGAAAAGGAGAAAAAGAAATGAACGTAACAGCGATTTTGACTCTCGTTTTGATTTGTTTGGCCGTATACTTTTCTTATAAGTTGTATAAAGAATATGGCTTAACATTCACACTGTTTTTTTCCGCGGGAGCGATTTGGCTTGTAGCTTTCCTGATCTTATGGATTGGGAATATTGCAATCAGACCGATTCGGGGACAAGCAGAAACGATGGTTTTTAACATACAGGACTTGGCTTCAGACGCCTTTCCTGATGTTATTGATCAATCTCCGCTTGTTGTTGATGAAGACAATAACGGAAAATTTATGAATTCGTCAACTTCACCGTCACCGTCATCGGATGCTGCAGTCGTAGTCACCCCCATTGAGGAAACTCCACCCGCGGAAGGGGATACCCGGTGGGGTGGTAGCCGACTACCCAGCCCAGGGGATCCATACATGGTGTACCAAATGGATTGTTATAATAAAACCGGTTTTGAGGGAATTCCCTCATTGCTGGTAATGTATGGACTACCAAGGGGGTGGTCTGGTTCGTTGTCTACTGGTACCTGGGGGATGTTTATGTGGGCGGTTGACGAAGATTGGGACGTAACCGTCCGTCCTCCGGGAGATTATTCCCAAATTAGTTTTAAGGTAAAGGCTGATTTAGCCGAAAAACTTAAAAGTGATTGGGGAGGCGAAACCGCCGTGGGAACGGCGCCATGGCCGCTGGTGGCGGAAAAATATTCCAACGGGGTTTGGAATATTTTGAAACCAGTTCAATGCCAGTGGCCGAACTAAAAAAACAACTGAATAGTGCAGGTAGAGTTTGTAAAACTTAATTGTTTTTACATCTCTACCTGCCGGAATTAAAATATATATAAAAATTAAAAAATAAATGTTAGAAAAAATATTTAAAAAGAAACCAGATGGGACAACTCATCCAGATCCTTTGTCTGGATTAAGAGCAGATTTAGCTCAAATGGAATATTGGGCTAAAAACTCAGAACAAAGACCAATTTCATTGGAAGATGAGGGATTAGTTACTCAGTTTGCAAAAGAAGTGGAAAGAAGTTCTACTCCAGTACAAGCTGTTCGAGTTTTTAGGGCAGCAAGAATGGTGACGATTAGTCGTGAGGCACACAATCGAAGAGTGTTGTTGGGATATCATGAAGGTGATCAGACTGAAGTTGATGATTATTTTTTTAGAAAAGCAGCTCGACAATATTTAGGAGCGAAAAGGTTTGTTGAATATAAAGGAGAAAGAATATTTTCTACTCGAGAAGGAGGTATAGTTCCTTCAATTAAAAAATCAATACTAATACTATTATGTCCTCGTAATACAGTTGATCGAAAAACAAAAAAGATGACCTATGGTCCTGATTTTGGTTTGTTTGATGATGCGATGGGGGTTGGTAAAAAAGGAATATATATATGGAATCCTGACTTGAATATGGATGAGGCAATGCTTCCTTGGGAAACTACAAGAAATTTAATGTTTGTTTCCGACACATCTGATTATTTAGATTGGATAAACACTAGATTAAGACCAATATTTACAGATAAACAAGGTTCATATTCTCCATTGGGATTGCTCAAAGTAGTTGATAGATTGACTAGAAATAGTTTAGTAGAAGTGGTAATGACCAATCCAGGAAATTTTGCTCGTGGAATGGAAGGGTTAAGAAGAGAAATGACTGCAAAAACTGGAATTATTGAAGATAAGGCTGGTGGAAGCCCGTTGCCAAGATTGGAACTGGGAGATTTTTTTAGAGGAGATGAGAATTTAAAATTAGCAATAACTGCTTTAAAATCGAGAAAAAAATAATGTTATAATCCAAAGATTAAAAATTAATTTAAATTATATTAGTTTTGGCGGGGAAACCAGCCCAAATGAGATAATAAAAACTAAAAAAAATATGGCAAACAAAGTTGTCAACCGAACTGGAAAAAGTTTGGTA
>JAKQJL010000031.1 GCA_029561175.1 bacterium
CTTGAAGAAAAAATAAGACAATGGTATTGGGCTTCAATATTTGCCAAAAATTATTCAAGTGGGGTAGAGTCTCAAATCCAAAAAGATTGGTCAGACATTTGTAAATGGTTTCTGTCAGATGAGGCTGTGCCAAGTATAGTCGAACAATCAGAATTAATCATTAATAATATGTTTTTAACAAATGAGTCACAGCAAGGATCTGCGGTTTACAGAGCTATCTTTAATATCTTAGTATTAAAAGGTGCTAAAGACTGGAACACCTTCGATTTACCAGAATACTCAAACTTGGAAGATCACCACATAGTTCCCAAGTCATGGGGTAAAAGAAACAATATATCTAAAATTAATTCTATTCTAAACAGAACTCCTCTAGCTGATACAACTAACAAAAAGATAATTGGTGATAAATTGCCAAATGAATACTTAGAAGAACTACTTCGTAAATTAAAAGATAAGGATAAATTATATGATCTGATGAACACCCATCTTATTTCTAGAAAAGCTGTTGATATTTTAATGAGACAAAATTTTTCAGAAAAGGATTTTGAAGAATTTATTGAGGAAAGAGAGGTATCCATTAAAAAAGAAATAAAAAAATTATTAAGAGTTGATGATTTGAATTTTACAGGTCTAATACAACCAAACAAACCATATAGCAATAGAATGCTAATAAAGAATCTCATTAAGAACAGCTATAAATTTATTGACTGGGTAGATAAATATTTTTCAAGTGCAGGCCTAGAAATGCTAGCCGAAGCAATTAATTCCATCTCTAAGGCTGATTTTAACAAAATACGCATTATTACTTCAATTGATAAGGTTAGTTATAAGCTCAGAGAGGAGTTTAAGAATTTAAGAGATGAATTAAAAAACCTAAAAATAGACATAGATATGAAGGTGATCACTGATAATAAAATCAAATCATCGTTTCACGATCGTTGGTTTATCACCGAAGGTAAATCGTATAACATTCCATCGACTGACACCATGGCTGTAGGGCAGTATAGCGAGATAAAAGAAACTTCTAATTTACCTCCTTTTGATATTTGGTGGGATTCAAGTTTAGACATAGTTTATGATTGGAATGAAATCCAAAAAATCGTCGATGGGAAAAACAGCTCCCTAAAACTAACTTGCAAAGGTAAGGGCGCCCTTGCTTTGGGAATATACCATAAAGATGGTAGGATGACTGTGCTTAAAAATTCGACAACAGTTGCTAATAACGCTCCTGCCTTTACTAACCATAATTATAAAAAAATTAAAGATTATCTTATCAGAAAAAAAGTATTGTTAGCTAATGGTAATCTCCTAGTTTTTACGTCAGATTACATCTTTGATAGTCCAAGCGCTGCTGCCGCTGTAATTTTGGGTAGATCAGCTTCGGGTCCAGAAGAATGGAAAAATGCAAACAATCAAACCCTTAAAGAGATTGAATAAACAAATAAACTACCAAACCCAAATCTTCTTCGTCTCCAGATGTTAACATTTTGTTATGGCAAATTTATTCTATCCTACAAAAACATTGGTAAAAATGAAGCAACTGGGTATTAAAGAATCTGATGTCTTTGATGTTTTTACAAACGGTACAGATATCAGCGGAAAAGACGGGAAATATAAAAAATACAGTGGTTGCGAACTTGGTCTTTTCTACAAAAGAGACAATTTTACCAATGAATATCATATTACAGCTGTTTGGAAAAAAGATAGAAGGTAATCGTTCAAACCCCTAACCACAGTTTCCATCTCTTTGCTATCCTTAAGTCATGCTTTATAAAAAAATATCTTATCAGGATTTTATGTCGATTTACCACAAGGTCCCCAGATTAGCCGTTGATGTCATAGTCACTACACCCCAGGGCTTTGTTTTAACCAAAAGATCCATCGAACCCTTTAAAGGTATGTGGCATATTACAGGTGGCACTGTCCTTTTTAAAGAGCCTATCAGTCACGCCATCAATAGAGTTGC
>JAKQJL010000037.1 GCA_029561175.1 bacterium
ACAAGAAAGAAGTAAAAGAAACTAAAAAAGTTACTAAGTCTAAAAAGGCCAAACTATGAAGCAAAAAACTACTGTCACCAAAGGTAATGTTGTCAACCGACACTGGCGTTTAGTTGATCTCACCGATCAAACTCTTGGTCGAGCTGCTGTAAAAATTGCCAAAATTTTAATGGGTAAAGATAATCCATCTTTCTCTCAACATCGTGATGACGGTGATTGTGTGGTGGCTATTAATGCTTCCAAAATTATCGTTACCGGCAATAAAGCCAAAGAAAAAGTTTACTATCATTACACTGGATTCCCAGGCGGTTTAAAAGAAGCTACCCTGGAAGCCCTCTTGGCTAAAGATTCTCGCCAAGTTATTACTCATGCCGTTGCTGGCATGTTACCTAAAAATAAACTCCGAGATCGACGTCTAAGCCGATTAAAAGTTTTTATAGATGATCAACATCCATACCATGACCAAATCAACCACTAAAAATAGTTACATTTATTCTTACGGTCGCCGTAAATCAGCTATTGCTGCTGTCAAATTATTTAAAGGCAAGGGTGATTCCACTGTAAACGGTGTTAAAGTCGAAGACTATTTTCCCGGAAATAATTCTTTTATTGCCTATACTGAACCATTTGCTACTGCTAATGTTGTTGGTAAATTCTATTTCCAAGCTAAACTCAGTGGTGGTGGTAAAACCGGTCAACTAAAAGCTTTAGTTTTGGCAATTTCTCGAACTCTCTTCAAAGAAAATCCAGAAGTTGGTGCTCCTCTTAAAGCTAAAAAATTACTTTCAGTTGATTCCCGAGTTCGTCAACGACGAATGGTGGGTACTGGCGGTAAAGCTCGACGTCAAAAACAGTCACCAAAGCGTTAAGGTCTTGTGTTACCATCAAATATGACTTTATTACAAGGGATATTTCTTGGTATTACTCAAGCGATTACCGAATTTTTGCCAATTTCCTCTACCGGTCATTTGCATTTATTTCAAAAGTTTTTTGGTCTTCAAACTTCCTTAACTTTTGATATTTTTTTAAATACGGCCACTTGGCTGTCGGTGCTTTTCTTTTTTCGGAAACAAGTTTCCTACTTTTTTAAGAATTTAAACTATATAATCGTTGGTTCGCTACCGGCAGTTTTAGTTGGAGTGTTATTTAAAGATCAAGTCGAAGCCATTTTTGCTTCTACTAAGACCCTTCCTTATGAATTTTTATTCACTGCCGTCATTTTATTTTTAACTCGATATTTTAAATTTAAAAACGATCAACTAACCTACCAAAAGGCAATCATTATTGGTTTGTTTCAAGCACTAGCGATTATTCCAGCCATTAGTCGATCAGGTTCAACTATTTTTGCTGGGCTACTTTTAGGCCTCTCCGCTCAAACCGCTTTTAATTTTTCTTTTTGTTTGTTTATCCCAGCTTCATTTGGCGCCCTAATCCTCGATGCCAAAGATGTCTTTAGTTTAAGTTTGTTAACCCCAACTAATTTAATAATTTTTGGGGTTACTTTTTTAGTGGGAATAATCTCTTTAAAAATACTTCAAAAAATCTTAATCTCTCAAAAGTTTTATCTTTTCTCGATCTACCTTTTGGTATTGGCTAGCATTCTCCTGTTGGTGAAGTAATTATCAGTTTCAAAATATTTATCGACTTTTTAGCGATTTTTTTCTGTCTTTTGGCAATCTCTTCTTTGGTTAAAACAATTTCGTCCATAGGTATCAATTATAACAAGATAAAATGTTATAATTATCAGGTTGAAAGTAGGACGGGTTTACCCGCCAT
>JAKQJL010000004.1 GCA_029561175.1 bacterium
TTGGGTTAAAGAATAAAATATTATAAAGATTTAAAAAAGAAATTGGTTGAGTAGATGTTGGTTTTGGCTATGATATTAACATGGAAAAATGTTTTGATACCAAAAAATATTTAAAAATTCAGAAAAAGGCGATTGAGGAAAGATTGTCGAAGTTTAGTGATAGATTATATTTGGAATTTGGCGGCAAATTTATAGATGATTTTCATGCGGTTCGAACATTACCAGGATACGAGGCTAATACAAAATTAAAATTACTATTAAGCTTAAAAAGAGATTTAGGAGTGATTTATTGTGTTTCAGCCAAACAATTATCAGAGGGAAAGATTCGAGGTGATTTTGGAATTGGTTATGATGTGGCGACAATAAAGGCTGTTAACGATTTAAAAAATTACGGATTAAAAGTTGAAGGGGTAGTGATTAATCGTTTTAATGGAGAGAAAGAAGCTTTATTGCTGATTAGACAACTTGAAGAAATGGGAGTTAAGGTGATTACTCGAGGTGAAATAAAAAATTATCCTAATGATATTGATTTGATATTAAGTAAAAATGGTTTTGGGAAAGATAATTATTTAGAGGTTAAAAATAAATTAATTGTGGTTTGGGGCGCTGGTCCTGGATCTGGTAAATTGTCCACTTGTTTGGGGCAAATATATCATGAGATTCAGAGAGGGGAGAATTCTGGTTATGCCAAGTTTGAAACTTTTCCGGTGTGGAATATGGAAGTTGAACATCCAGTTAATATTGCTTATGAAGCTGCTACGGCAGATTTGGGTGATTATAATTTAATTGACCCTTGGCATATGAAAGCTTATGGAATTGAGGCAGTGAATTATAACCGTGATGTTGAATCGTTTCCGATAATAAAAAAAATATTTAGTCAGATGTTGGCTAAAGACAATTTTTCGAATTGTTATCAATCGCCAACAGATATGGGATTTAATTGTCTAAAAAGTGGAATTGTAGATAATGAAAAGATTGTCGAGGCGGCTAAAAAAGAAATTAATTTCTATTTATTTCGGTACCGAGAAGAGTATAAAAAAGGTTTGGTTGAAAAAATAACTTTGGAAAGAATGGAGGAGTTGATGACAAAAATCGGAATTGATGAAGAATATTTAATAACTGTTAAAAAAGCTCGAGAGGTAAACGGTGCTGCGATTGAATTGACTGATGGAAGAGTAATAACTGGGAAAAATTCAAAGTTTTTAACAGCTTTCGCGGCAGTATTATTAAATGCTGTAAAAACAGTTTCGGGAATAGACGATAAATATCATTTAATATCGCCATCAGTAATTGCTCAAATAATTAAATTAAACCGAAGCCTGGGGAAAACAAAGCCAGCACTAAATGGGGCCGAGATTATGTTGGCCTGGGCGATTTCAGCACGAGATAATCCTTTAGCCAAAAAGGCTTTAAGCAATATTTTTAAAATTAAAGGCTGTTATTTACATGCGGTTGATCAACCGGTGGTGGCGGATAAAGAGTTGTTCAGAAAATTGGGAGTTTGGCTTTCGAGTGACGGCCAATAAAAATCCCGACCGAAGTCGGGATTAATTTATTTTTTTAAAAGTTGAATTATTTTAATTCAACAGTAGCACCAGCGGCTTCGAGCTTGGTTTTAGCATCGGCAGCAGCATCTTTTTTCATAGTGCCTAAAGTAGCAGGACAGGCATCAACCATGTCTTTGGCTTCTTTAAGACCAAGTTCTGGTTTGAATTCTCGAACTACTTTAATAACAGCGATTTTGTTGGCACCAGCATTGGTGATAACAACATCAAACTCTGTTTTTTCTTCGGCGGCAGGAGCAGCAGCACCAGCGGCAGCAGCAGGAGCAGCAGCAGCCATAGCAACGGCTTTGACGTCAAATTTTTCTTCTAAAGCTTTGACTAATTCAGAAAGTTCGAGAACCGAAAGTTCTGAAATGTCAGTAAGGATTTTTTCTAATTTTTTATCCATATTTTTTAAATTTTAATTAATAATTATTTTTGTTTATCAGCAACAGCTTTAAGAGTCATAACTAATTGCTGTTGATTGAAACGCATAGCATAAACCATACGTTGTAAAGGATTTTTAAGACCACCAATAAACTGAGCAATAAGCTGAGTTTTTGAAGGAAGGCTTAAAAATTTTTGAAGATCAGTAGCTAATAAAAGCTTTTGATTGTAGATACCATATTTAAAACTGGTTTTTTCTTTTTCTTTATTGATGGAATCAATGTCTTTTAAAGGAGCGATTTCATCGGAATTGCTGAAAGCAATAGCGGTTGGACCAGTTAAAGTTTCAGGTAAATTGATGCCAAGTTTTAATAAGGCTCTGGTAATAAGAGTGTTTTTGACGACTTTGATAATTCCGCCATTTGATTTTACTTTAGCGCGAAGATTAGCGACGTCACCAGCCGTTAAACCTTGATATTGAATCAAAGCGGCAGATTTAGCTGATTGAAGTTCTTTGACAACTTGGTCAACTTTTTCGATTTTGTTAGTTTTTGCCATAATTTTAAAATAAAAAAGGTCCCGATAATCGGGACGCAAAATAAAAATACTATTTTGAGGCCTCGGTTGGATTTCTATCCGATTAAACGGAAAACCAACTGTCTTCGGTAGGACAAGGGAGATTATATAATAAGGAGTGAAGAAATTAAAGGGTTTGATATTAATAACTGTTTTAATGGTGGTTTTAGGAGGCTGCGGGATTAAAGATCCGAAAGGAAATGTAAAAGAAATTATTAGTCATAATTTGGAAAAGTATGATTTTGATAGCTTAAGTAAAAGGCAGGGAGAGGCGAGTGAAATAAAAATAACCCAAGAAAAGGCAAAGTATGGCAGTGGCGTGGTTTATAGTTTTACTAGCCAGGGCAAGAAAATCAGTGGAACAATGGTAGATTTACACCCAGAAATGTCGAAATTAAGGCCGGCAATAGTGATGATTCGGGGTTATGCTCCAACCGAGGGTTATTATCCGGGATCGGGGAGTTGGCGAGTGGCTGAAGAATTAGCCAAAGAAGGATATGTAACTTTTTCAATAGATTTTTTAGGTTATGGGCAATCGGATTCGGGATCGGCCGATGCTTTAGAAGCTAGATTTGAAAAAGTAATTAATGTAATGGATTTAATTGAATCGATCAAAAAATTACCTTGGATTGACCAGAATAAAATTGGGATTTGGGCACATAGTAATGGCGGCCAGATTACTTTATCGGTGCTAGAGGTAACGGGGGGAAACTACCCGACAGTGTTGTGGGCACCAATGACAAATCCTTTTCCCCAAAGTTTAATCGATACTGCTGATGAAGGAGAAGAAAAACAAAAGGCAATTGAATATGTAAATTTATTCTTAAAATATTATGATGGTCGGCGTTATGCAGTCGAGAATTATTGGGAAAAAATTAAAGCTCCAATTTTAATTCAACAGGGGACGGCTGATGAGTGGTGTGAGGTGGAATGGCAAGAAAAGGTGGTCAAATCTTTAAAAGATTTAGGTAAAAAAGCTGAACTAGTGATTTATCGGGGATCAGATCACAACTTAAAAAAAGACTGGTCCGAAGCAGTTAGGAAGGATTTAGAATGGTTTAAAAAGTATTGGTGATAATTATTACTCACGAGTAACGCAAATTCAGATATAATTAGTAGTTTATTATGAAAATTAACATTATTGGACCATCTTGTGTTGGAAAAACAACGATGGCAAGAATGATTTCCAAAAATAAAGGTTGGCCGCATTTTGACTTGGATTTGGAGTTTATTGATCGAGACTATTTGGCAGAAACAAAAATATTTAGATATCGTGAGAAAAAAGATTATAGTTTGAGAATTAAAAAAATTTTAGAAAGTAAAAATTGGATTATTGAGGGTGTGTATGCGGTGGAAGAAGTATTTAAACAATCAGATGTAATTATTTTTATTAACTTGCCAATTTGGGTGCCATTACGATGGCAATGGAAGCGTTATTTTACTGATAAAAGCCAACGAGATACATACGGATTCTTAAATAATTTAGGATTAACCAAGGAAATAATTAGTCAGTATTGGCATTCATATTCTAAGAAAGATGTTGAAAAGGAAACGGTAAATTACACAAAAAAGTATCAAGATATGCTTAAAAAATATAATAAAAAACTAAAGGTTGCTTTTGATGTTGAAAGTGCAAAAAAAATAATAGAAACTGGAGTATTTACACATATTTGAAATTGTGATGTATTGTTGAGATAATACATATTATGAAAATATATTTTTCGGCATCTCGTTTATATAAAGAGAGTTATTTTGATAATTATCAAAAAATTGTTAAAGTTTTAAAAAGTAGTGGTGGTAATGTTTTTGATAATACTGGTTTTGTAGCTTCGCCAAGTGGATATGAAATGCCAGATGAAGAAAGAAAAAAACTTTATCAAACAATGCTAAAAGGGATAGAAAAAGCTGATTTTTGTGTTTTTGAGGCGTCGTACCCATCAACTATTCATATTGGTCACGAAATTACTATTGCTTTAGAAAAAAGTAAACCAGTGATAGTTTTATATACTAAAAACCATGAGCCGATTTTGTTTAAGGGAATAGACAACGACAAGATAAATTGGATTGAGTATAACGACAAAAATATTGAAGATAGAATTGGAAAAGCAATTGAGGAAGCAAAAAAGAATGTTGATGTTCGGTTTAATTTTTTCGTAAACCCAAAAATTTTGACATTTTTAGATTGGATTGCCAAAGAGAAAAAGATTCCTAGATCGGTGTTTTTGCGCGATTTGATCGAAAGAGAAATGAAAAAAGAGAAAGATTTTAAAGGCTAGATTTTAGCTTTTGCCAATAAGGGGATTGGCGGCATAAAAGTTTTGAATCTGATTTGTCGGCAAGTAGACCTTTAACTAATTCTTCTAGAAAGATTGTATTTTGAGAACCTTTAACTAAAATAGTTGAGTTTTTTGGTAGATTTTTTAAAAGATAATCGAGAGCTTTTTTATAATTTAAGAATTTTTCTGATTTTGGCCCAAAATATTTTTGAGTTTCTACTCCAACTGAAATTATTAAATCAGCTGAATTTAGGGCAATTTTATATAGTTTTTCGTGTTCGGTTTTAGAGGCTTGGCCAAGTTCGCGCATATCTCCTAAAACAGCAATCCGAGGAGAGGGGGATGATTTTAAAACGGCTAACATTTCGGTGGTGGCTAAAAGAGACGAGTTGTAAGAGCTGTCGATAATGGTGGAATTGTTGATGCCTTTAAAAAGAGAACAGCGTGAGGGTGGAGCTTGATAATTGGAAAAATCGGGAGTAATATTAAAAATTTGAGCTAGAGCTGCCGCAGCACCAAAGGTAAGTTCTTGAGCTGGAGGAAAAGCAAAACGAGGAGATTTAACTTTAAAGGGTTTGATAGCGATTTTTTTGGCTAAGGTAATTTGAGTATATTTGGTAACTAAGGGATCGTTAATATTTAAAATAGCAAAACCATGATGATTTAAAGAATTGATTAAACGAGCTTTTTCTTGAGCAATATTATCGAGTGAGTTAAAGTTTTGAATGTGAACGCTGGTGACATTAAGAAAAATACCAATATCAGGATGAATGATTTTTAAAAGATAGGCCATGTTTTTTGGTTCTTTGGCAGAATCAATGCCCATTTCTACTAAAAAAATATCGTAAGTTTTCCAGTTAGTTAGTAGTTTTATTGGCGAAAGAATGGCGATTTTTATCCAATCTAAAATTTTGAAGTCGGTAATTTTAATATCTAAAATAGAAAGGGGAATGCCAGATTCGGAATTACCACCATAATTGGTTTTAACTTTAAAATGATCTTTTAAAACAGCTTCGCAGGCCAAAAGACAAGAGGTTTTGCCAGCCGAGCCAGTAATACCAACAATTTGAAGTTTAGGGTTTAAAAGTTTTATCTTGGCTAACTGAATTTTGGCGATTAAACGAAGGTAATTGAGAAAAATAAGAGAGAAGAAATTTTTCATGAGTATAATATTATATATGATGAGAAGACTTAAGGTTGCTGTGTTGATGGGTGGAGAGAGTAGTGAAAGAGAAGTTTCGTTGATGACTGGTAAGGAGATGGTTAAGAATCTTGATAAAGAAAAGTATGATGTGGTTGAAATTGAATTACCAAAAGATTTGTTAAAAATAACTAAAGATATTGATGTGGTGTTAATTGGTTTGCATGGAAAAGGCGGTGAGGATGGCGTAATTCAGGGGTATTTAGAAACTTTAGGTATTAAATATACTGGTTGTGGTGTTTTGGCATCGGCTGTTGGAATGGATAAAAGAATATTTAGAAAGATTATGGAAAGAGAGGGGATCTTGATGGCCAAAGAAACTTTGATTGCACCTTGTGTGGTAAAACCAGTAAATGGAGGATCGAGTATTGGAGTAAGAATTGTTAAAAAACAGGAAGATTTAGGCCAAATAAGTGACAACGAAATGGTAGAAGAATATGTTGAAGGGATAGAGGTATCTTGTGGAATTTTAGGTGAGCAAGTTTTACCAGTAATCGAAATTGTTCCTAAAAAAGATTTTTTTGATTATGAGGCTAAATATACCAATGGGATGTCGGAGGAAATTTGTCCGGCGAGATTATCGGCAGAGATTACCCAAAAAATACAGGAAACAACAAAAAAAGTATTCAAGTTAATTAATGGCAAAGGTTATGCTCGAGTTGATTTTATTATTAAAGATAATCAGCCATATTTATTGGAAATAAACACGTTGCCAGGGATGACTCCAAACAGTTTAATTCCTAAGGAAGCGGCAGTGGTGGGAATGAGTTATGGCCAATTATTGGATAGAATAATTGAATTAGCTGGAATATAAACAAAAAATCCCGACCGGGGTCGGGATTTTTAATTGCGATAAAAAATTATTTAACAATTTCGACTTTGACACTTGGACCCATGGTGGCACAAAGACAAAGTTTTTTGATTTTGTTAGATTTAACAACCTTGATTAATTCTTCAACATTAGCGGCAATTTCAGTCTCTGGTTGAGAAGTTTTACCAACAATGATGTGAACTACTGGTGCTTTTTTCTCGGTTTTAACCATGGTTTTAGCAGCAGACAATCTTTTGATTGATTCTTCTGGCTTATCGGTTAAAGTACCATTTTTAGGATTAGGCATTAATCCTTTGGGGCCTAAAAGCTTAGCAAAAGGTAAAAGTTTAGGCATGGTAATTGGAGTAGCAATTAAAATATCAAAATTAATTTTACCGTCTTTAATTTCAGCTAAAACGGTATCGTTTAAAACGACAATTTTTTTGCTGGCAGTTTCAAGGTGGGGGAAAGTAATTTCGCCAATGTTACCAAGATCGGTACCAATCAAATGGGCTTCAACTTTACCATCAAATTTAGACAAGGAAGTTTCTTTGACTAATTTGACAGCTTCAATTAAAGGATAATATTTGTTGATATCAACTTTCTTTTTGGCAGCTTGATATTTTTTGCTGCGAACTTTAGCAGCTTTCTTAACAGTTTCCTCCACAACGGGAGTTTCATTTGTGGCCTCTTGAGATTCAGTAGTTTCGATTGTTTCAACTGGAGTCTCTTCCACAACAAGTTTCTTTTTTTTGTTTTCTTGTGAGGTTTTGCTCATTTTTAGTTTATAAAATTATAAAGTTTAGTCAACAATTTCTAATCCCATGGATTTGGCGGTGCCGGCAACCATACGTTTGGCGGCTTCTAAATCGGAGGTGTTTAAATCTACTAATTTATCACTGGCGACTTTTTCGATTTGGGCTTTGGTAATTTTTCCAGCTTTTTCGCGGCCAGTAGTGGCTGAACCTTTGGAGATTCCGGTGATTTTTTTAATCATGTCGGAAACTGGAGGTTTTTTGATAATGAAGTCGAAAGTACGATCTTCGTAGATGGTGATAATTGAAGGAATTAAAGATCCCTTCATATCTTTGGTTTTTTCGTTGAACTCGGTGCAGAAGTCCATGATCTTGATACCCTGAGGACCAAGAGCAGTACCGACTGGAGGAGCGGGATTGGCCATTCCGGCTTGGATGGCTAATTTAACAACAGCTTTAATTTTTTTAGGCATAAATATAAGTTTATAAAGTTATAAAGTTGGTAAAGTTTATAAAATTAAAAGAGAAGCGCTTTTAAAATTATAATTCTTTGGTAACTTGTAAAAAGTCGAGTTCGACTGGGGTTTCTCGTTCGAAGAAGGAAACTAAACAGCGAATTTTACCTTTTTCTTGATCAACGGTATCGATAGTACCAATAAAATCTGCAAAAGGACCACTGGTAATTTTGACCACATCGCCAGGAGAGAAAGTGGTTTGAAATTTGGGTTTTTCTTCTTCAATACCTTTAATAATAGTGTCTACTTCGGTTTGAGAAATGGGAGTTGGCTTGTTGCCAATTCCAATAAAGCCAGTAACACCTTGAGTGGTGCGAACGGTAATCCAAGAATCATCGGAAACTACCATTTGAACTAAAACATAACCAGGAAAAGTTTTTTCTTGAGTTTTAATCTTTTTACCTTGGCGGATAATCATTTTAGCCTGAATTGGAACGATGGCGTTGAAAATTTGATCTTCTAAACCCATGGTTTTAATTCTGGTTTTAAGAGCATCGATAACTTTGTATTCGTGACCAGAATAAGTGTTGATCACATACCAAGCGGCATCAATTGAAGGTTCAATAGGAGAGAGTTTGAAAGAAAACTCTTTTTTATTGGTTTTGGTTGAATTGTTGGGCATTTTATTTTTTAACTGGTTTGATTGTAACCGAAGGGGAGGCAATAGGAGCTACCGAAATGATCGGAGTAACTATTGGGGTTTGAGTAGTTTTTACTGGTTTAACTGATTGACCAAAAAGGGCAATTCCTTGAGTAAAAAGATAATCAAAACCTCCCAAAATTAGGGATACAATGATCGAAATGGATATTACCACAATTGTGAGCTGAATTAAAGACTCGCGTTTGGGCCAAGAAATGTTTTTGAACTCTGCTTTAACTTCAGAGAAAAATTTAATAATAGAACGCATGAAGGAATTATATCAATTGTTTAGGTTATATAATATATGTATGAACGATCAAGAAAAAAAGCCAACAGTAAAAAAAATAAGTGGGGATTTAAATGATTTTCGAAGAGAAATGGAAAAAACGTCTTTAATGTCATTTAGGGAAAATGTAATTAATGTTGTTGATGTTTGGAAGAAAAAAGGGGTTGATTTTTTAGATGGAGATGGAAGTGAAGAAAAACCTAGCATTTCGGAAATATTGGCCAGAACGAGAAATTTAGTAGGAATAAATACTGAGAAGAAGGAGGCAGAGGAAATAATAAATTGTATTGATAGTATTGAACTAACTGTAAGAACAATTAGTGGTTTGTTGGGTTTTAGAGAGAGTATGTTTGAAATGGGCGGGGTTGATAGAGAGACTTTGGAAAAAATTGAAGATATTACCGCTCGGATTGGTATGGCTAACGTTAGAAGTAACGCAATTCCTGTTAAATATAAGTTAGTACTTCTTCTGATATCTAATATTAAACCGTCCTTGGTTACCAGCCTTGAAAATTATCAACAACAAATTGTTCAACGTCAAAAAGAATTTTCAGCTCAGAGTGTTTTTGCTAGCAATAATATTTGTAGTTCAGCAATAAAATTTGGAGAACAGAAAGCAGAAAATAGATTTACTAATAACGAATCGATTTTTGAATAAATGGGAATTGGGGTATTAGCTGAAATTGTTGGGAGAACTTTTGTCGAAAATGGAAATGATTTTACTTAATAAAAAACCTTGAGCTTGAAGCTGATATTGATTTTTATTTTTAATACTTGATATTTCATTTAGCATATCAAAAATATTCTCTCGAGTAATAGTAGAGCTAATACGGCTAATGTCATCTATATGTCTTTGTTCTAAGGTTTCATCTAAGTCAGTATTGTATTCTTCGAGATAATTAGAAAGTAGTATAAGACAATCGTGTGGAGTATTAGAAGTTTTTTGTTCAGAATTTGATTCTGGAGAGGTAATCATTTCGATAAAAAACCCTCTTAATCTTGGATTTGTATTTTGATCAACAAGGGATAAAGCCACTTCTTCTCTCGTAATCCTTTGTTTTTCCAATGAAATATCTACAAGTTGTTTTACAACTTGATCTTTGTTGCCTGTGGCTGCAGTTTCAATATAGTAAGATAATCTTTCTGCGGTTTTATTCATGGTGGAATTATATATTATGTTTTATATTTTTAGTTTTTTTAACATTTACCGAAAGAAATAAATTTGAGTGGTAATGTTATAGTTGTTGATGGTTGACTGACGCTTAGGGTGGGGGATAAGATGAAAGGCAGACGCTATTGATAGTGTCTGATATTTTTTATTAAAAATTTTAATTTTTATCTATGCTTTGTCCTTATTGTGGTTTTGATGAGTCAAATGTACTGGAGAGTCGAGATGCTCTCGAGGGTAAAGCCACGCGACGACGAAGAATGTGTGTTAAGTGCGAGAAAAGATTTACGACTTATGAAAGAGTGGAAAATATTGAAATTAGAGTAATAAAAAAGGACGGTCGAATTGAAGAATATCAAAGAGCAAAATTGGAAAAATGTTTTGAAAAGGCGTGCTGGAAATTATCGGAGGAAGAAAGAGGTAAATTAATAGATCAAATTGAGAAAAAATTATTAAATTATAAAAGTGTGGAAGTACCTTCGAGTGTTATCGGTAAATTGGTAATGGAAACTTTGGAGAATGTTGATCAGATGGCATATATTCGTTTTGCCACAGTTTACATGGATTTTAAAAAAATTGAAGATTTTAAAAATTTAATTAAAAGTTTAGAAAAATAAAAAAATGGACGAAGTAAAAGCACAATTATTAGAACCGGTTATGTCTGACAATGCCAGATACATTGCTGAAACTAGATATGCAATGAAAGATGAGACGGGAAAAACTACTGAAAAAGTAAAAGATATTTTGTGGAGAGTAGCGTATAACATAGCCAAAGGTGATGGCGGAAATTTTGAGCAACAAGCTAAGGTTTTTTATCAAATGATGGCGGAGCAAAAATACTTTCCTAATACTCCATGTTTGGTAAATGCTGGCAAGAAACATCAACAATTATCAGCTTGTTTTGTGTTGCCAATTGACGATTCGATGGACTCAATTTTGCAAACTATGAGTGATATGGCAAAAATTCACAAGTCGGGTGGAGGTACTGGTTTTTCGTTTACTCGATTGCGACCAAGTGGCGATTATATTTCAACTTCAGGAGGGACAACTGTTGGGCCAGTGAGTTTTATGCAGGCTTATAACGATGTAACTTCACAAATTAAACAAGGTGGAGTTAGACGCGGAGCTAATATGGGGATGTTGTCGGTAGATCATCCAGATGTGTTGCGATTTGCAGTGGTGAAACTAGACGAATATTCGTTAACAAATTTCAATATTTCTTTGGCAATTACCAATGTTTTTATGGATCAGGTGGAAAAGGATAAAGCATTTTGCCAAGACGATTCGATTCCAGAAGAAGTGGTAGAAAAAATTAGGATAGCTGAAAGTAATCGAGATGTTGATGCTAGATTAAGAGAGATTGAGACCGAGGTAAAAAAGCTTTATGATTGGGCAAAAGCTACAAAAGAAGGTGAGGGTTATTCTTTGATTAATCCTCGAAATGGTGAGGTGACCATGAAATTAAATGCCTACAAAGTGTTTAATTTAATTACTCGGTTGGCTTGGCAATATGGTGATCCTGGGTTGGTGTTTATTGATCGAATGAATGAACCGAGTAGTAATCCAGTGCCAGCTTTGGGAAGAATAGAAGCGACTAATCCTTGTGGTGAACAACCATTATTGCCCTATGATGCTTGTAATTTAGGGTCGATTAATTTGGTGAAATTTGTCCTTCGACAGGCTCAGGATGAATATGATTTAAATTGGCAAGAATTGTCTCGAGTAGTTCATGAAGCTATTCATTTTTTAGATAATGTGGTTGAGGTTAATGAATTTCCGGTGGAAAAAATTCGAGAAATGGTTTCGAAAACTCGAAGAGTGGGTTTGGGGGTGATGGGTTTTGCTGATATGTTGTTTAAATTAAAAATTGCTTATAACTCGGAAGAAGGTTTGGTTTGGGCAGAAAAAGTAATGAAATTTATTTCAGATGAAGCCAAGAAAGCAACCGTAGAATTGGCAAAAACTAGGGGAGTGTTTCCGGCCTGGGATATTTCGGTGTATGCCAATAGTGATTACCGACCTCGAAATATGGCCTTAACGACAATTGCACCAACAGGAACAATTTCGATGTTGGCTGATACCTCGTCGGGAATTGAACCAGCTTTTTCTTTGGGATACCAAAAAAACACAGTTGAAGGAAAAACACTCTATTTAATGAATCCAGTGTTTGTGGAAGAATTAAAATCGAGAAATTTATATTCAGAAGAATTACTAGATAAAGTAGTTAAAAACGGTGGGAAATTAGCTGGTTTAGTTGAAATTCCAGATGATTTGAAAAAAGTATTTATTACGGCGATGGAAATTAGCCCAGAATGGCATATTAAAATTCAAGCTGCCTTCCAAAAATATATTGATAACGCGGTTTCAAAAACAATCAATTTTGCAAAAGAGGCGAGTGTTGAAGAAGTTAGAGTTGCCTATAGATTGGCATATTCGTTGGGGACAAAAGGTATTACTATTTATCGTTCAGGGTCGAGAGAAAAAGAAGTAATTCAACAGATTTCAAGCTCCAATAACCAAAGTCCAAGTACTCCAAACAATGACCAATTGCATAAACCACAGGGAAAGAAAAAGACGCCAGAGTCGGCTAGAGGAGTAAGAATTAGAAAACCATGCGATATGGGTAAAGTGTACACTTCGGTATTTTTTGAAGAAGGGGATGGACCAGTGGAAGTGTTTGTTACTTTGGGAAAATCGGGAGGATATATGGCTGGATCGGCAGAGGTAACGGGAAGATTGGCATCATTGGCTTTGAAATATGGAGCTAGTTTGGATGAAATTGCTGAAGAAATGGTGGGGATTTCATGTGGCCAAAAAATTGGTTTAGGGAACAATATGATTTTAAGTATGTTTGATGCTGTGGGAAAATCTTTGCTAGAGATTTCTCGAGGTGAACAGTTGGATTTATTTGAAGAAGAAAAAGCACCGATTACTAATCAATTAGTATTATCGGAATTACGGTCTAAACTAGCTACTACAGAAAGCAAATTTACTAGTTGCCCCGATTGTGGCAGCCCACTTTATGCTGAAGAAGGCTGTTTTAAATGCAGCAATTCCTTTTGTGGATACAGCAAATGTTCATAAAAAAATGTATAATTTAATTAACTATGACCATAACAACTAAGCAGGGTGATCAGGGTATTAGTTACTGGTTGAATAAGGCGGTTCCTAAAGATGATCTTTCTTTAGAGGCGATTGGGACGATTGATGAACTGCAAAGTGCTTTGGGGATTGCGAAGTCGGAAATTGAATATGGGTTTTTAAAGAATGAAATTGAAATAATTCAAAAAGATTTGTGGTTGATTGCTGGGTCTTTGGCTGGTTATGAAACTGCCAAGAAAGGTTCGATTGATTTAGGAAAAAGAGTGAAAGAAATGGAAGTAGAAATTGATGCCTGGGAAAGAGAGTTGCCAGTAATTAGGGAGTTTGCACTACCTGGCGAAAACAAGAAAGAGGCATTGATTCAACTTTGTCGAAGTATGAGCCGAAGAGTGGAAAGAAGAGTGGTGGCTTTGAGTAAAAGAGAAAAAGTTGATCAAAAAATTTTGCCATACTTAAATCGTTTATCTGACTTTTTATTTGTTTTAGCTTATCAGATAGCTAGATAATTAAACTTTTGAAGTAGGGTGTAATTCCCTCGCAGTGCCGCTACGGTTATAGCCCGAGCCCTAATTCACGAGCATGAGCAATGAAAAATTAATAACTGATTTATACAGACAAGGTGAAGAAGAATTGGCCTTGATATATCGGGAGAATCTAAAAGCAAAAGAAGCCGAGAGAATTAGTCCATATTTTTTGATTTTTGACAAAGACGGTAATCCGAATTTCAAATACGATCGAAGTAGTAGATTGGGAGAAATGGAACATCAGGGAATGATGACGATGAGAGAATTGTCTTTGGATGGGGCAAAATATATGGTTTGGCTTAGCCCTCCTGGTGGAGTTAGTAATTATACTGAAGGGAGATTGGTGGTTGGAAAAGTAATTAAAAATACTGGAGGAGTAGTAATTGAGTGTCGAGGAATACCACTGTTAAAGAATCGAGAAGAATTTGGAAAAATCATTGAGAGACTGGGAGAGGACTTAGAAGTAGAGGATTTAAGAAGATGGGCGATTGAAATAGATGTTGATAATGATCAACAATTTTGGGATTATTGCCAGCAAATATTTGGAAATAAAGAAGTGTGGGATTATATTCGCCAAGGAAAGGATATAGTAAATAAGAAAAAAACAGAAAGAGTGATTTTGGAAGTTTTATTGGAAATGAAAATTATTGGTATGGATCAACCGGGGGATTTTGAAGGTATGATGAGAAGGAGGGGGTTTAATTTAATGGCAGGAAATCATGGCGGGTTAAATAGGCCTGGTGACACAAGAGTTAAAAGTGCTTTTGATCAATTATTTTTAAATAGTGAAATGGTATTAAAAGCGGAAAAAATTGATGGAAAATTGATTTGCCCTTGCGGAGAGGTGTTAAAAGAAGGGGAAACACGTTGTCCTAAATGTGGGTTAAAATTAATTAATGTTAACGATCTCTAAACAAAGACTCAAAAAGAAAAAGTGGATGTTTGATTTATTAAAATCTATGCCGTTTATTTTGTCGATCTCATGGATGGTAATCGCAATTATTTTATGGACAATAGCTAATGTTTTAATGTTTTTTGGTGTAAAATAATTTAATGAAAAAAATAATTATTGGTGCTTTAGCTTTATGGGCAATATTTTATTTTTTTGGTGGTAAAAGAAACGTGCCACAAGTGATTACGGTAATCGGGGAAGCAAAGAGCCAGTTAAAAAATCAAAAAGCAACTTTTTCGGCTGGGGTTGAAGCAGTAAACGATAAAAAAGAAGTGGCAGTTAAGGAAGTAAACGATAAAATGGAAGCATTGATGAAAGCGGTGAAAGAATTTGGAATTAAAGAGGAAGATGTTAAAACTCAAAATATTTCGGTTTATCAAAACGAAGAAACTTATTACGAAGGTGGGGTTCAAAAAGTTCGAAAAGGTCAATGGCGAGTAAACAATGGAATTGATATTACTTTAAGAAGTATTGATCAGGCGAGTAAATTGTCGGAATTATTGACTAATAGTGGAGCTAATAATGTTTGGGGACCAAACTTTTCAATTGATGATAGTAGTGATTTGGAAAAAACGATGTATCAACAAGCAATCGATGATGCCAAGGAAAGAGCTAAAGCAATTTCTTTAGCTTCAAAAAGAAAATTGGGAAAAATTTTATCGGTAAGCGAAGTGGGTGATAATGGAATTAT
>JAKQJL010000020.1 GCA_029561175.1 bacterium
TTCTGGTAGTGGATTTTCCGCTGGATTATTACTCGGTTTAATTGTTGGGGCAGTTGTCGCCATTGTAATCTATAAAAAGAATAAAGGTAAAATTTTTACCGAAGTTGAAAAAAGAATCAAAGATTATTTTAAAACTACTACTTCTGAACCAAAAGTTGTTAAACCTGTAGTCCATAAAAAGCCCACCACCTTTCTCAAAGCCAAGAAATAACTACACAGCAGATACACATCTCCCCCCTTGACCTATAATATATCGTATAGTAAGATATCTAACATGAATTTGACTAGACGTGAATTATGTTTTAAATTTATTCCTGTCGTTACCACTGGCTTGGTTTTGGCTGCTTGTGGTCCCAAACAAAACAGAGCTCCATCTGCAATAACTGAATCTGCTCCAGTTATAGATCCAGAAAAAGAACAACTACAAGCTGAAGTAACACTAGCCCAAATATACAATAAAGTCATAAGTGATAATGAAGCTAACAATTCCTATGGAATTGAAGGAATGCCTTCCTCGGTACCACCAGTGTCTGTTTTAACTTATGTTCAAGAAAATGATGTTCTTATTCCAGCCTTAGTTGCTTCTCAACCATTAGTTAATGCTATACCCGAGTTTGTTCAGGCTAATTCAGTTGGATTAACCGCTTTTTTGGAAACTAATTTGGTAAATTTTTTTCATTGGGTTAACCATAGTAAAGATGCTGGTTTAGAAGTAACTCAACTTTTTAGATTTCTTCAGATGGTTAAAAATGGTATTGTTGAACCTTGTTTGAGAGGTGATCCGGGAACATTAATTTTTAGTCGCTCAGCATCAAGTTTAAACGGTGTAGATTTAAAGGGAGTTTATATGTTTGTTAATCGGGTTGGTGGACTTGCTAATCAATGGGTGGCTATTGTTGACCAAGAGTCTGGAGCTTTAATAACTGCCTATGATTCAAGCTTGAATGGTAATAATGTAGCTACAGCCAAAGAAGCATTAAAAACTATTTCTCGAGAAATAAATCGAGGAGCCAGCCAAACAGTTCCATCCATGGTTAATCAAAATGTAAGAAACATTTGGCAATCAACTGATCCAAAAACTTTTACCAACGTTATGTTGGAAAGTTTAAAATATGCTATGCAAGTTAAATTGGCAGAATTGGGATATCAATTAAAAGATATTGGCGGTAATTTGGCATCAGTCTTAAGAACATTACCAAATAAATTTACACTTTTTGCGGTTCCTGCTATGGTTTTTTGCGAAACTCCGAATATTGGTGATATAATTTGTCCAGCTAATAAAGACAATAAAATTATTGACTAATTATGAGCGAACCAAGAGAAACTAATCCTATAACAGACTTTAAAGCAAACGTAATATTACTTGGAGCCAAAACTGCGTTATTAAAAGCTCAAGATGTTGGCATTTCTCCACAATCTCTTGCGGAACTTAAAAGACAAGCTGATATAATCAAAAGTAATGAACGCCAGGGAATTGAAAAATAAATTTATCGAGTTTTTTGTTTCACAGGGTCATGTTGAAATACCCAGTGCTTCCCTTGTTCCCGAAAACGACCCCACCACTTTGTTTATCTCCGCTGGCATGCACCCACTTGTTCCTTATCTTTTAGGTACTCCTCACCCTTTAGGTAAACGCCTGGTCGATGTTCAAAAATGCGTTCGCACCGGCGATATTGAAGAAGTAGGCGACACCTATCATCACACTTTTTTTGAAATGCTTGGTAATTGGTCGCTTGGCGACTATTTCAAAGAAGATGCCATTAAATTTAGCTATCAGTTTTTAACTTCAGTTTTAGGTTTCGACCCCAAACGATTAAGCGTTACCGTTTTTGCCGGTGATCAAAACGCCCCTAAAGATGAAGAATCATCCAAAATTTGGCAAAGTTTAGGAATAACTAATATTAGCTATCTCCCAAAAGAAAATAATTGGTGGGGCCCTGCTGGCACTACTGGTCCTTGTGGCCCTGATACTGAAATGTTTTTAGATGGCGTAGAAGTTTGGAATGATGTTTTCATGCAATACAATAAAACTGCCGATGGTAAGTTTGAATTATTACCCAAACCCAATGTTGATACTGGCATGGGGGTTGAGCGAACTGTGGCTTTTTTAAATGGTTTTAATGACGATTATTTGTCTAGTATTTGGCAACCAATAATTAAAAAAATCGAAGAATTATCTAATAAAGAATATTCCCAAGATCCAAAACCATTCAGAGTTATTGCCGATCACATTCGCACTGCTGTTTTTATGATTGCCGATGGGGTTGAACCGTCCAATAAAGAAGCCGGTTACGTTCTTCGCCGAGTTATTCGCCGTTCAATTCGTCAAGCCAAACTTTTGGGTATCAACACCAATTTTACTAAAATCATTGCCCAGGCTGTTATAGACAATAAAGACAATTATGCCGGAATTTATCCTGAATTAAACGATAATCAAAATAAAATTTTCGAGATTTTAGAAAACGAAGAAACCAAGTTTCGAAAAACACTAGATCGGGGACTAAACGAAATCAATAAACTAATTACTCGCCAACACAATGTCTCGGGCAAAGAAGCTTTTGATCTTTATCAATCTTTTGGTTTCCCCGTCGAAATGATTCAAGAAGAATTGCAAAAAAATAACTTATCCTTAAATTTGGAAGAATTTAATCAGTGTAAAGATGAACACATTAAACAATCCCAAACTCTTTCTGCTGGTAAATTCAAATCTGGTTTAGCCGATCATTCCGAAATTATTACCAAATATCACACCACTACTCATTTACTTCATGCCTCGTTGCGAAAAGTTTTAGGTGATCATGTTCAACAATCTGGTTCCAATATCACCGCCGAGCGTTTACGTTTTGATTTTTCTCACGATCAAAAATTAACCGAAGAACAGCTTAAACAAATAACCGACTTGGTTAATGATCAAATTAGTAGAAAACTAGTTGTCACTAAAGAAACTATGCCTTTTGTCCAAGCTCAGGCCGAAAATGCTCTTGCTTTTTTTGGTACTAAATATCCTGAAATTGTTTCTGTCTATACCATCGGGGATTTCTCCAAAGAAGTTTGCACTGGCCCCCACATTGAAAACACCCAAATTTTAGGCAAGTTCGAAATTATCAAAGAAGAATCAGCTGGATCTGGTAAGCGTCGAGTTTACGCAATTTTGCACTAATATAGTATTCTTAATTAGTGTCACCTCAAGCTTTTTGGTTATTAAAATTAAACGACTATCAAGCAATCGTTTCGATTGTTAAATTTGCAGACGGTCGCCATTCGGTCGCCGCTATTGGTCCAGCGGTCAATTATTATCAAAACGATGATAATAGTTTAGCCCAAGCTATCGATGAATCATTGTCTCAAGCCGCTCAATCAGCCTCGATCTTACCCGAAATGGAGCCCGACGATTTAGCCCTAATTTTGCCTCCCGGTTGGATTGATCAGGAAGGTAAAATCATCGATCAGAAGAAAAAAAATATTGAATCATTTTGCCGTCAATTAAAACTAAAACCAATTGGATTTATTCCCTCCGACGAAGCTTTGGTTGAATCTTTAAATTCTAAAGATGGTTTCCCGGCTAGTTTTATTTTGCTTGAAATTCATCCGACCGATTTTAGTTTGTCTTTAGTTTATTTAGGTAAAATTAAAAATCGTCTCATCCAGCCCACTCCTGATGGTTTTTATCCTGGGGCGGTTGAACAAAGATTGATTGAATTAACCGATAATTCTACTTTGCCACCTCAAATTTATCTTACCGGCGACTATACTCCTACTCATCTTGAAATGATTAAAAATTATTCTTGGATTGGAAAAAAAGATTTTGAGACCTTTCTCCATTTTCCCGACATTATTGATCTATCACTTTCAGAATTATTAACTCATTATTTGTCCGTTATATTAGGTCAGTTTAATCAACCAAATCAGTCTGTTCAGCCTGAAATCGAAGTTGCCGTCGAAGATACTACTGCTCCAGTAATTGCTACTCCCACTCTCGAAGAAACCTCAGCTTCCGATTTTGGTTTTTCTAATTTAGAAGTTGAAACTGTGGTCGATAATCCACCGCCAGAAATCGAACTTCCTCCACCAGTAGTCGCTTCTCAACCTCCAAAGCCAGAATTTAAACTTCCCAAAATTTCTTTGCCCAAATTAAATTTAAAATTTCCTCGAGTAAAATTTTCTTTTGGAATTATCTTGGCTGTATTACCAGCAATCTTAGCTCTTCTTTTTGTTCTGGCCCACGCTAAGGTTCAACTTTTTATTACCCCTATTGATATTGGATCATCAGAAACAGCCACCCTCGACTCCAACTTGGCTTCTCAAAAAACTATCGATCTTGATTTATCAGAATCAAAACCAGCCACCGGAAAACTTACTAAAGGAGAACGTGCCAAAGGTGATGTGGTTATCTACAATTCCTCAGCCAAAGCTCAGAACCTTAGCCGAGGCACGATTATTTTGGATGATAAGAATCAGAAGTATGAACTATCTACTTCAGTTCAAGTTCCTGCCAGTAGCGTTAATTTTGATTCTGGCACCATTACCATGGGGCAGGTGAGCACTGCTTTGGTCGCTTCGGAAATTGGTCCGGAATACAACATTGATAAGAATGTTAAGTTAACCTTTAAAGATTCAGCCATTTCTTCGTTGGCTGCTCGGGTAAAATCTCAACTTTCTGGTGGCTCTCGATCCGAAGTTTCTGCCGTTAGTCAGGCAGATAAGCAAGCTCTTGAAGCAACTATTAAAACCAAGATAGAAGAATCAATTGAACAAAAATTAAATCAAGAAATTAATTCAATCTCAGGAATTTTAAAAAGTACCCTAAAAATCGAAAAAAATCGTTTAGAATTCAATCGTGAAGTTGGTGAAGAGGCCGACACCATTTCAGTCGAATCATCAAATAAGGTTACGGTTTATTATTTAACTTCAGAACAAAAAGAAACTATTATCAAACAATATCTGTCATCCAAGCATCCAGGGATTCAGTTTAAATATGATCTTTCCAAAATCGACATCGATTATTTAGCCAACAAATTAACTATCAAAGGCCAAGTCATTCCTGTGGTCGACACTTCTGCTCTTCGAAAACAGATTACCGGTAAGTCACTTTCTACCGCCGAAAATATTATCAAAACCAAATATCAACGAGTTTATAATTTTCAAATTACTACTAATTACTCTATCTTCAAGTTCTTGCCCTTGCCATTCATTGGCCGTAATATAGAAATCACTAGTCAATAATGGCATATATTTATTATAAAAAAAATTATTCCCCACCCAAAAAAAAGCCTAAAAATAAGGTTTTAGCTACCATTGTTTTTAGTTTTGGAATTCTTATTTTTGCCTCGGCAGTCTTACCCATAATTCGCTTTCAATTAGAATATTCAATTAAATTTGGCCAAATAGTTAACCCCTTATCATCGGCCAATTATAATCGAAATGGTAGCATCTTAGGAGAAATCTCAACTGATTATTCACAGTTAAACAACTGGTTTACCGATTCCAAAATTGAAACTCCAACAATTTCCACTCAACACACCAGCTACACTATTTCGATTCCAAAATTAAAAATTGATCAGGCCGTTGTCGAGATTGGTTCTTTAGATTTAAAAAATAGTTTAATTCAATATCCTCAAACTGCTCTTCCTGGTCAATTGGGTAATTCGGTAGTTTTTGGTCATTCAGTTTTACCCCAATTTTTTAACCCCAAAAGCTATCTCACTATTTTTTCCACTCTTTATCGCTTAAAACCAGGGGACGAAATTTTTGTTAATTTTGATAATATCCAATATAAATATTTAGTTGAAGAAATGTTTGAAGTTCAACCCACCGATTTATCAATTCTCGAACAGCGTTTTGATAATCGCTATTTTTCTATGGTAACCTGTAGTCCTCCGGGCACCTATTTACGTCGCTTAGTGGTTAAAACTCGGATTGCCGATTTTTAAATGAATTACCTATCAATTGATTACGGTACTAAGCGGGTTGGTTTTGCTTATTCAGTAGCTGGCATTATTCAACCGCTTCCTCCTCACGCCAATGATTCACAACTAATTGATTATCTTAATAAGTTAATAAAAGACTATCAGATCGGCAAAATATACGTCGGACTCTGTGAAGGCAAGTTTAAATTAAAAACATTAAAGTTTGTTGATCAACTAGAAAATTTGTTAAAATTACCTATCGAGACCGTTGAGGAAGCGGTATCGACCATTGAAGCCGAATCGATAGTTAAAACCAATCGAACGGCCAAGAAGAATCACTTTGTTGATTCAGTTGCCGCCGCGGTTATTCTTTCTCGAGTTATAGATTAAAAAACTATGTTCAAAAACCTAATCTCTCCTATCCAGGCTTGGTTACTCTCTCAGGGTCGTTGCGTCGGCTGTGGTGAAAATTTATCTCGTGGAAAAACTAAGGAAGTTCGTGGTCAAACCACGGTTACTTGTCGTTGTGGTCGTATTTTTATCCACGATCTTCGTAAAAAATCTTATCGTCGTGCATTGTTTGATGAAATCTAGTCGATGAAAAAAGTTTTTTTATTTTTAATCTTAATCTGTCTTGGTTTCGGTTTTTGGTATTATCAAAATTCAACTCCAGTCACCTCTCAATCAACCATTAATCAATTTGTGGTTAATCAAGGTGATGGTATTATTTCAATTGCCAAAAGGCTCGAGGCTAACAAGTTAATCAAAAATCAATACGTGTTTTTGGTTAACGCCTACAGATTGGGTTTAAACACCAAGCTCCAAGCCGGCTCATTCAAAATTGATTCCTCCAATAACCTCGAACAAATAATTACAACTCTTTCCAAATCTGGTAGCCAAGACTATTGGTTAAAAATTATCGATGGTCAACGACTCGAAGAAATTACCCCCAAGTTTGACCAATCAAACGAGGGCTATCTTTTTCCTGACAGTTATTTAATCCCTAGTAATTATTCTCCAGATCAAATATTTGAAGTCATTACTCAAAATTTTCAAAAGAAGTTTGCGCAGGCTTCTCAAAACGCTACTAACACCAAATTAACTGATGCTGAAATTATTACTCTGGCTTCATTAATCGAACGAGAGGGGAGAACTCTCGAAACCAAACAAAAAATCGCTGGTGTTTTAATGAACCGTTTAGACATTGGCATGGCACTTCAAATTGACGCCACTGTACAATATGCTCGCGATTCAATGAAGTCAAAACAAATTAAAGATTATTGGGCCCCTGTTTCCAAATCAGACCTAAAAATAGTCTCTCCTTACAATACTTATTTAAATCCGGGGTTACCTCCCTCACCAATTTGTTCTCCGGGCTACAATTCAATTTATGCCGCTTTTCACCCTATTGCCTCAGATTATCTCTACTATATTACCGACAATGACGGTTTAATTCATTTTGCCACCACTCTCGATCAACATAATCAAAACATCGCTAAATTTTTACATTAACTAGTTCGTTTAAAATTTTCCATCGTCTTTTTTTCTCGCTCATCGGAATTTCATCTTGATAATTCTTTGCTGAAACGGTTCCCGCTCTGGGGCTATATTTATTTAAATAGGCAATTTCAAACCCAACCTCTCGGCAAACCTTCACTGTATCTTCAAATTCTTTTTCACCCTCACCCGGAAACCCAATAATAATATCAGTTGAAAATTTTACCCCACTAACTTTAGACTTAATTTTTTTTACTAAATCTAAATATTCTTTTTGGCTATAACCACGATTCATGTTTTTTAAAACCTGATCATTACCAGCCTGAAAAGGCAAGTGCAATAGGCGATCGACATTGGGATATTTAGCAATCACCTCAATTAATTCATCCGAAAAATCCCAAGGATTACTGCTCACAAAAGAAATTTTCTTAAAATTCATTTGAGCAATCGTTTCTAAAAGTTTTGGAAAATAACTTTTAAACCTTTTTTTACCCATCGAAACCCACGACTCTTCTCCAAAATCAGCTCCATAAGAATTCACATTTTGACCGATTAGTAGAACTTCTTCTAAACCGTTTTCGATAGCCTGATTTACTTCTTTAATTACTAGGTCAAATGGTTTCGATATTTCCTTACCTCTGGCAAAAGGCACAATACAATAAGAACAAAAATTATTACAACCATTAGTAATCGTTACCATGGCTAGTTTTTGTTTTCGATCAACGTTGGGGAAATAATTATTAAAAAATTCAATTGGTTTCCAGTCATCAACTCGTTCAAATTTTTCTTTTAAAATATTTAGTTTATTTTTTCGATCATAAACACCCACCAAACAGCCAGTAACCCAAATCTTAGCTTTCGGATTTCTTTTTTCAATTTCATTAATTAGCCCATAAGCTCGATTTTCGGCCGATTGCCGAATTACGCAGGTGTTAATTACCACCAAGTCGGCCTCTTTCCAATTATTGATTAGTATTTGGTTTTGTTCTTCAAAATAAGCTTTAATTCTTTCTGAGTCAGCTGTGTTTTGAATACATCCAAAAGTTTTAATAAAAACCTTTTTCATTACGTCAAATTTTATCATCAATATTTGACACTTTATCAGTTTAATGACATGATTAGATATGGATCAAAATTTAAACCCAATTCCCACCGAGGAAACTCCTGATTTATCAAAACAATATCAAGATATTTTAAATAAATATTCTCAAGAGTTAAATAAAACCCCAACCCCTCAACCAGAACCCCAGCCACAACCAGAACCAGAACCTCAATCAGAACCCCAGCCAATTGCTGTCGAACCAACTATTCCTCCAGAATCAGAATCAAACATTTTTAAATATTTTTTCTTTTTTTCCTTAATTGTCTTTTTAGTTGTTTTTGGTTTAGTTATTAAATCGATCTTTTTCTCAAATATTACTCCTCAAGATTCAGCCAAAAATTTAACTCCTGCTCCCTCGCCAACAGCCACTTCTGGCGCAGTTTGTTTACTCAACGATAAGCAATATCAAATTGGTGAATCATTTAAATCTGCCGACGGTTGCAACACTTGCTCTTGCGGTATCGATTTAACCGTTAGTTGTACTGAACTAGCTTGTGATTCCACCCCCACTGCTACTCCATCTGCCACCTCGGTAAAATCTTACAAAAATTCTGTTTTTGGTTTTAGTTTCGATTATCCCAAAACTTTGACTCTCACCGATCAACTACCAAAAACTAAAACTGACTATACTAGCACCAAAGAGAAGCTAACTCTTACCGATAAAATTAATAAATACACGGTCACTATCCATGTTCTCCCCGATGGTTTTGGGCCATTTTTCCCCGATCGTAGTTTTGTTTTAACCTACTCAAACGAAAAAGGTCTTGTCGTTGCTGAAAAGAAAGATAATACCGAAAATTTATCTTTAGAAAATCGATTAGTCCAATTCAGCTATCAGGGCAAAGATCATCCTACTATTTTAGTTTTTGCCACCAGTCCCAAATCCGATCAAAATCTTGAAGAGCTAACTCTTCAACTCTTATCTACCCTAAGATTTAACTAAACAATCTTCTTCTTGTTCTTAATCTACATTTAGTATATAATTTCCGCATTCGGCGAGCGGTTGGAACATAACTCGCTTTGATTATTTTTTTAAAAATACTTTAATGCCTTCCGCTAAACGCACCAATTGGGGTAAAACTCATCAGGCCTTACCCAAGCTTGATCTTATTCAAATCCAAAAAGAATCTTGGAAAGAATTTATTAGCAAAGAACTCTCCGAAACCATTCATTCAATCTCTCCCGTCTCCGACTACACTGGCAATAACTGGCAATTAGAATTAGGTGAATTAACCTTCGAACCCCCAACTATATCTCCCGATATGGCTAAGAAAAAAGGTTTAAATTACACTATCCCAGTTCACGTTAATGCCAAACTTACCAACAAAAGAACCAATGATACTAAAGAAGAAAAAGTCTTTTTCTTAAATCTTCCCACCATGACCGATGAGGGTACTTTCATCATTAATGGTATTGAAAGAGGAGTTATCAACCAATTAGTTCGTTCTCCTGGTGTTTATTTCACTGCTGAAGTTGATCCTGCTACTGGTAAAAGCTTATACAATGCTGAAATCCGACCTGTTCGTGGTTCTTGGCTAGAATTTTTCGTTGGTAAAAAAGATGTTATCTTTGCTCGAATCGATCGTAAAAAGAAATTCCCAGCTACTATTCTACTTCGTGCCGCTTGCGGTATGGGTGATAAACAATTAGTTGCCGAATTCTCCGATTATATTAACAACACTATCCAAGCCGATACTACCAAAACCGCTGAAGAAGCTATTCTCGAATTCTATCGAAAACTTCGACCCGGTGAACCTGTCGTCTTAGAAAATGCTCAAAAATTCTTCAACGATCGTTTCTTTGATCTTCGTACCTATGAATTAGGTAATGTTGGTCGTTACAAAGTCAATAAAAAATTTGGTTTTAGTTTCGATGATACTGATAAATCAAATTGGATAATCAAAAAAGAAGATTTAATTGCCACTGTTCGTTATTTAGTTCAACTTCAAAAAGGCGAAGTTACTCGTCTTGACGATATTGATTCCTTAGCCAACCGACGTCTTCGACGTTGTGGCGAAATCGTTTCTCAAATTGCTATTCGTCCCGCTTTAGCTAGATTTGAAAGAATGGTCAAAGAAAGAATGAGCTTGATTTCTACCAAAGAAATGCCCACTCCTTCACAAATGATCAATCCTCAACCCTTAATTTCTTCATTAAACACTTTTTTCCGATCAAACCAACTTTCTGCTATTTTAGATCAAACCAATCCTTTGGCAGAAATTGATTTATTACGCCGAGTTACTGTTGTCGGTGTCGGAGGTTTAACTCGAGAGCGAGCTGCTTTCTCTATTCGCGACGTTCACTCATCTCAATATGGTCGTATTTGTACCGTTCGTTCTCCAGAAGGTCCAAATATCGGTTTAGTTACCTACTTAGCCCTTTACGCTCAGGTTAACAAATATGGATTTATCGAAGCTCCTTTTAGAAAAATCGTCAAGTCTGGTAGTAAATATACTATTACTCCCGATTACGTCTATTTAGATGCCGAAGATGAATATTCTCACCAAATCACTCATTTGGGTATCAAAATTAATGACAAAGACGAAATTGTCCAAGAATGGGTACCTATTCGTTACAATGGTGAGTTCATTGAAGGTCCAATCACCAATGTTGAATTTATCGACTTGGTTCCCAATCAAATCGTTGGTGCCTCTCCATCCTTAATTCCTTTCGTTGATCATGACGATGCTACCCGGGCCTTAATGGGCTCGCACATGCAGACTCAAGCTGTGCCTTTAATTTCGCCAGAAGCTCCAATCGTTGGTACTGGTATGGAAGCCACCATTGCTTCATCAATGAATCGTTCGATTTTAGCCAATCACTCGGGAACTGTTACTAAAGTCTATGCCGATGAAGTTGTCGTTACTCTCGATAAAAAAGCTGGTGAAAATGAAACTTTTGATCATAGCCAAATTAGTAAAGATGGTAAAACTGAAACCTATCCTGTTTTGAAATTTGAAAGAACTTCACCCTATGGTACTTGTTACAACCAAAAAGTTGTTGTCAATGTTGGCGACAAAGTTAAAGCTGGTGATGTCTTAATCGATGGACCTTCAACCGATCAAGGTGAACTATCTATCGGTAGAAATTTATTGGTAGCTTACGCTTCAATAGATGGTTTATCTTACGAAGACTCTTTCATGATTTCCGATCGTTTAGTTAAACAAGACGTTTTAACTAACATTCAGATTTATGAAAACGTTGCTCAAGTAGTTGAAACTAAATTAGGTTCAGAAGAATTAACTAAAGATATTCCCAATGTTTCCGAAACTGAATTAGCTAAACTTACCGATGATGGTATCGTAATGATTGGTGCCAATGTGGGACCAAATGATATTTTAGTTGGAAAAGTTGAACCTCGTGGTGAGAAAGAATTAACTGCTGAAGAAAGATTATTACGCGCTATTTTCGGAGAAAAAGCTCGAGAAGTTAAAGATACTTCTCTCCGAGTTGCTAACGGTGAACACGGTGTAGTCATCAAAGTCGATGTCCTCGACAAAGATAAAGGTGATGAACTCGATCCCGGAGTTAACAAAGTCGTTAAAGTTTATGTTGCTCAAATCCGTCGTATCCAAGAAGGAGACAAAATCGCCGGACGTCATGGAAACAAAGGAGTTATCTGCCGAATCATGCCCGAATACGACATGCCTCGTTTGGCCGATGGTACTCCTGTCGATATGGTCATGTCACCTTTGTCTGTTATCGCTCGTATGAACTTGGGTCAACTTCTTGAGGTTACCTTAGCTCATGCTGGATACCGACTTAATAAAAAATATGCCGTTCCAGTTTTTGAAAAATATCCCGAATCTCAAATCGAAGCCGAACTCGCTAGTGCTGGTTTAGAAACCAATGGTAAAGTTCAGCTCTACGATGGACGAACCGGAGATGCTTATGACCAAAAGACCACTGTTGGTATTGGTTATATTCTCAAGCTGGTTCACATGGTCGACGACAAAGTCCATGCTCGTTCTACTGGTCCATACTCTTTAGTTACTCAACAACCTTTAGGCGGAAAAGCCAGAATGGGAGGACAGCGACTTGGAGAAATGGAAGTTTGGGCTCTTGAGGCTCATCGAGCTGCTCATACTTTACAGGAAATGTTAACTTTGAAATCTGATGATATTGAAGGTCGTACTCGTGCCTTCCAAGCCATCATCAAAGGTCAAGCTATTCCTGAACCAGCCATTCCAGAATCATTTAAAGTTTTAACCAAAGAATTAGCCGGACTTGCCATCGATATTTCACCTGTTGGCATGAAAGGCGAAGAAGGGGAATTAGTTGTTGATACTGGTGATACTCCACCTTCACCACCCCCAGTTGTCGTTGACAGCGACCTAGCAGATCTTAAAGTCGAAGAGGAAGAGGTCGAAGCCGAACCTTCCGACGAAGACTTAAAGGAGGAGGAAAACTAATATGTTTAAATTCAAATCAATCACCGATTTCACCGGTCTAAAAATCAAATTAGCTTCCCCAGCCGAAATTTTAAGCTGGTCACACGGAGAAGTCTTAAAACCAGAAACTATTAATTATCGTTCTTGGCGTCCAGAAAAAGACGGATTATTCTGCGAAAAAATCTTTGGACCATCACGAGATTTTGAATGTTACTGCGGAAAATACAAAAAAATCCGATTCAAAGGTGTTGTTTGCGATAAGTGCGGTGTCGAAGTTACTACCTCTAAAGTCCGACGCGAACGCATGGGCCACATTACCCTTGCTGCTCCAGTCACTCATTTATGGTATCTTCGCAACACACCCTCACCTTTAAGCGTCATTTTAGATGTTTCCCAAAAGGAATTAGAATCAGTAGTTTATTTTTCTAAATATTTAGTAACTTCAGTTAACAGTGAAAAAAGAAAAGAAGCTATCGACAACTTATATGCCAATTCTCAAAAAAGAATTTCTCAAATTGAAGTTGACACTAAAAAATTAATCGACATTCGTATTAAAGATACTGAAACTGAAAAGAAAAATTTATCTACCAAGATTAAAAATAAAGAACAGCTTTTAATTGCCACTGAAGAACGAGAAGTTAAGCTTAAACAAGAGATTCAAAAACTCGAAAATAAAGCTACTATCGAAAAGAATCGCATCGAAAGCTTAATCAAGTTTTTAGATGACAAGATTCGATCTATCGAAGTGCTTACTGTCTTAACCGACGAAGAAAGCTTCTATTTATCCCAATTCAAATCCGATATTTTCTATGAAGCCAAAATGGGTGCAGAAAGTATTAAGGAAGTTTTGGAAAAAATTGATCTTAAAGAAACTGTTAAGAATCTTAAAAAAGAATTAGTAAAAACCTCTTCCAAGATTAAAAAGAAAAAGATCATGTACAAGATCAGAATTCTTAATAGCATGGATGAAAATGAAATTTCACCTTCTTGGACTGTCTTAACTAATATTCCAGTTATTCCACCAGATTTACGTCCAATGGTTCAATTAACTGGTGGTCGTTTTGCCACCTCAGATTTGAATGATCTTTACCGACGCTTAATCAACCGAAATAATCGTTTGAAAAAACTATTAAAACTTGGAGCTCCTGAAATCATTCTTCGAAATGAAAAACGTATGCTTCAAGAATCGGTCGATACTTTAATCGACGCTCAAAAGAGTTCTAAAAATAAACGAAAATCAACCAAAAGAACTCCTCGAGCTTTATCCGATTTACTCCGAGGTAAAAAAGGTCGTTTCCGACGAAACTTATTAGGTAAGCGAGTTGATTACTCTGGTCGTTCAGTTATCGTCGTCGGTCCAGATTTAAAATTGAATCAAGTTGGTTTACCAAAAGAAATTGCTCTCGAGATTTATCGACCATTCGTTTTGCGAGAATTAATTGCTACTGGTTTAGCTGCCAATATCAAATCCGCCAAAAACTTAATCGATCATCGAGTCAACGAAGTTTATGATATTTTGGAAAGAATAACCAAACATTCACATGTTTTGTTAAACCGTGCTCCAACTCTTCACAAGCTTTCAATTCAAGCTTTCAAACCAATATTAACCGATGGATTGGCAATTCGTTTGCATCCCTGTGTTTGTTCTGGTTTCAATGCTGACTTTGATGGAGACCAAATGGGTGTCCACTTACCTCTTTCAGTTGAATCTCAACGCGAAGCTAAACACTTAATGTTGCCTTCTCACAACTTACTAAAGCCATCCGATGGTCAACCAGTTTCGGTTCCTTCTCAGGAAATGGCTGTTGGTTGTTATTACATTACTTCAGTTCGCACCCAAGATTTGGAAAAAGAAACCACTGATAGCTTTGAAGGTTTAACCATCTTTGGTGACCGAGAAGAAGTTACTTTGGCTTACCAAACCAAGAAAATTGATTTAAGAGAATTAATTGCTGTCAAAATCGATGGTAAATTAATCAAAACCACATATGGACGTATTTGGTTCAACCAAATCGTTCCTAAAGAATTTGGTTTCTTGAATAAAGCTATGGCTGGAAAACAATCGGTATCCGAATTGGTGATTCACACCATGGAACAGGTTAGCCGAATTCGAGCCGTTAGATTAATTGACGATTTAAAAGATATCGGTTTCAAAGGTTTCACTTTATCTGGCATTTCCCTTTCAATTGAAGACTGCGGAAAATTAGCTGAAAAAGAAACTATCGTTGCCGCTGCTGATAAACGAATCGTCGAAATTGAAGAAAACTACAAAATGGGTTTAATCTCTCTTCAAGAGAAAAAACGATTATCCCAAAGCATTTGGATGGAAGTTACCGAAGATATCGCCGAAAAAACTTGGGCTACCCTCGATATTGATTCTCCTATCCGTATCGTTTCGGCTGCTGGTATCAAGCGTGCCTCCAAAGATCAAATCAAACAGCTTTCCGGTATGAGAGGTTTAATGGTTGATCCTATGGGTCACATCGTTCCACTTCCTACCAAATCAAATTTCCGCGAAGGTTTAAGCGTCTTTGAGTACATTACCGGAGCCAGAGGAACTCGTAAGGGTTTGGCTGACACCGCTTTACGTACTGCCGACGCTGGTTATTTAACCAGAAGATTGGTTGATTCTGCTCATATCGCTATTATTCGTTCCCGAGATTGCGGTACTACTAAATTTATTACCGTTGATAAAAACGAAAAAGGTCGTGAGCGTTATTTTGGACGTCGAATCTTAGGCCGAATTTTAGCCAATGATATTATCGACCCCACCACCAAGAAAGTAATTGCTACCAAAGGTGACTTAGTTAGCAATGATTTGGTTGCTCAACTTGAAGCTGATCAAAACATTACTACCGTCGATGTTCGTTCACCATTAACCTGTAAGGCTCGTTATGGTATTTGTCAAAAATGTTACGGTTGGGATTTATCTACCCGTAAAATTGTTGGCATTGGTGTTCCAGTCGGTGTTATCGCTGCTCAATCTGTCGGTGAACCTGGTACCCAGCTTACTCTTCGTACCAAACACACTGGAGGAGTCTTAGGAGTTGACGTTACTCAGGGTTTGCCTCGAGTTCAAGAATTATTTGAAATTCGAACTCCCAAAGTTCCTTCTCCACTTTCAGAAATTGGTGGTAAGGTTAAAATCAAAGAAAACATCGATAGCTACGAGATTAAAGTTACTGGTAAAGACGAAAATAATGTCGCCAAAACCATCACTTATCTCTTACCTCTCAATGCCACTTTGTTAGTTGCCGATGGTGATTTAATTGCCCAAGGTACCCAGCTTTCTACTGGTTCTCTCGATATCCGAGAAATCATGGAAGTTAAAGGTATTGAAGCTGCTCAAAAATATTTAATCAATTCCATCCAAGGTGTCTACGAATCCCAAGGAATTTCGATTCACGACAAACACATGGAAGTCATGGTTAAAGAAATGAGTGACAAAATCAAAATCGAAGACCCAGGTGACACCAATTTCCTCTATGGTCAAACAGTTACCCGAGCTGTTTATCAAGAAGAAAATGAAAAAGTTAAAGCTAAAAAAGGTAAACCAGCCAAAGGTAAGAAAATCTTACTAGGTTTAATCCAATCGGCTTTATCTACCGGATCATGGCTATCTGCTTCATCCTTCCAGCAAACCACTTCGGTTTTAACCGAAGCTTCCTTGCTTGCTGAGGTCGATAACTTGATTGGTCTTAAAGAAAATGTTATTATCGGACGTCTGATCCCAGTTGGGAAAAAGATTATTGAATAAAAATTATGCCAACATTTAACCAATTAATTAGAAAAGGTCGTAAACAACGAACTCTAAAAATCAAAGCTGGAGCTTTGCGTAACAATTTTAACTCGATTAAAAATCGATCAGTGCCAACTTATAATCCTACTAAAAAGGGAGTTGTCACTGTGGTTAAAACCATGACTCCAAAAAAGCCTCATTCAGCTTTGCGTAAAGTTGCCAAAATTAAACTCAGTAATCGCACCACCGTTACCGCCTATATTCCGGGAATCGGCCACAATTTGGCCGAACACGGTATCGTCTCTATCCGTGGTGGACGTGTCCGAGATTTACCAGGTATTCGTTATCATGTTGTCCGTGGTAAATATGATGCTGGCGCTGTTGCTGGGCGCTTACAATCAAGAAGTAAATACGGTGCCAAACGCCCCGCTAAAGCTTCTACAACTTAATTAAAAATTACAAATTTCAAATTAAAAATTACAAAGTATGTCTCGTAAAGGTCAAAGTAAAATCAGAGCCGTAAAACCAGATGCTGTTTATCAAAGTGTTACTGTTTCTAAATTGATTAATTATGCTATGCGTCATGGTAAAAAAACCGCTTCTGTCAAAGAAGTCTATAACGCTATTGAATTGCTCAAAAAAGAAACAAAAACCGATGATGTAATTACCACTTTGGAACAAGCTCTCGATAACATCAAACCAAAAGTTGAAGTTCGACCTCGTCGTATTGGTGGTGCTGTTTATCAAGTGCCTACTCCAGTTCGTGGCAATCGACAACTATCTTTAGCTATCCGATGGTTAGTCACCAATGCTCGAAAACTTTCCAACAAAGGTTTTCACAGTTTTGCTGAAAAATTAAATTCCGAATTAGTCTTAGCTCTCAAAAATGAAGGAGCTTCTGTAGCTAAACGTGCCGAAGTCGAAAAGATGGCCGATGCCAACAAAGCTTTTGCTCATTTACGTTGGTAATCTTTTTGTGCTAACATTTTTCAATGGGATTATTTTCAACTCCTAAAACTGTTCTGCATGCCAAAAACGGTGGTACCGATATTTATCTTGATAAAAAAGAAAACAATGTCTTTTCTTTTGGAATCAATCTTTGGTCCCGCTGTCCTGATAGCGACATTAATTCTCTAAACGCCTGTTTTAAGGAAAATAATATTAGTGTTCTCACCATTATTATTCCCGATGATGTGGTTATTACTAAAAGCTTTATCTACGACAGTCAAATTACCACCATAGAAAAATCAGAAGTAATTTCTTTAGCCGAAAGTTTCATTCAATTCAAAATTCAACCAGATCTACTCGATTACAACTTAATTGCTGGCGATAATAAAACTATCATTCAATCGCGAATCTACGATCCCAACAAAATTGCCACTCTAAAATACAATCTCGAACGTCTATCCTTAAAATCTTTTTCTTTCGAACCAGCCTCCAAATTAATCGCCTCAGTCATGAGTCGGTTTAACCAAAAAGAATTTTTCCTACTCTATCCGCTTTCTCTTTCTGAATACAGTTTAATTTTGTGCAAACAAGATTCTGTTTATCTCACCTCAACTTTAAAATCAAATCAATTGGAAGTTCAAAAAATCATCAATTATTCCAATCTCTATTTTGCCAATCCAACCACCAAGTTTTATTATCCTCACGATCGAGACCTCGAGATTGTTACCAATCAAGAGCTAGAAAAAACACCCTATAATTCAGCTCAAATTGCATCTCAGTTTAAAAAGTCAACCAATTTGCCACTACCAGTTTTAGGTTCTTTCCTCAAAGATGCTCCCCAAACTGTTATAATTAATTCATCAACCGATAATAGTTCAATTAAAAAACCTATGGAAAACAAAAAAAATCTCCTCCCATTAATTGCTGTTTTTGTTGTCGCTACCACCTTAGCTTCAATTGCTATTTGGTATGTCCTCAATAAAAATTCCTCTCCTGAAACTGAAAGCCCAATTACCCAACAGCCAACCCCAACTATTACCGAAACTACTCCAACTGCTACCCCAACTCCTAGTGTCGTCGTTGAAGTCGATAAAAAAATCAAAATCCAAGTTTTAAATGCCACTGATATCAACGGTCAAGCTGGTTCACTTAAAACCAAATTTGTTAAACTTGGTTTTTCCAATGTAACCACCGGCAATACTTCTACTAAAGCTACCGAGAATACTATTAATCTCAAGGCTTCTTTGGCCACATCCTCTTCCTATTTTCAATCTCAATTTGCTGATTTCACCGTTTCAGCTGACCTAAAAGAAAATTCTAGCTACGATGCCGTGGTTACCATTGGCACCGATTTAAGCAAATCTGCCAAAACCACTCCTACTGAATAATTATGAAGGGAATCGTCCTCGCTGGTGGCCGTGCCACTCGCTTGCGCCCATTAACTTTGGTAACTAGTAAACAATTGCTCCCGGTTTACGATCGGCCAATGATTTACTATCCCATCAACACTTTAAAGAAATCTGGGATTACCGATATTCTAATTATTATCGCCCCCGATTATTCAGGCCAATTTTTAAATCTCTTAGGTTCTGGTGAAGAATTAGGAGTTAATCTCAATTACGCAGTTCAAAAAGAACCCAAAGGCCTAGCTGATGCTTTTATTATTGGTCAACATTTTATTGGTAACGATTCTGTTACCATGATTTTAGGTGATAATATTTTTGACCCCGATTTTTCTGCTGATATTTCAAACTTTTCTACTGGAGCTCAAATTTTTGCTAAAAAAGTTTCTGATCCCAATCGTTTTGGTGTCGTCGAGTTCGATCAAGACATGACTGCTATTTCTATCGAAGAGAAACCAACTGTCGCCAAAAGTGATTATGCTGTGGTTGGTCTATATACTTACGACAATCGAGTCGTTAATTACGCCAAAAATTTAACCCCTTCAGCTCGAGGTGAAATTGAAATTACCGATATCAACAATCTCTATTTAAAAAACAAGGAACTTAAAGTAAATCTAATTGATACCTACTGGCAAGATGCCGGCACCTTAGATTCTCTTCTAGAAGCTGGTAATTATATGGCTAAAAAAATATGAAAATATTAGTTACCGGCGGTTTAGGTTTTATCGGTACTAATTTTATTCGCTATTGGCTCAATAATCATCCTACCGATCAAATTATTAATCTCGATAAAATTACTTACGCCGCTAATCCTCATAATTTAGATGATTTAAAATCAAATTATTTATTTGTTCAGGGAGATATTTTAGATTCTGTTTTACTAGATCAAATCTTACCTGGTTGCGATCTGATAGTTCATTTTGCAGCTGAATCGCATGTCGATCGTTCTATCGATGATCCTTTACTTTTTGTTAAAACCAATGTTTTGGGAACCTACACTCTACTATCAGCTGCTAAAAAACACGGCAATATTCGATTTCATCACATTTCCACCGATGAAGTTTTCGGTTCTATTCCTTTTGGTTCAAATACTGAGTTTTCTGAGTCTACCCCCTACGATCCTTCCTCACCTTACTCAGCCTCGAAAGCTTCATCAGATCATTTTGTCAGAAGCTTTGGAAAAACCTATGGTCTCCCTATCACTATTACCAATTGTTCTAATAATTATGGTCCTTATCAGTACCCTGAAAAATTAGTACCGCGAATGATCACTAACTTAATTGACCATCAAAAAATTCCTGTTTATGGTCAAGGTGAAAATTTTCGAGATTGGCTTTATGTAACCGACCATTGCTCAGCCATCGAGGCGGTGATCACCAAAGGTAAAATTGGCGAAACTTATTGCATTGGTGGATTAAAAGAAACCTGTAGAAATATCGATTTAGTCAATCTGGTTATCAATTTAATGGGTAAGTCGTCAGATCAAATTGAATTTGTTGCCGATCGTCCAGCTCATGATAATTATGCCGTTAGTTGGCAAAAAATTAATCAAGACTTAGGTTGGCAACCAAAAGAAACTCTCGAGTCCGGTTTAAGAAAAACTATTGATTGGTATTTAAACAACGAGTCTTGGTGGCGACAAGCCAAAACCGAAGCTGAAGAATTTTACAAAAAGCTTAATAATTATCAAAATTTAAAAAAATAATGAAACCTTCAGAAGTTACTGCCGAATGGTTAAAACAACAATCTTTTACTCTTCAGAATATTTACAAACCGCCAACTATCGAGGGTGTAGTTTACAAACAATTAAATCCAATTCCAGATGGACGAGGGGATTTAATCGAACTTTGGAGTAGTGCCTGGTCAGATGCAGCTAATTTTGTACAACCAACTCATTGTTATCAAAGTGGCACTGATTATGGAGTAGTTAAGTGTTGGCATCTTCACGAAGTCCACACCGATCAAATGACTGTCACTCGTGGCAAAATTCAAATTGTATTAGTTGATATTCGAACCGATTCACCCACCTTTGGACATATTAACAGTATTTTTATGTGTACCGAGAAGCCAGCAATTTTAAAAATTCCCGCCGGCATTATGCATGGTTGGAAATGTCTTTCTATTCCAGAAGTGTTGGTTGTCAATTTCCAGAGTCATCCCTACGACCCCAAAGATGAAATAAAATTTCCATATAATACTGTTTTAACCGATGTTTGGGAACCAAAAAATGCTTAACCTTCTTGGTACTGGCTTATCCGGTTTAGTTGGTTCTCGAGTGGTCGAATTAAACCCTCAACATCAATTTACCGATTTGTCTCTCGATTCGGGTTACGATATTTTAAAGCCAGAATCATTAGAGCCTATTTTTCAAAATAATCCCGCTTCGGTGGTTATCCATTTTGCCGCTTTTACCGACACTAATGCCGCATGGGAACAACGAGGTGATAAAAACGGTTTATGCTATCAAATTAATGTCGTTGGCACTCAAAACATTGTCAATCTTTGCCAAAAATATAACAAGCATTTAATTCACATTTCTACCGATTTTGTTTTCAATGGTCAGAAACAGGGGAGTTACACCGAGTTCGACACTCCTTTTCCCCTCGATTGGTATGGCGAAACCAAATATCAAGCCGAAAAAATTGTCGCCAATACTAACTCTTCAATTATTCGGATCGCCTTTCCGTTTCGATCCAACTTTCCCACTAAAATCGATTTAGTTCGAAAAATTATTGATAAATTAAAATCCGGTCAAGAAGTAAAAATGTTTTCCGATCAAATTATTACTCCAACTTTTATCGACGATATTGCCCAAGGTTTAACTTTAGTTATTGATAAGCAACCAGCTGGTATTTATCATTTAGTTGGTTCAACATCATTAAGCCCCTACGATATGGCTAAAACAATTGCTTCTACTTTTAAATTAGATCAAAATTTAGTTGTCCCCAGTCTGCTTACTGATTATTTAAAAACTCCCAATGCTCGCCCCTACGCTCCCAACTTAGCCATTTCTAATCAAAAATTCGTTACCGAGTTTGGTTTTTGTCCCAAAAATTTGCAATCTAGTCTCAAAAACTTATAATAAATTAATGTCACCATTTCTAATCGAAAGCGGTGGAAATAAATTCATTTTTGACGATACTGTCCCTGAAATAAACTATCGTCACTTGTTAGGCAATTGTCCGTTAATTATTATTCCCCAGAACGGTTCTACTCTTGTTTTGTGCCGGCCAGATCCTAATATCAGGTATTCTCTTGTTCAACCTGATGGTTCAAAAAAAACTCCTTATTGTGTTTATCTTAACGAAACCAATCGCTTAGAAATTAGAAATATTCAAGCAAATACTACCATTACCATCAGGCATGTTTAACCAGGTTCATTTGTATTGCAAATTAACAAGACAGAGTTAAAATAGGCTACTTAAAATTTAATCCAAATATATGTGTAATTTGAAAATTGAATCTGTTGGAGGAAGTAAATTATTAAAAGATTTTACTACAATTGAAGATCTTCCACGTACTGCATTATTGATAAACACCGAAGGTGCTCCAGTATATGTTGTTGGAAAAAGTGATGTAGATTTTTCAGTTCGTGGATCAGTTATCTCTATAGGAAATGGCACAATTGTTTATGCAAAAGATTCTGAAGGTATACTTTGTAAAGTTACAATCTAAATAAGTATAATAAATTAAAGTAAAACGCCTCATGTGTCCTTATTTGGAAGTATCCAAAAATACATCATACGGATACGAAACGATAACAATAAGATACATCCGTTCTTTCTAAAATGTATTGCAAATTACCAAAACAGAGCTAAAATAGACTGTTTACTTAAAAATTTCAAAAAAAAATATGGCACCAGTAGTTGTTGAGATATCAGGCAAAAAAAAGGAATACAATGATAAAAGGAAATTTAGACAAGATCATTTAGGGTTAGAACTAAATATAGAAAGTATTAGTCCAGACAATGCGGTTCTTTCAGCCCAAGATCGTCCATTAGATTATAGATTAGACGGTAAACCAGGAATATTATTAGCTCAACAATGGTGTAGTTTGTCTCGAAATGGTCGGGTATTTTTTGTTAGAGACCAAAACGGAGAACAGTTTAAGATATATTTTCGTTAAGTTTCTTTAACTACTAGTATTTTTTCCACCATCTTTAAAGCCTCGCGGATGGCGTAGTTTACTCCTCGATCTTCCGGAAAAATTCGTGCAAAGTTTGCCTGATAGATCGTTGTCTCTTTATACTTTTCCATAAACTTAGGCATCAGGTAATTAACATGAACCACGTGTTGAGCATTTCTTAATTTTTGCACC
>JAKQJL010000029.1 GCA_029561175.1 bacterium
CAGTTGATAACGTCTTGGACGGTCCCCTGCACCACCACTTCCCCACCTCGATGACCACCTTCTGGACCCATATCAATAATCCAGTCGGCGTTTTTAATGACATCTAAATTGTGTTCAATAACCACCACAGTATTACCCATATCGACCAATCGACGAAGAACTTTGATTAGTTTATCGATATCGTAAAAATGTAAACCAGTAGTGGGTTCATCTAAAACGTATAGAATTTTGCCGTTAATACGTTTAACTAATTCTCGACTAATTTTTAATCTTTGGGACTCGCCCCCAGAAAGAGTGTTACTGGGCTGACCAAGTTGTAAATAACCTAAGCCAACTTCTTGAATAGTACTTATTTTTCGCTTAATAGAGGTAACGTTTTTAAAGAATTCAGCGGCTTCATCAAAAGTAAGTTTTAAAATATCATCGATATTTTTTTCTTTATAATAAACCTCAAGAGTTTCATCTTTGAAACGAGAACCATGACACTCATCACAAGTAACATAAATATCGGGCAAAAATTGCATCTCAATTTTTATTTGACCTTGACCTTGGCAAATTTCGCAACGACCACCCTTGGTATTAAAAGAAAAACGACCTGAGCTAAAACCACGAATTTGAGCTTCGGTAGTTTTGGCCATTAAGACTCGGATGTCGTCAAAAATCTTGGTATAAGTAGCCGGATTACTTCGAGGGGTGCGACCAATTGGCGATTGATCGACCAAAAGAACATCGGATAGTTGATCGGCACCTTCGATTGATTTGTATTCACCAATAGTGCCGTAATATGCGCCTAATGTGGCTTTGCGGACACCACCATAGAGAGTGTCGTGAACTAGGGTAGATTTGCCCGAACCAGAAACACCAGTAACACAAATAAATTTATTTAAGGGAAAATCAACATTAACATTTTTTAAATTCCATTGCGATGCACCCTTAATTGAAATACGAGATCCTAAATTTGAAACAGCATTTGGGGCAGAAATAATTTGTTTTTTACCTGAAAGATATTGGCCAGTGAGTGATTTGGGATTATCAACAATATCTTGATACGACCCTTGGGCAACAACTTGACCACCATTTTTGCCAGCGTATGGACCAAAATCAACAATGTGTTCGGCCGAACGAATAACATCTTCGTCGTGTTCGACGACTACTAAACTATTACCAGCATCTTTTAATTTTTTTAAGGTGGCGATTAAACGATCGTTGTCTCGCGAATGAAGACCAATGGTTGGTTCATCAAGAATATAGAGAACACCGGTTAATCCAGTACCAATTTGAGAGGCCAAACGAATTCGTTGAGATTCACCAGAAGACAGGGTGCCCGCTTCGCGTTCAAGTGATAAATAATCAAGACCAACAGCAATTAAAAATTCTAACCGAGTATGGATCTCTTTAATAATTGGTTCTAAGATTTCTTTTTCTTTATCGCTAGTTAAAATATCTTTTAATTGCTGACTCCAATTAAAAATTGACTCGATAGGTAAAGAAGAAATTTGATATATATTTTGATGATTAATATGGATTGATAAAGCCTCGGGGTTTAAGCGTGAACCATGACAAAGCGAACATTTTTCTTTAATCATGTATTGTTCTAATTCTTCACGAATAGTTTCGGAGGCGGCTGAAAAATATTTTCCTTCTAAATATTTAGCCTTCCATTCGGGGAATTTAGAACGATCGATTTGAAACTTGGAACCCAAACCTTTACATTCAGGACAAGCTCCTTGAGGAGAGTTGAAAGAAAAAAGTCGAGGTTCAATTGCGGGTAGGGACAAATTGCAGTCGGGACAAGCATAATTTTCGGAATAAAGAGTATCTTTAAATTCTTTGGGATCGAGAGGGAACTCGAGCGATGAGTCAGAAATTTTGGAAATAAGACAAAGACCATTACTTAGTTTCATGGCTTGTTCGGTGCTATCGATTAAACGAGAATATAGATCAGTTGGGTCTTTTAAATTTTGTTTACTAACAGAGACTCGATCGCAAACAGCATCGATATTGTGTTTGTTGGTTTTGGCAATTCCAAAGTCTGAATATAAATCGATTAATCGTTGATCAACTCGAAGATATTTAAAACCCTGTTTCTTTAAATTTTCGATTAAGCCATGAAAGTCACCAGCTTTGTTTCGAACTAATGGAGATAAAACTAAAAAACGATAAGTACCAATTTGGGTTTCTATTTTGGCCTGATCAATAATTTGATTAACAATTTGTTTACTGGTTTGAGGGCTGACTTCGCGACCACATTTAGGACAATAAGGATGACCAATTCGGGCAAATAATAATCGCAGATAATCATAAATTTCAGTAACAGTGCCGACAGTAGAACGAGGGTTGTGAGAAATCGCTTTTTGATTGATGGCAATTGAGGGAGATAGACCTTCGATTAAATCAACGTCTGGTCTTTTTAAATTTCCCAAAAACTGACGAGCATATGAAGATAATGATTCAACGTAACGACGTTGACCTTCGGCAAAAAGAGTATCGAAAGCCATGCTTGATTTACCCGAACCAGAGACTCCGGTAAAAACTACAAACTTATTCTTTGGTATTTCAAAGGAAACATTGGCAAGATTGTTCTCGCGTGCTCCTTTAACGATTATTTTATCGATCATAAACCCCTCCCTCCCGCAAAAGCGGGAGACCTCCCCTTGACAAGGGAGGTTTTTAAATAATACAAATTTCTATTATAAAGCATCTGTTTCGGTTTGTCTTCGGGTATGTTAGGCTGACAACTCTTGAATTCGGTCTCGAATTTTAATGGCGGATTCAAAATCAAGATTAGCAGCGTATTCGCGCATTTCTTTTTTGAGTTTTGAAAGATGAGTTTTCTTTTGATTGGGTGTGAGCGAATCAAAATTGACATCGATTAATGGTTTGATTTCAGCTTTTTCAGGACGAGAAATAATTTGAGGACGAATAGATTTAATAATTGTTTCGGGAGTAATACCATGTTCTTGATTGTAGGCCAATTGAATTTGACGACGACGAGTAACTTCTTTGATGGCTTCGCTCATGGCATCGGAGGTGGTATCTGAGTAGAGAATTACTTGACCGTTAATATTTCGTGAAGCTCGACCCATAATTTGAATTAAAGATGATTTAGAACGTAAGAATCCTTGCTGACCTGCATCGAGAACGGCAACCAAGGTAACTTCGGGTAAATCTAAGCCTTCGCGCAAAAGATTAATACCAACTAAAACATCAAAATCGCCAGATCGAAGTTTGTCTAAAATGGATGAACGATCGATAGTGTCAATATCGGCGTGAAGATAAGCCACTTTAAAATGATGACCAGTTTTGGTGTAGTCAGCTAAATATTTACTTAAATCTTCAGCCATTTTTTTAGTAATAGTGACTACTAAAGTTCGTTCTTTTTTATCAACCCGATTTTTAATTTCATTGATCAAGTCGGGAATTTGATTTTTAGTAGTTCTGACAGTAATTGGTGGATCAACTAAACCAGTTGGCCTGATTACTTGTTCAATAACTTGGCCAGACGATTTTTCAATTTCATATGAGGCAGGAGTAGCAGAAACATAAATAGTTTGATTAATTTTTTGATTGAATTCTTCAAAACGAAGTGGCCGATTGTCGTAAGCACTGGGGAGGCGAAAACCAAAATCGACCAAGGTTTTTTTACGAGCGACATCGCCAGAATACATACCGCCAATTTGAGGAACAGTGACATGAGATTCGTCGATGACAGTTAAAAACTGATCACCATATAAGTGTTTGAAATAATCAACTAAAGTGTAGGGCGGATCGCCAGTGCTTCGATCTTTTTCAAAATAAATAGAATAATTTTCAATGCCATTAACAAAACCCATTTCGGCTAACATTTCCAAATCATAATCAACACGTTGCTGAATTCGATGGGCTTCAAGAATTTTATTTTCTGATTTAAATTTTTCAACCTGAAAGGCACAATCTGATTTAATTTTTTCAAAGATTTCTTTGGAATCTGCCGAAGCACCTACAAATTGTTTGGCTGGAAAAAGAATAAAATTCTTTAAAATATTTTCTTGACCTGAAAAAGGATGACGCTCGAGAATTGATTTAATTTTTCCAGATTCATCAAATTCAAGAGAGACGATCCAGTCGGCATAAGCGAGCCAAATTTCTAAGCTATCTCCCCTAACCCGAAATGAGCCGCGTTTAAATTCTAGTTCAGAACGAGAGTAATATAGCCCTACAAGTTGTTCAAATAGAGTTCGCCGAACCCAAGGATCACCAATTTTAAAATTAAGAGTTTTTTTGCCAAATTCGCGAGGATCGCCAATATTATAAATACAAGAAACCGAAGCCACCACTATATTATCTGGGCCAGAATATAGATTAGAAGTAGCTTCTAGTCGTAGCTTGTCGATTAAATCGTTGATTTCAACTTCTTTGGCAATATAAGTATCGGAGGCTGGGATATAGGCCTCGGGCTGATAATAATCGTAGTAAGAAACAAAATAAGAAACATGATTTTGAGGGAAAAGTTCTTTGAATTCTTGATAGAGTTGACCAGCGAGAGTTTTGTTGTGAGAAATTACTAGGGTGGGTAGCTGGGTTTGTTGAATAACATTGGCGATGGTAAATGTTTTACCAGAACCAGTGACTCCTAAAAGTGTTTGATGCTTTTGACCAGATTTAAGGCCGGCAACAAGTTTGTCGATAGCTTGGGGTTGATCGCCAGATGGTTGGTAGGGAGAAACTAAATTAAAACTCACATGATAGTTTATCATTTGTTTATTTGGTAATATTTTTCACATTTTAGGTGTATAAATTAATTATGTTTAGAGTTTCTGGCTTAGAAGATGGTCGTTTTGGTTTTTTTAATTTTCAAGGTACTAATCTAATTTTAGTAAGAGATGAAAACGGAAACTGGTTTAGAAGAGATGATAATCATAATTATGACCCAGTAGATGAAAAATATTGTTTAGAATTAATCAATAATGCTCAGCAAGATATTCAGCGCCGCCAGCCAAGGCTTGAAGGCTATTGAAATTGAAGTTGAAGTGGACGTGGCTGAAAAAGGGTTTCCCGGTTTCGGCATTGTTGGATTGGCCAATAAATCAATTGAAGAAGCCAAAGAAAGAGTAAAAACAGCAATTGTTAATAGCGACTTTAATTTTCCATTAGCAAAAATTACCGTTAATTTAGCACCGGCAGATATTGCTAAAGAAGGCACTTGTTATGATTTGCCAATGGCAATAGGTATTCTTTCTAGTTTTGGATTGATTAATCCACCTTGTAAAGACAGTTATTTCTACGGCGAACTCTCTTTAGACGGATCATTAAGACATACTAAAGGAGTGTTTTTGTTGGCAATCTTGGCTAAAGAAAAAGGAGTTAAAAACATTTTTGTTCCCAGATTGTGTGCCAACGAGGCCAGCGTGGTGAGCAATATCAATGTATTTCCGGTTGATAATTTTATTTCTTTAGTTCGACACTTAAAAGGTTAAAAATTAATCGAGCCACTTAAATATGTTGAAACAGATTTTGAAGATAAGTTGTTAACGCCTGAGTTTGATTTTAAAGAAATATTAGGACAAGATTCAGCTAAAAGAGCCCTGGAAATTGCGGCCGCCGGTGGCCATAACGTATTGATGATTGGGCCACCCGGATCGGGAAAAACAATGTTAGCTCGAGCCATGGCGGGAATATTACCACCACTTACTGAAAGAGAATCGTTGGAGGTGACTAAAATTTTTTCAATTACTGGGAATATTCCTGCAGGTGGATCGATGATTAAACAAAGACAATTTCGTAGTCCTCACCACACCACTTCTCAAATTGGTTTAATTGGTGGCGGTAGTAATCCCCACCCAGGTGAAGTGTCGATGGCTCACCGAGGATTATTGTTTCTAGATGAATTTCCAGAGTTTAGCCGAGGTTGTCTGGAAGCTTTAAGACAACCAATGGAAGATGGACTGGTAACTATTTCAAGAGCAAATGGGACAATGTCTTTTCCGGCGCAATTTATGTTGGTGGCAGCGGCTAATCCGTGCCCGTGTGGGTTAACATTGTTTTAATTCATTGAATATTTTTGTTAAAGATCTACAATCAGATTAAATGGAATTTCTCAAAAAATTGTTCAAAGGCAAGAAAAAGATTGTTACTATTCCCCTCTTCTTTGGTTTATTAATCACCTTTTTACCAATATCAATTGGTTTGGGGTTAATTTGGTTGATTGTTAAAAAGGTTAAAAATCAGAAAGCTAAAAAAACTCTTTTAATCCTCGTTTCTTTTTTTACTTTACTCTTTGGAGGAGGTTGGATTTATGCTATATCTCAACCAACACCACCAAAGACTGAAGAAAAAATTACTATTACTCCAACACCAACAGAACCACCAGTCGAAGAATTAAGCCCAACTCAACCTCAAAAACAATCAGAAAGTATTAGCACCGATAAACAAGAGGTAAAAGTAGTTAGAGTAATTGATGGTGATACTATTGAGGTTTCAATTGATGGTAAAACTGAAAAAGTAAGATTTATTGGAGTTGATACTCCTGAAACAGTTGACCCAAGAAAAACAGTTCAATGTTTTGGAGAAAAAGCCTCGAATGTAACCAAGGAGGCATTAACAAATAAAACTGTTTGGCTTGAGGCTGATTCTACTCAAGGAGATAGGGATAAATATTCTCGATTATTAAGATATGTTTGGACTGATGATGGAACAGTTGATTTTGGTAAGGTGCTAATCTCAACTGGTTTCGCTTACGAGTACACCTATAACACCCCCTACAAATATCAGTCATCTTACAAACAAGCTCAATCAGAGGCTGAACAAGGCAAGAAAGGTTTATGGGCTGATGGGGCCTGTCCTGTGACTCCAACAGTAACAAAATCTCCAACGGCTGTACCAACTAAAACAACTACTGTTAAACCAACCTCAATACCAACAAAAACAACCACAACAAGTACGTCAACTAGTACTGGTGGAGGTTGTAAGTATTCTTGTTCTGGACCAGACAGAGATTGCTCTGATTTCTCTTCTCATACTGAGGCTCAAGCATTCTTTAATTGCTGTGGTTTTACGGCTGAATATGACCCAATGAAACTTGACTCAACTGGTGTCGGTGATGGTATTGCTTGTGAGTCAATTTAATTTCTTTTTTGAGAGATCTTTTAGTTCTTTGGGTGTCATCTTTTGAATCTCTTCAAAAAAAATCTCAGAAAATAACTTGGCAGTGTCAATGAATTCAAGAATTTGGTTATCATCGTATTTATTACCCTCTTCTCCAAGTATTTCTCTCGCTTTCTTAAGATCCATAATTAATCTTACCCTATAATGAGGTATGTCATTTCTACCAGATGAAGCAGTAAAAGAATTTCAAGAAATCTACAAGAAAAAATGTGGAGATATTAGTTTTGAAAAAGCCAGAATCGAAGCAGAAAGTTTTTTAAGATTTTTTGACTTAATAACCAAACCAAATAAAACTCCTACAAAAGAGGATAAAGATCGTTAAGATATTTACCAATTTTCAGGTATTCTTGAATTGATTCTTGGTATTTTCTATCGTTTTCCATGTGCTGAGAAAAGGTTATTTTTTTACCCTCTTCAGCCCGTCCTTTCAAATATTGGTACATTTGAAGTAAAAGCTTAGAAGTATTAGTTAAAGCATTCACATATTCACAAAGATAGTCAACAAATTTCCTTCCTACTTCATTAAATTCTTGTTTTGACCATTCATTAATCTCTTTATCTTTTTGCAAAAATTTATCGTATAAAAGTTGTGTCTGTTCGGTTAAAGAACCAAAATCAACTTTTCTGAAAAGACTAGAGAAAGTTCCAGCACTCTTTAGAAGGTGATTGTGTAAGACCACATATTCACTAAGAAGATCGTTAACTTCAAAGGCTTTCATTTTTATCGATTCATTCATGTCTATATTATAAACAATCTCCTAAAAATCTCATCAGATAGGCGGTATAATCAATAAGATGGGAAATAAAGTTTATTATGAATTAATAATCGACCAGAAAAATAGATTAATAATGGAGGTATGTTGTGGTAAAAATATGTGAGATTAACGACAATGAAGTAATACTAGCGATTTCACGACTTGCTAAATTCACCAGAGATGTCTGTTGGAAAATGGATTTTATGGGTGGAATTATTGAAGCTGAATATAAATTAGCAATTGCAAGATCAAAAATAATTGAAGAAGATATTAACCTATTGGCTAGTATTGATTTGGAATTAATGTGGGGTGAAAAAAAGGAGAAAAGAGAAGATGGTACATACATTACTACTGGTAGTGGACATAACCCTTGGTATGGTGGTCAGTTAACGTTGGAAGATTTCTTAAAAGCTTTAGAAGGTCTTTATGATTTTTGGTTTACCATTGTAAGAAACCCTGGAGAAGAAGAATTCATGCATTTTTATAATTTCTTAACAGAAAAAGAGAGAGAAGCTCCTAGTATTTATGATCTTTTCAAAAGTAGAAGCCTTCATAAATCTGTTATTTCTGCATCAGAAAAGTTGTTCTTTGGCAGACATTATTCACAGGCAATATTTGAAGCATGTAAAAAACTAAATAAGGCAGTCCAAAGAAAATCTGGTAGTAGTGCTGATGGAAAAAATTTAATGCAAACTGTTTTTAGCTCACAAAAACCAATCTTAAAGTTGAATTCAATGAAAAATCAATCCGACGTTGATGAACAATGCGGTTTTATGGAAATATTTGCTGGGACGATGCAAGGAATTAGAAATCCAAAAGGACACGAAATTATAAATATTAAAGATCCAGAAAAAACCCTTGAATATCTCAGCCTAATCAGTCTCTTGTTTAGAAAGTTAGAAAAAAGCCATAAATGATACTTAAAAATGTAATCTTAAAAAACTTTCGTTCTTACAAAGAAGAAACCAAAATTGATATTGGTGATATTACGACTATCATTGGTAAAAATGATGTTGGAAAATCAACAATATTAGAAGCATTGGATATATTTTTTAATGGTAACGGGATAATAAAGATCGAACAAGAAGATTTAAGTATTGGTAGTGAAGATAAAAATATTGTTATTGGCTGTACTTTTTCTGATCCGACTAATGAAATTATTATCGATAGTACAGCAAAAACAAATCTAGCTGATGAATTTTTGTTAAATGAAGATGGTGATTTAGAAATTCATAAAATATTTAATTGTGAAAAAAAAGCTCTCTCACCAGAACCTTTTGCAGTTGCAAATTACCCCTCGGAAGACGATTTAAAAGATTTGTTGTACTTAAATAATTCAAATCTTAAAAAACGGTTTGACCAACTAAAAATAAATGATAATTTTGTCAATAAATCATCCAATGTATCTCTCAGAAAAAGTATCTATAATAGTTTTTCAAAAATCAAATTGGGGACTCAATTAATCGATCTCGATAAAGAAGATGCTAAAAAGATATGGTCAAAGTTAAAAGAAAATCTTCCTATTTATGCGTTATTTCAATCAGATAGACCGAGTCGTGATGATGATTCAGAGGTTCAAGATCCGATGAAATTAGCAATTGATGAAGTAATTAAAGAATTAGAACCAGATTTTGAAAGAATTAAAGAGAAAATAAAATTTCGAACGACTGAAGTAGCAGCAAAAACAATTGAAAAACTAAATGAAATGGATCCAAGCTTAGCCAGAGAATTAAATCCAAACTTCAAGTCTGAACCAAAATGGGGAAGTATTTTTAAGCTATCTTTAACTGATGATCAACAAGTACCAATTAATAAAAGAGGAAGTGGCGTTCGAAGACTCATTCTAATAAATTTTTTTAGAGCTGATGCGGAAAGAAGGCAAAAAATTAATAATGCTCCAGGAATTATTTATGCTATTGAAGAACCAGAAACTTCTCAGCACCCAGACAATCAAAAAATGCTAATTGAAGCATTAAAAATTTTATCAGTCAGTGGAAATTCTCAAGTAATATTGACTACACATGTACCATCACTTGCTTCACTTGTGCCTGTTGAAAGTATAAGATATATCAGAAAAGATAGGGACAAAAATATTATAGAAACTAGCGGAGACGACCCTAACCTTAATGATGATATTTACAATAAGGTCTGTAATACGTTAGGTGTTCTCCCAGACTCAAGAGTAAAAATTTTAATATGTGTAGAGGGTAAAAATGATGTAACATTCCTTAAAAATATAAGTAGAATTTTACACAACAATAATAACTCCATTCTTGATTTGGAAAACTCCAAAGAAATAGCCTTCTGTCCATTAGGTGGTTCGACATTAAAAGAATGGGTAGATTGTAGGTACCTTAAGGAATTAAACAAACGAGAAGTTCATATTTACGATCGTGACGATATGGTAAATCCACCATATCAACCACAATGCGATGAGGTTAATCAAAGAAATAATGGAGACTTTGCAGTGATAACATCTAAAAAAACAATTGAAAACTATCTTCATCCAGATTCAATTAATAGAACGGTTGGTGTCCATGTAAGTTTCACTGACAGTGATAATGTTGTTGAAATTGTATCAAAAACAAAATGGGAGATCGATAATCCTGGGAAAAGTTGGGATAATATATCAGATATTTCAAATCGAGGTAAAGGTAAATATAAAAGTCGGATTAAAGTAATATTGAACACCGAAACAGTCTCTAATATGACCAAAGAAATGATAGATGTAATGGATCCCACACATGAAATTGAAGGTTGGTTAAATACGATATCTTCAAAATTATCATAATTAATCAACTTTAACTTGATGATAAAGACCTCTTTGTTTTAGCTTAACTTTGTCGACCCACTTTTTTAGTAACGGATTATTGTGTGACACTAAAAACCTATGGCAGGTTATCGCAGTCGCTCGATTTAAAAAGTCGACAAATTCTTCCTTTGCTTCATAAATATCAGAGCCATCTGGATTGTGTTTTTGAGATAAGTAGATAGCAACTTTTGGAGTTAAGACACAAAAAGTCTCACAGTTAGGAGCAAATAATCCTAACGAATGACCAAAAAAATCAGGAGTAGGGTTAATATTGATGGTATAGGCTGGTTTATCTGAAATGATGTATGCCTTTTTAGGCGGAGCAATAAGTATTTTCCAATCCATTTGAACCATATATTTATAAAGATCCAAAAGCATTTTAACCATTATCGCTAAAGCATGTTCCTTTGGAACAATTATGTCGTAATTCTTTTTGATAAATGTCTGTCTTGTTTTTTCTTTACCTTTTGATTCTTTTGGAATGTCACCTTTTTTAACTAATTCATCCCAAACATGATCGTGATACTCTTTGTTTTGATGGATTCTACTCATTAATTCTTTAGTCATCATTTCAATTCCTTTCTTAGTATTTTCAATTGATTCAGGGCTTCTAAGATACATTCCAGCAACGAACATCGCAAGGTCACTTTTTTCCTTTGGATCTAGGGTTTTCTTCTCCAATGTTATTGATTTTATTACCTCAACAGCATTCCCTTCAATTTGAGTAAATAATTTTTCTATTTCATCAGTCTTATTACCACTTTTGAAATTAAAAGTATAAAAACCTTTAGCACCAGTGGTTGATCTCACTGATTGAAATCGGTATTCGTTTGTTTTTCGATCATAAACCCAAACCATTCCATTATCGGAAAAATACTTCAATAAAAATTGAGGTACATAATGATGAAAACTTTTAGTCTGATCGCTCACACAGATATTTTACAACTCTTCTCTTGGTTAATTACAATTCCATCAATTCACTCGGTTTAACTTTCAAAGCTAAAGCAATTTTGTAGACAGCATAGATTGATGGACAAGCCTCACCTCGTTCAAGTTTGCCAATATAACCAACATTCAGTCCAGAATTTCGAGCTAATAACTCTTGAGACATATTACCCATTTCTTCCTTGAGTTTATTACTAAATTTTTCTAAAAGTCTTTCTTTGGACAACATTAGCCTAATCTTACGATTTTATTTGCAATTTTTCCCTCTACTATCGTATAGATTTTTATTAAAAATCGCCTTATAATTGGTAAAACAAAAGTTAATTGAACTAGTCATTTTTATTAAAATTATGAAAATAAATTACAAAGATAGACTTGGAAGAAAAGATTTTATTATTGCTATTATTCTCACTCCAATCATTGTTTGGATACCAATTTTCGTCTTGTGGGCGGTTGTGTCGTTGATTGATACAATTTTTGCTCTCATGCTTTCCACCTCAGGAATACTTTCTTTGTTTTTTATTGTTGCTCCAATTGTTGCGTCTGGAATTTTATCGCTTTCAATTTTAGTCAGGAGACACCACGACCTTAATCAGTCATGGGTGATTCCTGTCATCATTGCTTTTGTTTTGTTGGTTTTGTCATCAATTGACAAAGGTATTGGCGGATTAATGAGTTTTGTTTACTTTCTTTACCTTGCCTTTTCAAAAAGTGTCAATGAAGGCAATAAATACGGCAAACCAATCAGTTATAAAAATGTTTGGGAGAAAATAGGAATTATCAAAAAATGAACAAACAATCAGGAGCATTCATTTTTATTGTTGTCATTTCTTTAGTATCCAGCCTTTTCAGTTTCAGAACATGCCAAGCTGATAATTTTTGCTATTCTGATCCCTGCACTCAAACCTGTGATATTAAAATACCAGACCCTTCTTCCTACATTGCCAGATCAATCGGATTTTATATCCTTTACATGTTTGTTATTTACTTTGGCAAAAACTACTTTGAGGGGGATAATAAAAACAGGCCAACATCAAATATTTTGGGCAGTCCAAAATTCCAATGAAAAAGCTAAATAAAAACAATCTCATAATCCTTTCAATCTTTGTCGTTTCTGTATTCCTAATTTTCTTCAAACTTAACAAACAACAGACCGATAATAATATTCCTGCAGCTTCACCAGAGGCTCCACAAGCAGCGTTTGATTGTGCTGCTGAGACTATTAAGCTTTACGAACAAAATGATCGACGAATTTCTGCAAAACAGGATAACGGAGGGAGATTAATTTGGAAAAATGAAAAATATAACTGGATGGTTTTTAACTGTCCCAGTGATGACGACACACTTCCAAGAGTTTTTCTTTTAACCAAGGTAGGCGACAAAGACCAAGAGAAAATAATCTTTTCCATGGAAGACGAAGTGTTTGACTTCGTGAAGATTAGAGACATCAACAAAGACGGTACACCAGAGTTAATCATCCAACATGGAAATCTTGGCAACTGCTGGAACTGTCACGGACAATCAGTCTTCCAAATTGTTAACGGCGAAGTGAAAGATATGTTTCCCGATCTGCCAAAAGTAGAAGGCTATAAATATGCCAATGTCTGGGTATCAGAATCCAATAATGGCAAGACAGATGACATTATGGTGGTTGATGACTCTTGGGAAGGCGGACATGGATGGTTTTGTCATGCCAACGCTCCTAGTCATGTTATTACTCTCACATGGCAGGATGGAGAATATCAAAGAGATGGATTAGCATCTTCATCTTATTATCTGAAAAATATTTCAGGACGAGACATTCTTCGCAAAAAAATATTCAAAGACAAAGACACTACTCTTGAACAAATCATTTCATTAGCAATAGAAGATTTCTGGGATTATCAGGAGATTGGAAAGAATGATGAGGGTTATGCCAAATTTATTCTCAACACTAGTCCCGAAACTATTCCCTCAAATTTCATTACTAGTGATGATGACAAGAAAATGATTGAAGAGGTGAGAGCTGAAATTGAAAGAGAGTATAAAGCCGAAAAGCCAACAAAGATACCTTTGAGGTAGTACCCCCCCCACAAACATAATCCACGGATGTTGCTGACTATTTTATTTTCTTCTCAAGAAAGACTTCATTAAATTTTAATGGCGACATTAAAATTGTACTTTCCGCCAAATATTGATTCTCAAGACGTGTAACTTAACAGCTCAAAAGTCTGAAAATCATGAGAAATAAGGCAATAACCATCATAAAATCAAGCAATTTTTGAATATTTTTAATCATTTTTTAATAAAAATTTAATCTTTTAAGAGATTTTTAACCCCCTCAAAATTTTTCTAATTTTAATGGCGACATTAACTTTTGTTGGGAGTCACATTGTCCGACCTACAGACATTAAGAACCATCAGTGTAGCTGACCACCATGGGAACCCAAAAGCCACCCTCTCTAACAACTCTCCGAACAATTTTAATATCTTTTTACTTTACTTACTTTGAAAGCAATATCTTTTTCTTTTGGGTCGCTCTCAGGAGAACCTGCCGCTATGGCACACCCAAGCTCTCAAGCTGAAACCCCTAAGAAAACAAACTGCCAGATCCGAAACGCATTGGAGCTAAGAAAAGGATTAATTATTTCATAGTTTTTTCTGTTTTCTCTCAGACTACAATTAGAATACTGCTTGTCTCAAACCGTGGCATACACGGACAAAGGGGTGGTCGTCACAGTTCTAGGCGAAACCCACCTCACATTTTTCAACAATCATTTAAAAGTATTGCATTCCTGCCATGCCCTTACGATTATCGCCATGAATATCCAACACGTTCTAGGCTCAACCCTATTACTTCCCTGTCAGCACCCCATTTGGAGGGTGAGTGTCAGAAGGAAATGAAACTTACTTCATTCCGTTGTCAATCTCAAATCTCATGGCTGAATTTCTTCTATCTACTTTAATTTTAGCAAGGGTAATTGTGGTAACGCAATGGTTATAGGACTGATATATTTTATGAAAATAAAAGGTATTCTTAATAATAAAATTTCAACAAAAGTTAATATTTTGAACTTAATAACCTACCTTGACAAGGAAATTGAAATCATTACAACTTTTTATTTTTCAAAATCATCTTTTAATTTGATACCTTTTCAGTAACTTTATAGGTGATATTCTAAAATTGTCAGATGGCAGTGACGAGTCTTTGATTTGACTCATTTTTTTCTCCAAAAGACGCATTACCAGTTTTCAACGCGTCATAAAATGGAGAAAAATAAAAAGTACATCGTGACAAATAATCTCTCATCAAAAAATATTGGTGGAGTAATTAATAATTTAGGAAAGTCTCTTTTTTGGATATATCAAAATAATGACTGTTTCAAAACAAAAGAGAAGATCAATCTTAAAAAAGGCGGTAATTTATCTTGATATTTCTTCCTCTAACAACCACGGATTCTAAAACTGATTGCAAAAATTCTTTTTGTGTTTCCTGAGGGGCATTTATAATTTTTTGATCGAACTTTTTAATGATACTAACGAACCTTTCTTGTTTGATTTTTGACCTACTTGCATCGTTAATATCCACTTCAATTTTTTCAATCTCTTTATTAATTGAGATAATTTCATTATTTAATGGCAAAATTGCTTGACCATAATCCTCTAGAGTCATTAAGGAGTTTTGATAAAGCTGGAGAGTTCTTTTTGCTTTATTATCAATGTCAATTTTTGCTTTTTTAAGAATTTCCAATTTTGTCATTTCTTTTTTATTAATTGAGACGCTTTCCTTTTCAAGGATAGTTTTTCTGTATTTTTTATCTTTAGCTAACTTGGAAATTTCATCAAAAACTAACGAATGGATGGTATTCGCAGAGATAACATAACACTGACAATTATTTGATCGATAATATGTAGAACAGGCATAATATCCTCTTCTTATTGATTTATCTTTTTTAGATGGTCGAGTTTTATAGTAAGCATTTCTACTACACCTTCCACATTTTAATAATCCTGTTAGAAGACCAATGGATGCTGAAGCTCTTCCATGAAGTATGCCTCTTGTTTTAAGTTTGTCTTGTACTTTTTCAAAATCGTTTGGATTTATAATTGATTCAAAATTTCCTTTAACCAAAATCCATTTCTCTCTTGGAGTAATAACTCTTTTAGTTTTATTCGTTATTGTTTTACCTTCTTTGAATTTACTGCCTAGCTTTCTACCCCATCTAATTAAACCAATATAAGCTGGATTATTCAAAATGCTTTTAACGGTTGCTGTTGTCCATCCAGAGATAATACCTGTTGGAGTAGCTATCTTATCATTGTTCAAAGACAACATTACTTTTCTAATACTTCCACCTGGAGAAATATATAGATCAAATATCTTTCTCACAAAAATAGCTTTCTCTTCGTCAATCTCAAAATGCCAAGCATAAACTTTCTTACCATCTACAACCTTAAACTCCATTATTTTTTTATAGCCAAAAGGTGCATTTCTTAAAATTCCCATTTTTGCCAGATTTTCATTCCCAATTTTAGAACTTTCACCACGTTTCACGTTATCGCCAAAATCACCAATTAAAGTAAAGGCTGTCATGTATTTCGCTCCAACATTCTCTCCCCATGCAAAGTCTTCCTTAGGCTCAATGATTTCTATGGGAGCATTTTTCATATATACCTGCACTTTTCTTTGACCAAGGACCCTGCAAACTTTCATTCCAATATCTGGCTCACGACTTAATCTTGAAGAATGGTAAATTAATAAGACATCGTACTTATTATTTTTTCCGTCTTCTACCGCCATATTTAATGAATCTCTGTCTTCAATTTCAGTGTCACCTGTTATTCCTGGTTCAATATATTCATCTCTCCAAATCCAACCTTTCTTTTTGGCTAATTCTTTGGCCCAAGATATTTGAGTTGGTATTGATACTTTTCGATCTTTTGCTTGATCTTCAGTACTCACACGAGCATAACATGTAGCTATCATGTCATGATTGTACCTAAAAAAAATAAAAAATCAAAAACTATGTATATCCTCAGCCGTGCGGGTTTTTAGGCGATAGTAAAAGAGCGTGTAAATGCGGAGTTAATCAAATTGCTAATTATCAGAAAAAATTATCTGGGCCAATTATGGATAGAATTGATATTCACTTAACAGTGCCCGCAGTGGAAACAGAAAAATTGGCAATTGATGCCGAGAAAGTTAATTGCGAAGACTCGATAACTGTTCGGAAAAGAGTTATTAAAGCCAGAAATATTCAAAAGAATAGATTTGAAGGCTTAACGAATATCCATACTAATAGTGATATGAAAAATATTCACTTAAAGAAGTTTGCAAATTTAGAAGATAAGGCAAATTTGTTACTCAAAATGGCGATTAACAAGTTTGGATTATCGGCCAGAACTTATTTTAGATTAATAAAAGTGTCCCGAACGATTGCTGACTTAGATGAGTCTGATCATATTTTAGAAAAACATATCGCCGAGGCTTTGCAGTTTAGAGTTAAGAGTGAGTACTTATGAAACAAGACAATTATTTAAAAGGTAAAGAAGGAGAAGAAATCGCCTTAAAGTTTTTAGAGTCAAAAAGATTTGAATTAATTGAAAAAAACTATAAAAACGATATTGGCGAAATTGATTTAATTATGAAAGATAGAGATTGGTTAGTGTTTGTGGAAGTTAAATATAAACTTGATGATAGTTTGGGGAATCCAGAAGAAATGATTAATTATAAAAAACTGGGGAAAATTAAAAGAATCGCAACTTTGTATTTAATGACTAATCATAAATTTCAACATTATCGAATTGATGCGGTTTGTATTTTAAAAACGACAATTAATTATTATCAAAACATTGGATGAAACACTGGAAGGAATGGAAAATAGAAAAGACGGGTAATTGGTATTATCGGGGAGAATGGCGAAAGGAAATATTTACTAATACTTTAGCAATTGTTGGCAGCCGACGGATGACTCGTTATGGCAAAGAAGTGATCAATAAATTTATGCCAGAAATTGTTAGCCGAAAGACAACAGTGATTTCGGGTTTTATGTATGGTGTTGACACGGCAGCTCATTTGGCTTGTGTTGAATTAGGTGGAACAACAGTGGCTGTTTTGGGAAGCGGATTGGATGTTCTGACTCCAGTGGAAAATGATAAATTATATAGCCAAATATTAGATAAAGGCGGAGTTGTGATTTCGGAATTTGAGCCAGATTTTATACCAACACTATGGAGTTTTCCGCAAAGAAACAAGACAGTGGTTAAACTGGCAACGATGGGAGTGTTGGTGGTTGAGGCTGGAATAAAATCGGGAAGCCTGATTACTGCCAAGATTGCTTTAAAACAAAACAAGACTGTTATGGCCGTGCCAGGGCCAATAAATTCAACGGTGTCTCTGGGGACAAACTGGTTGATAAAAACTAAAGCCGCCAAAATGATTACCACTCCAGAAGAAATATATGGAGATAAGTTTAGCCAAACTGAAATATTTAAAGATTATAGCCAATTGTCGATTTTAGAAAAAAATATTATTAATGTCTTAGAAAATGAAGCCTTAACCATTGATGACTTATACAAATTATTTAAACTACCAATTACAGAACTAAATAGTACTCTTTCGATGATGATCGTCCGCGATTTGATAGATGAAGAAAATGGAAAATATTATATTAAATAGGTTTTTTGGTTAATCTTAAAATTGCTCCTTCCACAGCAGTAAAGGTGTCTTCTTCTTGATCAAAACAATAATAACGTCCTTCGCGATTAACACCAACAGCAACAACTGGAACCCAGTTTTTACCAGAAATTTTGGCCTCACCTTCCAGATAACAAGAAGAGAATTCCTTACAATGACATCTGGCACAATTTTGTGGATTATCTAACCCTAATTTAAGCATATTACAATCTCTTGGACAAAAGGGAGTTGGTGGATATCTAAATCTCATCTAGTTTTTTATAATTCAAAAATCAAAAATATAAAATACCTATATTATTTTGTTTTGGTATGACATAATACAAATAGTCACCCATAAACATATGCGTATCAAAGATGCAATTGAAGAGTACCCTGTTTATCGAGCAGTCTTAGGAAAAGCTCAGAGTCAATTTGGGGTTCAAGAAATAAATGGAGAGGTGGTTGCTTTAATGGATGATGAAGTTGAACGAGGTAGAATATTTTTTGAATTAGTTAACAATCTAGGTAAACCATCAACTCACTGTTCATCAATTTTTGCTAGAGGACATAAAGTAGGTAAACCTAAACGGTCCTAGCCAGTTCTTGATCAACGATTCGCTGTAAGACAGTAAGAGAAGATAGATAAGTAGATTCGATACTACGAAAGGTTAAAGTTTCCTGACCAAGATTCTCAACTAAAGGATTGTCGGAGGCATAGTTGATAATGCCGAAGTCGATGGGGAATTCTGTGGTTTGATATTTGTTAAGCATCGCGTTTAAGAAATGACTGGACTCCATTTCAACAATGTTGTAACCAGCATTGAGATACATTTCCATTTGAAGTTTAGTTTCAAGATAGGTGCCATAAACACAAACTGCTTTTTGATTTTTGTGAATTTGAGAAACATGAGATTCGAAAGGAAAATAGTCATTAAAAATATTTTTAAATTGAATAGTATTGCTAGTAATTTCATCGAGAACAACCTCTGGAATTTGAATATCTCCAATAGAACCATTGAAAATAGCAGCTTTACCAATAATATAGACTCCTTTAATTTGATTAAAATACTTTAATATTTGTTCGAGAAGATAATTAGCAGCTAAACCTAAAGGGTATTGAATATTGATAATTAAAGCTTTGCTGTTGGTAAGCTTTTCTAGCTGATCGAGGCGAAGATTTTTATCAAGATTTCGGGAGGCAATAAGTGACTTGAGAGGGATTAGTTGAACGTCGGTAGGAAAGAGATCATCTTCGGGAATTTCAATAATCCCCAAACTTTTTTCGTAAGCTTTTTTTTCGGAAACAAACTCTGGATTAGCCGATAAATATTTATTGGACATGTAGTATAGAAAGTCGTTAATTTGTTCATTTTCAGTGGCCATTTTTGATTGAAACCATCGGTTGTAAAGATCAGGTTGATTTTTAGACAGATAATCGAAAACGTAATTTTGTTTAAAATTTAAATAACCACCAATAATATTGATTAGACTATGTGAATTGGAAGAAACAAAGTAAACAGGAGTTTCGGATAGATTGAAGATCATGGTTTTAGCCGAAGTTTGAAGCCACCACTTGGCAACATTGTCTTGATACTGTTGTTTGTCGGGATTAATAAGCTGAATCTTTAAATCGTAATTACCAACAGTTGAAAGAATAAAATCTTGAAAATGACTATTAAAGATTGATTTGAAAAACTCAAATTCTTCCAAATTTAATCCTAACCACTCAAATTTATTTTGGGCTAAAAATATTGATTGACGACCGTTGAGTAATTTTTTAATTTTTAAATATTCTAAGTAATAAGAAATTAAGCTATTAATAATATCGTCAATATCAGAATCCGAATTTAATATTGAAGCAAGAATAGTTGAGGCGGAGTTGATATAGGTTAAACGACGTCGAGCAGTACTGGGACATTTTTTCCAGGTAGAAATATCGTGACCAGTTGTTAAAAAGTTTTGGCGTGATTGACCCAAAAGATATTTATTAATTTTAAAAATATCTTTAGGTAGACGTTGGGCACAATAATTTAAGGCATCTAAGTCAACCTTAGGATGATTTAAAGACCGGTGGAGCAATGGCGACATTTTTGTATAACTTTCGGTTAGTTGATGCAAAAAAACTTCTTTACCGGTTTCAAGAGCAGTTCGATATTCTGATAAATGTTCAGAGACCAAGGGATCGGCTGATTTATAAATTGGCTGATCCATTTTGATTAAAGATATGGTGCCCAATCGGCCACTGGGGCAACATTGCCAATAATAAAATTAATTGAGTAAAGAATTATGGCGGGTAGTATTAACCAGAAAATAATTTTTGCAGGCTTAGTGTTCACAAAACGACTAAAGGCTAATAAAATTAACGGATAAGCTGGTGATAGATAGCGACTAATATCTCGGTGAGCCACAAAAACTCCAGCTAAAGTAAAAACTATGAGAAATAACCAAACAACATCAATTTTGTGTTTTTGATAGTAGAGATAAATGGCTGAAAAACAAAAAACATAAATATAAATAATTTCTTCCAACCAAATAGTGTTGATCCAAGTGTGATTACTGACAAAAACTAAATATGGTAAGGCCATGAGATGAATATTGTCGCCACTATGAAAGTATGCCCAAAAATCGCCCGTTTGGAGATAGTAAATATAAAAGATAAATAATCCGGTTAAGGGGACTAATAAGTAGTAACTATAATTGAAAAGAATTTTTTTGTTTTTAAAAAGTTCGAATAAAAATTTAAGACCATAAACTCCAAACAATAAAATACCAGGACTCTTGAAAAACAGCGCCAAACAACCAGCTAGGGCTGAACCTAGATATTGTTTTCGCTGGTTTAATAATAACGATAAAAGAATAAAGCCAATAAACCAAGTTTCTGGAGCGCCAACCAAACGAAGAATAAAAAATCGAGCTGGAAAAAAGATAAATAATAAACTTAACCAAAAAGCTGATTTGGATTCTAAGTAAGTTTTAAAGAAATAAAAACTAACAATAGTTAGAAAAATAGATCCCAAGAGAGTCGCCAAAAGCATGGCTTTGGGAGTAGAAGTGAAAATAGATAAAATTTTAATTAAAGCTGGATAGCCGGGTAAATGAGCCGGGTAATATTCTAAAGGTGAAGGCAGGGAAAAGCTTTTAGCAATACAGGCTTTATCGTAGCCACATTTGGTGATGGCTAAATAATTTGGGCCGTCATAATTGGCAAAAACGGTTTCCAAACTTGTTTTGGGGAATCCTAAAATTTGAGGAAGGTTAAAGTAAAAAACTAGCCAGATAAATAGAGTGGAGATGATAGTAATGGCTGAAAGAAGAAAAACTGGTCTTAATTTGGTAAAATTCATCTGTTTTAATTGTACTACAAGGTCCCATCGTCTAGTGGCCTAGGACAGCGGATTCTCATTCCGCTAACCGGGGTTCAAATCCCCGTGGGATCAC
>JAKQJL010000041.1 GCA_029561175.1 bacterium
AAAATAATCGGTATTCGTAAAAAAAATAATATTATCTGACAATAAGATTTTATTAATGATTTTTGGAGCTAATACTTGATGTTTAATTTTAGTATCTAATGGAAACTGTCCACCATTAATATTGGTAAGTTCCTCGTCCATCTCACTAACCGGTTGTTTTGATATTGATCTTAGATAACGAACAAGAGTTGTTTTACCCGTAAGCGAAGCACCAATAACAATTAATTTCATACCTAAGTTTAACAAAATTTCGAATCCAACCTAAACATCATAAATATAAACGAAATGAGTCGAATGGTTGCCCCGCATGGATTCGAACCACAGTAAACAGCTCCAAAGGCTGCTGTCCTACCATTAGACGACGGGGCATTGTAATTTTATGTGCCGATGAGAGGACTCGAACCTCCACACCTTGCGGCATACGCACCTCAAGCGTACGTGTATACCAATTTCACCACATCGGCATTATTTGTCTAAAGAGCAAAGTATTATATCAAGTTTGTGGTCGTTGAGGGACTCGGACCCCCGACACCATCGATGTAAACGATGTGCTCTACCAACTGAGCTAAACGACCAGTGGCTATATTTTATCAAAAAAGGGGATTATTACGAAACTAAAAACACTTTGAGCGAGAGACGGGACTCGAACCCGCGGCCTTCTCCTTGGCAAGGAGACGCTCCACCAATTGAGCTACTCTCGCAAACATCTTATTATACTAACCACTATCTATTAATTACTAGATACTGGCTATGTGCCGAAGGTTGGACTCGAACCAACATCCCAGGTTTTTCAGACCAGTGCCGTGACCATCTTGGCTACTTCGGCTAGAAGTGTTTTTATTATATCAAATAATTTCTTAGTGCCGACGAGAGGACTCGAACCTCCACGGATTGCTCCATACGCTTCTGAAACGTACGTGTATACCAATTTCACCACGTCGGCAAGATAGTTGTATTTTACCTTAAATCTTTTACTCTTAATTATTTTTGATAAAATAACAAGTACTGCGGGATTAGTTAATCGGTATAACTTCACTTTTCCAAAGTGAAATGATGGGTTCGACTCCCATATCCCGCTCCATACACAAAAAGCTAACAAAATCTCCTATAATCAATTTGTGACCATAATCAAAACCAGCAAAATCAAAGTACTATTCTGCAACCTAATCCTTACTGCTGTTTCATATCTTTTATTTTCAATAATATACGATTACCTAAACTACAGCACTATTCCAACGAGGCACCACCATCCAGATTATTTTGGTTTACTATTTACTCCAATTTATTTCTCCTTGACCACTTTGGCCAACTTTATGCTTTTTTATTATTTAATTATTCTCGATCGAGTCAAAATTATTTTAAAACCAACCGGTATCGATAACCAATCTACAATTAATCCTAAGCTCAATGAATTTATTAAATGGCAAGACATCGATTATTTTAATAAAGACACTACTGCCGGAATTATTCATGGAGTCAAAAAAAATAAAGAATCTTTCACTATCAACTTAGCGTTCGCTTCCGGCAAAGTTTCCGACAACTTTAAAACAATCTGTGATTATTTTAAAAAATACCAAAAACTAAACTAGTACTGCCTTTAAAATAAACTCTTTTTGTTTTTCACTTTGGCCATTTAGAGTCGTCATCACCACTGTCCAAAAAATCGACATGGCCATTTCTTTAGTTGCCATATCTTTTCGAAAAACATTTTGTTTTTTACCTTCCTCAACCACTTCTTCAATTATTCCAAAACTATGTTTTCTGTCTAAAATATAACCAATAAACACTTTAAATTCTTCCTGATAACTCAATACAAATTCTTTTTCAGCTTCAATAATTTTTTTTAATTTTTCTTTAACATCGGTAATATTTTTTATCTTATTTTCAATTAGCTCACGAAATCTTTTTTCTCCCTCAAGTATTATGGCATCAAACAAATCTTGTTTACTCTTAAAATAATAATATACCGTTCCTTTAGCCACTTTTGCTTTTAAACTAATTTCATCCACACTGGCTTTTTCAAAACCATCACGAGCGAATATTTTTGCAGCCTCTTCTAGAATTTTTCCTTTTTTATTTTTTTCGATACTCATATACTTTTCTAAAACTAATTAAACTAAACATTACTACCGACATTATAACCAACATTCTTAAATCTTTAACTACTACCCAACTTTGATTCCCAGAAATTATTTCTCGATAAGCCGAAACTGCATAAGTCATTGGCAACCAAGGATTAATTTTTTGGAAAAAAGAGGGGAGTGTTTCCAATGGGTACGACCCAGCACTACCAGTTAATTGCAACATCAAAATAATGATGGCCACAAATTTCCCCGCCATTTTAAGTTTTAAATTTAGCCATAATTGAATTAAAAAATACGTCCAAGACAGAATTGTTCCCAATAAATAGTATTTAAAAACATCATTAACTTCCAAGCCAATTAATTTTCGCAAAACAATTCCCAAAACCAAGTTTTGAACTAATCCTACTAATAATCCAAAACCAAATTTTGTTTTAAATTTATTTTTTTCTTCAAAATCAATTAAGAAAAATATCGCCATAGCTCCCACCCACAACGATAGGGGAATAAAATATGGCGCAAATCCAGTACCGTTATTGGCCACCAAATCAATCGAAATATCTTTTATGGTAACTGGACCCGACATTACTTTTTGTTGTTTTTGATTTTTTTTAAAATCGGTTTTTTCTTCAGCTTTTTTCGTCGCCTCAGCTAATTTATTTTTTAACTCAGTAATTCCATCCAAAGCTTTGTTTAATCCATTATTCAATTCGGTTTGACCATTCTTAATTTTTTCTATCCCAACTAACAATTCATCACTACCATTCTTAGCTTTATATAAATTCTCTCGTAAACTGGCACTTCCGGTTGCCAAATCATTCGCCCCCACCATTAAACTTTTACTACCAACTACCAATTGCTTAGTACCAACCGACACTTGGTTTGCCGCCCCCAGGGCAGTTCGCAGTTCAGCAGACATTGTTGCCTCAGGATGGCTAGCAAAATAGCTATTTAAAGACCCAATAATTAGTGTTAAACCATTATCAACATTTGAGATTCCGCTACTCACACTCGACACTCCAACATTTAATTGGTTAGCCCCATTGTTTAATCTTTCTGCTCCACTACTAAGTTCTCCTAAGCCATTTTTCAAATCATAAATTCCACTGTTTAACTTATCAGTACCTTTAAACAAATCATCCCCTCCAGTAATTGCTTTTTCTAAACCATCTTCTAGCTTAACACTACCATCAACTGCTTTCCCCAAATCTTTGGCCGAATCACGAGTTGAATCAAAAATATTTTCAAAATACTTTTCAGTAATTTTCTCATTTAAATTGGCCTTAATTTTAAACATGGCCGTATCGGCAAATTTAGCCGCCATAAAACTCGAAGTTGGTCGTGATTTAAATTCAATCTCGGCTTTTTTTGGGTTACTGCCATCTACCGACTTAATTATGTTTGTAAAATCTTTTGGAATTACTGCCATGGCGTAATATTGCTTATTTAGCAAACCTTTTTCAGCGTTATTTAAATCTACAAACTGCCAATTCATCGACCGATTTTCTTTTAAATTTTCTACCAAATCATTCCCTAAATTATTGCCAGAACTACCCACATCTAAATTAACAATTGCCACCGGCACATTTTCTATTTTTGCGTACGGATCCCAAAAAGCATATAAATACAAAGCCCCGTAAATTAACGGCAAAATAGTGACAGCTACCAAGGTAGCCCAAAACATTTTAGTATTAACTTTATTCATATACTGACCAGTCAGTATATTATTTTAATAATTAATCTTTGTCAACTAATTTAAAAAAATTGCTATAATACCCATATCCGCCGCCATGGTGAAACTGGTATACACGCAAGACTTAAAATCTTGTGCTCTCAAAAAGCGTGGGGGTTCGATTCCCTCTGGCGGCACCCACTTTGACATCGAAGCAAACGGGTTTACCCGCCAAAGCTTCGCGAAGGCGGGGATTGGCGCAATTGGCTAGCGCGCATGGTTTGGGACCATGAGGCTGCAGGTTCGAATCCTGTATCCCCGACTCATGAATAATATTTGGAAAATATCAACAACTTGTTTGCTGATTATTGTTTCTATTCTTCTTTACTTACTACTCTTAACAAAAACACCTCCTACAGCTACCTCTATCCCGACACCTACTTCTATTCCAACTTCTACACCCACACCAAAAATTGAACCCACCTCCATTCCAACATTAAAACCAGTTATCAACGGATCTTCTATTAACAATATTAAATATCAACTACCTTCTAACTGGAAAGCTCAAATCCGTGACAATCACCTATATCTTTCTCCCAACGAAGGTGGTGGTTATTTATCTATTGGTACTTACAGTTATCAATCAGACATTGGTCGAAGAGAATATTACTGTCAAATTCGCCAAGTTTGTATTAATGAAACTACTTTTACTAGTCTAAAAATTGGTAATATTTCTGGATATTTAGCTCAATCAATTGATAATAGTGGTGGTGGATCAGAATATTTTGGTGCTAAAGGAGATAAATTTTATGTCATCAATACCTACAATCCACCACTACCAAACGAATTTCACAATAACTACCAAAAAGTATTGGATTCACTAATTTTCTAAATTATTTTTTGGAGTATAATTACTTATGCTTCCATTAGAACAAATGTTCATTGTTATCGGCCTTTTATTAGCTCTACTCGAGCTGGTTATGGGCATTGCTACCGGGTTTGATTTAGTATTAGTAGGTACTATTTTAATAATCGGTGGATTTTTAGGCAACATATTTCAAAACACCTACATCACCCTTGGTAGTTCAATTGTTTTAGGTGTGGCTTATCTTTGGTTTGGTCGATCTTTTATCAAACAAAAACTGATTATTGTTACCAAACACACTAACATCGATAAATTAATCGGTAAAACCGGAGTGGTAGTTAGATCAATTACCCCCGATACCGCTGGTATGGTTCGGGTTGGCGATGAAGATTGGCGAGCTAGTAGTGACGATGTCTTATACGAAAAAGACAAAATCACCGTTAAAATGATTGAAGGCGTTACATTAATAGTTAAAAAATTATCATGACCTTTGAAAGCATTATTTTTTGGATAGTCTTAATTACCGTTATTACCGCTCTTTTAAAGAGCTTTCGAATTGTTAAACAATACGAAAAAGGTATTGTGGTTCGTTTGGGAAAATATAGTCACACCGTTGATTCTGGTATTACTCTTCTAACTCCTTTTGTCGACTCGATTATTTTAGTTGACATGCGCGAAAAGGTGATGAACGTTCAACCTCAAAAAGTCATCACCAAAGATAACGTTTCGGTTATCGTCGACGCTGTTATCTACTACAAAGTTGTCGACCCTGTTAAAGCCGAATTCGAAATCGAAGATTTCGATTATGCCGCTACCACTTTAGCTCAAACTAATTTAAGAAATTTAATTGGAGATAAATCTCTTGATGAAACTTTAACTGCTCGCGACAGCATCAACACTTCTCTTCGCCAAGTACTCGATGAATCTACTAATGCTTGGGGTGTAAAGGTAACCAAAGTTGAACTTCAAAAAATCGATCCACCTCAAGATATCACCGATGCCATGAGCCAACAGATGAAGGCTGAACGAGAAAAAAGAGCCCGAATCTTGGAAGCAGAAGGTTTCCGACAATCCGAAATTTTAAAAGCCGAGGGAGATGCTAAATCTCGTTTACTTCGTGCTGAAGCTGAAGCCAAATCAGTTGAAATGGTTGCAAAAGCCGCTGAAAGTACTTTTACTGATCGTGCCCAAAAACTTCGACAATTTGAAGTTGCCGAAAAAGTCCTCGGTGGAGAATCAACTAAATTCGTATTACCTTCGAATGGTGAATTAGTCAATGTTCTCAACCTTGAAGGAAGTGGTAAAATCGTTCCTCTAAAAAAATAAACTAGATGAAACCATCGTTTTTTAAAACCATTACTGGTCAGCAGATCCCTTTGCCGGTGTTTTTTCCAGATGCTACCAGAGCCGTTTTAAAAACCCTGGATTCTACCGATATTGCTTCCACTAAAACCCCAGGGGTTCTAGTCAATACTTTTCATCTATATAACACCCCTGGTGGCTCAGTAATCAAAGAACATCAAGGCGTCCGTAATTTTATGAATTGGAACGGTGGGTGCATTTCCGACTCGGGTGGATTTCAAGTTATGTCGGTTGCCAAGCAATTTAGCGGTAATGATTCGGTTACCGATAAAGGAGTTACTTTTAAGCTTCCAGGAACTTCCAAAAAAATTATTTTTACTCCTCAAATATCAATCGATTTTCAGTTTATTCTTAAAACCGATATGGTAGTTGTCTTAGATGATTTTACCGATTTACAGGCTAATGAACAACGTCAACGCGAAACTGTTGAACGAACTATTAAATGGGCCAAAGAATGTAAAAAGATTTTTGTTAAAAACTGCGAACAAAGAAAACTTCCTCCAGAAAAACGTCCTTATCTGCTTGGAGTAGTTCAAGGTGGCCACAATTTAGAGTTAAGACGTGAGTGTACGGAGCGTTTGGTGGAAATTGGTTTTGATGGTTTAGGTTACGGCGGTTGGCCTATGACCGACGATGGTGATTTTAATTTTGATATCCCCAAAGTTATTGGTGAAAATTGTCCAGATGATTATTTACTCTATGGTTTAGGAGTTGGTAAACCACAAGAAATTGTTCAAATGGTTAAAATGGGCTGGAATGTTTTTGATTGTGTTCTCCCTACCAGAGATGCTCGTCATAAACGTTTATACGTCTATAATGCCGAAACAATAGATCATATCGATGTTAATCAAGATAAGTTTTATTCTTATTTTGTTCCCGATAAAGAAAAATATTATCACGACCAACTACCCGTTAGCGGCGCTTGTGATTGTTTACTTTGTCAACATTACACTCGGGCTTATTTGCGTCACTTATTTAGCATTGGTGAAATGACCTCGGGCCGATTAGCCACTATTCACAATCTTCGGTTTTATTCAATTCTGATGGAAAAGCTTCGACCAATTTATGAAAAAGTTTCTCAGCCTTAATTTTGGTTGCCGGGTTAACTCTGCCGAAATTAATCAACTTTCCCAATCTTTTATCGATCAAGGGTTCATTCCCTCCAAAGATCAACCTGATATTATTTTAGTCAATACTTGCGCTATTACTAAAAAAGGGGAGTACGAATCAATTTCAAAAATTAAAAAACTATTAATCGATTACCCCAAAGCAACTATTATTGCCACTGGTTGTGCCGATCTTTCAAAAATTACTCCTACTAAAAATTTTCAAATTTACGACAAAAAAAATCTTCCCGAAAAATATACTCATCAGATAAAAGACAAATTTAGCCATACTAATCGATATATCTTAAGAGTTCAAACTGGTTGCACTTCATTTTGTAGCTACTGCATTGTTCCTACTAAAAGAACTACCCTTTGGTCAATGCCACTTGACCAAGCTGTTAGCCTAACTAATCAAGCCATCCAAGATGGCTACCAAGAAATTATTATTACCGGAATCAATCTTAATCAATACACTCCAGGGCTATCAAACCTAGTTGAAGCCTTATTAACTCAAACCAAAATTTCACTGATTAGTTTTGGTTCACTACCACTTCTCTGTATCGACGACAAATTAATAGATTTATTTAAAAATTTTGAATTTAGAATTAAAAATTTTGTTCATATCCCTCTCCAGTCAGGCTCAGACAAAATTTTGAAACTAATGAATCGTCCCTATAATCAACAAAAAATCATTTCTATTATTAAAAATTTCAAATTTCAAATTAAAAATTTATCTCTGGGTACTGATATTATTGTTGGCTTCCCCAACGAAACCGAATCTGATTTCCAAGAAACTTATAATTTGTGTCAATCAATTGGCTTTCAAAAAATTCATGTCTTTCGCTATTCACCTCGGCCTCAAACCAAAGCTAAAGAAATCTTTTTAAATTCTCCTAAAATTTCTAAAGAAATCATTAAAGCCCGTTCCCAAAAATTACGTTCTCTCAACGGCCAAACCACACTTCCATCTCATCAAACACCGGAAAACTAAAACTCACTTCTTGGCCCGGAAATTTTACTTCCTCTCCCCAAACATAGACTCGATTAACATCCTGTTTCATCTCCATCGAAATTTTCCCTAAAACATCATCCATATTCTGGCCCCTTCTCATAATCATTGGTTCAATCCGATCGGCAATTCCGTTTCTTTCTCTTTTTAAATAAACCCTAACCAAACCTAACTTACGCCAAATTTCATCTTTTAGTTCTTCAATGGCAACATTTTTTTCAGCCGAAATTGGAATACAATCATTTGGTACTTTTTGGGCCTCAATCCCTAAATCAATTTTAGTTAATAGTTTTACTGCTGGCATATATTTTCGATTTTTAGACAAACCATCGATTAATCTATCCACATTCGCCAACTTCTCCCCAATGGTAATAATTACATTATCAAAACCCAATTCCTTGGCAATTTGAGCCACCATTTGTTTATCAAAATTACGATAAGGATCAATTACCTGAACCGAACCACGATCAGTTCGAGTAAAGCTCACCTTAGGAGCTCTAGTATTTAATCTAATCCCTGCTTGATAAAGTTCATTTTCAACCGTTTCAAAAAACTCAACCCGTTTAATATCGGTCATGATTATCACCATGTCTGAAGCCCGAACCACCGAAATAACTTTTTTACCAAATCCTTTATTTCCGGCCGCACCCTCAATAATTCCCGGCAAATCAAGCATTTGGATTCGCACCCCTCTATGTTCCATCATTCCCGGGATTACTCCCAAAGTTGTAAAGTCATAATTGCCAACTTTTGAAGCTGCATTGGTAATTTTATTTAATAAAGTCGATTTTCCAACTGATGGCAACCCCACTAAAACTACCGAAGCATCGCCAGAATGTTTAATTGCATAACCACCACCGCTACTTCCTCCACTGCCACCAATAATCCTATCTTCCAACATATCTTTTAACTTAGATAACTTGGCCTTCAACACTCCATGATGAAACTGGCTACTCTTATCATATGGCGTATCATGTATCTCTTTTTTGACCGCCTCAATTTTCTTTAAGATTTCTTCTTTAACCATTTGGTAAAATAAAGTTCAATTGCATGAAATTATACCGTATTAGTTCACTATTTTTGCTTTTCTTTTTTGGTTTACTAATTAAGCCAGTTTTTGCCGATAATCAAAACATCTTTGGCCTTCACTTATCTCAAACCAGTGATCTTGATAAAGCCGCCCCAATCATTAATAGCTCTCAAGGCGATTGGGGTTATGCCACCATTGTTATTCGCACCGATCTTCTTAATCAATCAATGTGGCAAGAATTTTTTGATAAATGCCGTAAATACCACATTATTCCTATTGTTAGACTTGGAACCATGATGGAAAATGGCAATTGGAAAAAACCTGAATATCAAGATATTGATAACTTAGCCACATTTTTAAATCAGTTAAATTGGCCTACCAAGCAACAAATAATTATTCCTTTTAATGAAATCAATCATGGCACCGAGTGGGGAGGGGAGGTTGATATTAAAAATTTTGCCGATATTGCCATTTATACTTATCAACAATTTAAAAACCTAAATACTAATTTTTATATTTTAGCCACTCCTCTCGACTACGCTTCTCCTGAAAAACCTCCTCAGTTTAAAAAAGTCGATCGTGTTTACCAAGAGATTTATTTATATAATCCCAAATATTTTGATTCTTTCGATGCCATTGCTTCCCATTCTTATCCTAATCATGGCTATATTGGTTTGCCCACCGATAAGAGTATTCACTCGATTATTGGCTACCAATATCAACTCGATATTTTTAAAAAATTAGGAGTAAAAAATAACTACGACGTTTATCTTACTGAAACTGGCTGGCCACATCGAGAAGGGGAGCAACCTCAAAATAATTTATATACTACCAATACTACCGCTAAATTTTTCAACGAAGCCTTAGCTATTTGGCAAAAAGATCCCAAAGTAAAAGCTGTCACTCCTTTTACTTTCAACTATCCCTATCAGCCCTTTGATCATTTTTCTTGGGTAGATAAATCAGAAACACTTTACCCCGCTTATCAAGCAGTGGTTGATTATCCCAAAACCGCCAATCATCCAGAACAAATTACCGATTATCAGTTAGTTAAATCAAGCATTCCGCTATTTTTAATTGCTGGTTCAGAATATGGTGGTCAAATTACTCTAAAAAACACTGGTCAATCGGTTTGGGGAGAAACTAATTTTTGCTTAAACCCTATAAGTTCCGATAATATTATTACAGATGCCATTTGCACCCCCAAAGATTTTGTTTATCCTGGCCAAACCTGGACTTTTGAATTTAAATTTAAAGTAAACAAACCTCAAAATTACAACACCAAGTCTTTTCTCCAGTGGGATAACCTTCCCGCAGTTGAAATTATTCCTTTTACTAAAACCGGATCTATTTACAGCCCTAAAAATACCATTAACGAACAACTCCTCCGTTTTTTATCCCGATTCTTTTTGTAGTGTGCCGCTGAGAGGACTCGGACCTCCACGGATTGCTCCATACGCTCCTAAAGCGTACGTGTATACCAATTTCACCACAGCGGCATTAAAACAACTTATTTTATCAATAATTTTGATAAAATAGCTTGACTTGTCCTCGTAGCTCAGTAGGATAGAGCGCTTCCCTTCTAAGGAAGAGGTCGTTGGTCCGATTCCAACCGAGGATACCCGTAGCTTGCGCCTATAGCTCAATGGATAGAGTACCAGTCTTCGGAACTGGTGATGAGGGTCCGATTCCCCCTGGGCGTACACCGAGCCGCTAGCTCAGTCGGTAGAGCAATCGCCTCTTAAGCGATTGGTCGAGAGTTCGAGTCTCTCGCGGCTCACAAATAATTAATCTAAGATACAATACTCATATGGATTTATTTTTTATCTACTCAGGCAAATGGAAACCATTCAGGCTTTCTTTTTTAGTTTCAATAATTTTTTCAATTTTAGTATTCGCTGGTAAAACTAATACTTATAGTTGGGATACTTATTTAATAACCTTCTTAACAATTTTTATTCCTTTAATTTTAATTTTATATTTATTAACATTTTTATTTATCTGGGTATTTCCTCCTCAAAAAGGCGCTGAAGGTATTTGGCAAGATTGGTGGAAACCATAATTGAATCTGCTAAACTAATTCATGCTGATTTTATTTTTTGTTTTAAGCCTAATCCTACCCCAACCTTCTTTTGCCCAAAGCCAAGAATATTTTAAATATCAAGAAAATTATCAAATTTTTATTGAAAAAACCAACGTTAACAATACTTATCACAGCATTTCTACTCAAAAAGAACTTTTTGAAATAACTAAAAAGACCTTAAATACCAGAGAATTAGCTCTTAAATCATATTTAAACTCTCTAAAAACACGTCTTCCTCAATACCAATCAGCCAATCCAGAAGCAACCCAAAAACTAATTGATCAACTTCAACAACTCGAGGTTTGGTTAGATCAAAAAGCCCAATCAGCTCTGACTCTTAATTCCGACCCTGACCTAAAAAACTATGCTCTCGAATTCAGCACTAAATATTTAGAAATCCAACAAGCAGCCTATTCTTCTTTAGTTCAACACGAAGTTAACCAAAAAACATTAGTTCTTAATGAATTAGACACCTTAGCACAATTAATGAAAACTTCGCCATCAATTAAAAATCAAGATTGGCTACCAGATATCGAAGCTACTAGCTCCCAAATAAAAGCAAAATTATCCGAAAGTCTTCTTGAAACCGTCTCACCACAATATAATCATCAAGAATTCAATTCTTTTTACGCTGATTCTAAAGAGTACTTAAACGAAGCTCAACAGCTATTAACCAAAATGTTTTCAAATTTAACTATCATTCTTATTAAATCAAAATCATGATCCAACTTTCTTTTTTAAAAACCATTGATAAAAAATATTTAATCATTATTGGATTATTTATTTTTTTTACTTTAGTTTTAGTTCTCTCAACCTCAATTCAAAATCAAAAAACTCAAACTAATCTTCCCACCCCCACTCCAACTCCAGTTTTAGCCACTCAAAAACAACCAATGACCAACGATCTTAATCAAGTTCCAACCGAATTTTACGAAACAGTTAATAAAATCAACCAAAATTTAAAAATCACTGTTCAAGACGACTTTCCCCAAATTGATTCAAAAATTGGTTTCTAATTATTTTCTCGACAAATAAGTTCCGTATTCAGTGCTAATTGAAATTTCGTCACCAACTTTAACAAACAAGGGGACTTGGATTTTAGCACCAGTGTCTAAAACAGCATTTTTCATGGCTGAAGTAGCGGTATCACCCTTAACTGAATTTTCAGCCTCAACCACAGTACAAATAATACTTTTTGGTAAAGTTACTCCGACTGGTTTTTCGTCATAAAATTTAATTCGATACAAAAGGCTTTCTTTCAAATAAACTTTATCATCACCCATCACTTCCGCAGGAACTGAATATTGTTCAAAAGTTCTTGGTTCAATAAAAACATAATTACTTCCATCAAAATATGAATATTCAGCCTCATGAGTTTCTACTAGAACCTCTTCAACTTTTTCTCCCGATTTATAGGTATATTCAACCACTCTTCCAGTAAAAAGAGATTTCATTTTTACTCGATAGAAAGCTGAACCCTTTCCCGGCGACACGAAAGTTATATCCACCACCATATTAGGTTCTTCGTGGAAAATAATATACATGCCTTTTTTGATTTGTGAAGTTGTGATCATTCCCATAACCGCTATTCTATCTCAAGATTAGTTCTTTTCCAACCCCTCTCTTGTTTTCTAGTACCAATTGGATCATTTATTTCTGATTCAGTCATCCCCAATCTTTTTGCTCTAACAGCCACGATTTCTCTTACCAAGTTCAAAATATGGTTTTTATTTTCTGGGTTCAAATTTTTTAAAAGTATCAATGTTGTCTCAGTATCTCGTTTATCTTTATCACTTGCCATTGGTAATCTATTATACCATTTTAAATTTTTTCCAAAAAAAATCCCAGAGCATGCTTTTTAGAGGAGCCACCCCGGGATCTAGGGCTGACTATACCAAAACACAACCAGTATGTCAACAACTAGAAATTACCAGACTCAATAGTATTAATAAACTGATTTACTCCTCGAGCCCAAGAACCATCCGAGTGTGGGCAATATTTCTTCATGATTAACTCAGGGGTATTCAAACCTTTATCAAAATATACTCTCTTTAAATACTCAGCATAACTCTTTAAAGCTAATTCATAACTATCAAATTTTAGTGTTCCATTCTTATGAATTCCATAACCCCAACAATTGTGAGAACCTTCAGGTATTTTTTTACATAAGTTTGATTCTTGTTGACCAATCGCTGGAATCCAATAATATTCAAATCCATATGTTTCCGATAAATCAAAAATTAGCTGATAGTATGGAGCCAGGGGAGAGTTGTACTTTTCTAAATATCTTTTGATTAACAATGGTCTGGCATCAGCTTCAACCTCTTCTGTCATTATCTTATTTTCAGCTATTTCATTAGCAATTGTGGCAGCCTTGGTTTCTACTACCGGCATGGTAACCACTTTTACACTTTTCTTAGTTGAGTAATAACTGTAATAAAACAAAGATGACCCCAAAAATACCATCAAAACTAAACCACACCAAACTAAACCAATTTTAAAAAAAATCCTCTCCATTTGTTTATCCTTTTTATCATGATATCATAGCCATAATTATGAAAACAGATATCAAAGAATTAGAACAACTTAAGGATAAAACTTTTGTTCTCCATCTTACTATTTCAAAAGAAAACCTCCTCAAAGAGTATCAAGAAGTTCTCAAAGCTTTTCAAAAAAATTTTACTAAAAAAGGCTTCCGACAAGGCAATGTACCCTTAAACATCGTCGAATCTGAACTCGACAAAAATCAAGCTTATTCCGAAATTCTCTCTCATTTACTGTCCCACCTTTATCAAGACAAAGTAAAAGAATACGGTTTACGTCCAGTAATCGACCCTCAAATTAAAATTACCAATCCTCCTTTAACTCTTGATAAAGACTGGCTAGTAGATGTCACTGCCGCCGAACTCCCTCAAATTGAGCTAGATAAAAACCTTTATCAAAAAATCGCTAAAAACAATAGTTCTACCGATTTAATTATCAAAACCCTACTTGAAAATACCAAAGTAACTTTACCTCAAATCTTAATTGAGTCAGATGTTCAAAAAAATCTATCTAGAATGGTTGATCAAATTGAGTCAGCTGGTATGAAAGTTGAAGATTATTTAAAATCTAAAAACGAAACCTCAAAAAGCTATCAAGAAAAAATTGAAAAACAAGTTAAAGAAGAATGGACCATAAATTTGGCGATCAACCAGATTTCAATTAACGAAAAAATTCAAGTTGAACCTAAAGATGCCGAAGAAATATTCAAAAAACAACCAGAAATGAAAAACAATCCAGAACTAGTTTTTTACCTACTTACTCAGCAAAAAGTTATTGACTTCTTAAAAAACTTAAAATAACAATTTGCTATAATAATTTATGGCAGGTGGATTCTCGGGCAAGTTCGACCCGAAGCTACAACAATTAATTAAGGCAAATAATAACGAAGTACTTAAAGACTCTACCAACTTTCCTGCGCCCAAAAAATCTCTCTTTGGAATTTTAAGTCTAAATCAACCTTCCGAAATTACACCTAATCACCAAGAAAAAACTCAAGAAAATCCTTGGACCATTAGTCATCTCGAAAAAGAAACCAAAGTTCTTTTTGATCAACATCAGGTTGAAATTAAGAAAGAAATTGAAGAAATTTTAGCCGCCATTAAACAATTAATTGAAAAGAGCCAAGACCTTAAAGAAGAAGTCAAACAAACTGTTTTTCCAGAAGTAGTCGAACCTTCAAACTATCAAGTTGGTTTTCTAGGTCGAATAAAAAAATATATTTTAGATTCAATTCAAGATATTTCCGAAGCCAACCTTTGGGTAAACTCTTTTAATACTCGTAAAAAGAAAAGAAATTATTATTGGAACACTGGTAAAAGCAAAAAAGGTGGTCAACAATACCTTAATTCTAGTGAGCACTCAATTTCTCGAAGTGTAAATTAACCCATGCCTACCGTTAAAATAGAAATTCCTGAACATATTAGTGCCGTCAAAACAAATTTATTTTCTAAAAACAGGGTAAATATCGTCTGCCCAAGACAAACTCTCGTTATGGAAAATGCTAGTTTTGCTAAATTAATAACTTCTAGATTTCAGGGTATTGAATACACCTGTCCAGATTGTAATACTGAAATTTTTATTCCCCGAAAAAATATTCACATGTTATAATCCACCTATTCGAGTCTGTAGCTCAGTTGGTTAGAGCGTTTCATTGACATTGAAAAGGTCGGAGGTCCGAGTCCTCCCAGACTCACGTATAACTAAGAAACTTTACTATTACCCTTATATATGATATTATAGGTCTATGAATACAACTCAAGAAAAATTTGACTCAACTAATAGTGTTATAAACATAGTTTTCGAACCTTTATGTAGACAAGTAAATCAGCCACCACGTGTAACAGAACCTAATATGAACCACATTCTCCCTGAAGCCACTGAAGGAACATTAACTGAATTAAGAGAACAATTATTTGATCAAGCAAAACAAGCTAATATCATAACTGCTGATGTAGCAAAAGGTATGTCAGAATTTGCTGCTGGAGCCGCAACTGTTATTACAGCTGCAAAAACCAAAGATCCAGTTGCTACAGTTCTTACTTTTTTCATCTCATTTACATTCTTTTCCCCACTTATCGAAGGACTTTCTCATATGGCTATGGACCCTGCTAAAGAATTTCTACAACGACAAGCCGCTAAAAAACTCATGAGATGTGAAGGAATAAAAGTGATAGAATAACCCAATGTTTTTCTTAAACACTACTATATTGCCCAACAGGGCATAGTTTTTTCCTTACCTTGTTTGGGCTGTCTTTTTTTCTTTTTATTAACTTATAATTCCTATTATGTCTAATCAAAATTCAGATCAACTTCACCAAATTCGTCATTCAGCTGAGCATATTCTTACTCAAGCTATGATTCGCCTTTATGGCCCCGATAAATTTTTTATGGCCATGGGTCCGGCTACCGATGATGGTTTTTATTTTGACTTCGAACCTTTAAACGATTTTAAAATTTCTGAAGAAGATTTCCCAAAAATCGAAGCCGAAATGGTCAAAATTGTTAAAGAAAACCTCCCTATCACTAAATCCGAGATTTCTCTAGATGAAGCCAAAAAATTATTTTCTTCTAACCCTTACAAAATCGAGTGGCTCGAAAGTATTACCAATCGCGAAGAAGTTATTACCATCTATACCACCGGCCAAGAATTTTTTGATCTTTGTGCGGGCCCTCACGTTAACAGTACCAGCGAAGTCAAAGCCATTAAATTATTATCCATTGCTGGTGCCTATTGGCATGGTGATGAGAAAAATAAAATGCTTACTCGCATTTATGGCACCGCCTTCGATAGCAAAGAAGAACTAGAAAAATATTTATTCATACTTGAAGAAGCCAAACGTCGCGATCACCGTATCATTGGCAAAAATCAAAAACTATTCACTATCTCCAACTTAATCGGAGCTGGTTTACCTCTTCTTCAACCAAAAGGTATGATTCTTCGCCAAGAAATCGAAAATTATCTTTGGGATATCCATAAAAATAAGGGTTATCAAAGAGTTTGGACACCTCACATCACCAAAGAAGCTCTCTATGTAACATCAGGTCATGCAGAAAAATTTGGCGACAACATTTTTCGTGTTCAGGGTAAGGAAGAGAAATTTTTCATGAAACCCATGAATTGTCCTCACCACATGCAGATCTTTACTGACAACCAATTTAGTTATCGCGACATGCCAGTTCGTTATTTTGAGCCAGCCACCGTCTATCGAGATGAAAAAACCGGTGAATTATCTGGTCTAACCAGAGTTCGCTCGATTACTCAAGATGATGGCCACTTATTTTGTCGAGTCTCTCAATTAGAAGATGAAATTTCTTCAATAGTTTCCATCATTAAAGAATTCTTTGGTACCATGGGTATGCTTGACGGCTATTGGGTAAGATTGTCCGTACGCGGACCAAACGGTAAATATCTCGGTACTGATGAAGTTTGGCAAAAAGCTGAAGCTGCTTTAAAAAACGTCTCTGAGAGAGAAAATCTACCATATAAAATTGGTATTGATGAAGCTGCTTTTTATGGACCAAAACTAGATTTCATGTTTAAAGATGCTATTGGTCGTGAATGGCAATTATCCACTATTCAATGCGACTTCAATCTTCCAGAAAGATTTGATCTGACTTTTATTAACGAGAAAGGTGAAAAAGAAAGACCAGTTGTTATTCATCGTGCCATTTCTGGTTCATTAGAAAGATTTTTGGGTGTCATGATTGAACATTTTGCTGGAGCTTTCCCTGTTTGGCTTAGCCCAGTTCAAGCCAAAATTATTCCCATTACCGATGCTCAGCATGAATATGCCAATCAAGTTTTAGCACAATTAAAAGAGCAGGGGATTCGAGCCGAAGTTGATGATCGTTCCGAAAAAATGCAGGCTAAAATTCGCGACGCTCAATTAGAAAAAATTCCATTTATGTTAGTAATTGGCGGCCGCGAAGCCGAAAGTAATGCCGTCGCTGTTCGCCAAAGAGACGGTCAAGACCTCGGAGCTATTCCCGTTAGTGATTTTATTGCCAAAATTAAGGACTTAATTAACACAAAATCACTTAATCTGATAAAATAAACCATCAATGGCCACTTATCGAAATCAAACTCAAAATAAAAAGTTCTATCGAACCAACCAGTATATTACTGCCACCGAAGTTCGTTTAGTTGACGATGAAGCTAAACAAATCGGAGTTGTTTCCATGACTGAAGCTCGTCGAATGTCACAAGAAACCGGCCTAGATTTGGTCGAAATTGCTCCCATGGCCAAACCACCCGTTGTCAAGCTAATTGAATTTACCAAATTTAAATATCAGGAAGCTAAAAAGCTTAAATCCGAGAAAAAAGGTATTAAAGGTGGGGAAACCAAAGAGATCCAAACTACCCCTTTTGTATCTGAAAACGACTTCGAAACCGCCATCAACAAGGCAAGAAAATTTTTGACCTCTGGAAATAAAGTTAAATTAAGTATAAAATTCCAAGGTCGCCAAATTCAAAAGGTAGAATTTGGTCATCAGCTAATCGATCGATTCAAATCGAAATTAGAAGACATTGCCTCTCCGGAAGGCGAAGCCAAGTTAATTGGTAAAAGATTGCTCTTTACTTTATCACCGGTTAAAAAGAAATCTTAAAATGAAACAAGCTAGTAAAAAACTAAAAATCAGAAAGTCGGTTGCCAACCGATTTGAAGTTACCAAAAACGGTAAAGTTCTTTGCCGTTCTGCATTTGATCGTCATTTACGACGAAAAAAATCCAAAAAACAACTTCGACGTCTTAAAGGTAAAAAAACCGTTCTAGGTAGATTTGCATTAAAGGTTCGACAAATGTTAGGTAAAGCCTAATTAAAACTATGAGAGTAAAAACAGGAGTCGTTAGAAGACAACATCACAAAAAAGTCATCAAAGCCGCTAAAGGTTTTTGGATGGAGCGAAATCGCCGTTTTAAACCAGCTCATGAAGCTGTTTTACATTCCGGTCAATATGCTTACAATGGCCGCCGAATTAAACGTCGTGATTTCCGAAAATTATGGATAATTCGTATCAATGCTGCTTTAACATCATTTGATCTTAGTTATTCAAAATTCATCAGCAAATTAAAAGCTAATAAAATCGATCTTAATCGCAAAATGTTAGCCGAAATCGCTGTTAAAGATCCCGCTACTTTTAAATCCATCTTTACTTCCTTAAAATAAAGACCTGCCTGCCGGCAGGCAGGGGGACTTTCCTATAAAAAACAAAAAGCCCCTTAAAGGGGGCTTTTTTAATATAATAGACAAGATATGAAACTTGAAGAAATAAAATTAGAAATCGATTCTTGTCAAACTAGTACTGATCTGGAAAATACTCGCATTAAATATCTCGGTCGCTCTGGCCTAATTAATGCTGAATTTTCTAAAATTAAAACTGCTGCCGACCCCAAAGCTTTTGGTTTGGAACTAAATAAACTAAAAAACGATGTTGAAAATTTAATTACTGAAAAATCCCAAACCGTTGAATCAATAATAAATGATAAACAAAAATCTGGTTTACCCGCCGTAGCCTTGGCGAAGGTGGGACATCTTCATCCTCTAACCGCCACCGAAAGACAATTAAATGAAGTTTTTAGGAAATTAGGTTTTTCAATTTATCATAGCCCTGAAATAGTTACTGACGAATATAATTTTGAACGCCTCAATGTTCCTTCCAACCATCCTGCTCGTGACATGCAAGACAGCATTTACATCAAAGAGCCTCAGGTTTTACTTCGAACTCAAACCTCAACTATCGAATCATATTTATTAGCCAACCACCAACCACCATTTCGAGCCGCTTTTCCAGGTAGTGTCTATCGAAACGAAAAAGTTAATCGCAGCAACCATTTTATTTTTCACCAATATCAAGCTGTAGTCGTTGAAAAAGGTGTTACCATGAAAGATTTAATTGGAACTATGGACCTAATGTTTAAAACACTTTATGGCCCAGAAGTAGTTGTTCGTTATCGTTGTAAATACTATCCTGAAGTTGAACCCGGCGTTGGTCCAGATATGCAATGTTTTAAATGTCATGGTGCCGGTTGCCCTTTATGCAAATACGCCGGCTGGATTGAAATGGGAGGCAGTGGCATGATTCACCCTAATGTTTTAAAGAAAGCCAATATCGATCCTAAAATTTATCAAGGTTTTGCTTTTGGTATGGGTTTAGATCGTTGGACTATGGCTCAAAATAATATTTCTGATATTCGCACCCTCATGGGTGGCAATCTCGCTTACAAACCAAATAAATAATTATGAAACTAATTTATAGCGAACTTCAAAAATTTCTGCCTGATTTAAACATTGAGCCTCAAAAGCTTCGCGATGATTTAACCATGATTGGTCATTTTTGCAATTTTTATGAAAAGATTGACGATCAAATCGTTTTCGATTTAGATATCAAAGTCAATCGTGGCGACTGCTTGGGTTATTACGGTATTGCTCGCGATTTATCAGTTCTCTATCATTTAGACTTAAGTTCCACCGATTACCAATGTCCTAGTTCAAACTATCAATTGCCAATTGTTATTTCAACCTCCAACGTTACCCGAGTAATGGCAGCTAAAATTGTCCACTTAAAAAATGGTCCTTCTCCATCTTGGCTCCAATCATTTTTAAAACTCCATGGAGTAAATTCAATCAATACTTTAGTGGATCTTACCAACTATATTATGTTTTTGTATGGAACTCCCTGTCACGCTTTTGATACCGCCAAATCTACCGATCATTTAATTTGGGAAATGAATCCCAAATACACTGAATTTACCAGCTTAGATAAAACTGTTTTAAAAGTAGATCCTTCGGTTTTAATGATAAATAGCCCAAATCGGGCTTTAAGCTTAAGTTTCTGGGGAGGGGAGTTTTGTGCTATCAACAACTCAACCACCGATACCATTGTTGAGCTAGCCGTCTACCACCCAACCACCGTGCGTCAAAACAGTCGACTGCTTAAAGCCACCACTGAAGCCAGTATTCGTTTGGAAAAATCTCTTGACCCAAATTTAATTCCTCAAGCTTTTCAGCATCTTCTAAAATTAATATTTGAAAATTGTGGTGGTCTTATTGGCTCACAAGTATTTGATTATTATCCAAACCCAAAAGATATTCAGCCAATCGATTATGATTTTAATTATCCTAGCCTTTATTCTGGAATTGAAATCTCTCCGGATTTTGGCATTAATTGCTTAACCAAACTTGGTTGTTTAATCACTGATAATCAGGTAACTCCTCCATCAATTAGAAAAGATCTTAATATCTCTGAAGATCTTACCGAAGAAATTGTTAGATTCTATGGATATCAAAACATCCCTACCAATCAACCTCTGGCTTTTAAAGAAGTTCAAAACATTACTCCGCCGGTGCTTTATCTAATCGACTCTCTTAAAGATCAATTAGTTGATTTAGGCTACGACGAAGTCTTATCTTGGCCTTTAACCAAACTACCAATTAACCCAGAAACTGCCATTTACACTCAGAACTCAATTAATTCCGAGTATCCTGTTCTTCGTCAAAGTATTATTCAATCACTTCAAAACCAGTTAGACCAATATTCTCGTTTTAAACTACCTACTCCCCAATTCTTTGAAATTGGAAAAATCTATTTTAAAAAAGATAATTTATACCAAGAACACTATTCTCTTGGCATCTATCATCCTTCTTCTAATCAACTTGAAAATGATTTGAAAAAACTAAACTTAACCGCCACTGTTACCAATAATTTTGCTGAAATAATTCTTGATAATTTAGAATCTCTTCCTACTTATGTTCCTCAGCATTTAGCTACCCAAGCAATTGAATTAAATTCTCAAATCATTACTCTCGATGCCAACATTGCTCTCGATCAACCCCAAGATCCATTAACCTTAATTAACCAATATCAAAATTTAATTGACCCTAAAATTCTTTGGTCAATTTCTATCATTGATGTTTATCAAAATCGCTATACTTTCCGAGTAAATTATTATAACTGCGACGATAAAACTGCTAAAAAAATCCACTTAGCAGTCTTCAAGCTCGAGTGCTAATATATATATCAAATTAGTTTAATCCTATCTTTACGGACTACTTGTGATTGTTGGTGTAACAGAAGGTATCAAAGTAGGTGTAATTACCACAGTTGGAGTTGGGGTTGGAGTCATTGTCGGTGTTGGAGCCGGAGTCCAATCCCAAGCTACATTAGTTCCAACTTTAATTTCCCTCTCGCCACTATTCCCATCTTTATCAATTGCCCTAATCTTTAAAGTGTGAACTCCATCGGCTAAATTAATTTCAGTTTCAAATGGTTTATCATTCCACACCTTAACCTCATTTCCATCAACCCACAATTTGACCTCAGTCACTTTTTTTAAGTTATCAGTTTTAATCTTAACGCTAACTTGATTACCAGTAGTCTGGCGGTCTGATGGTGAGTCAAAATTAACCACTAACAAGCCACCACTCCGACAGTATCCTTCAGGTGGATAATAACTATCTTTATTTGACTGTTGACTCACCCAACCATCGATACCTTCTTGCCAACGATTTTTTCCATCTTTAGATACTGGATCATCCTCTTTAATTCTAAAATACTCACTTTCATTGTAATTACCATTTGCTATATCTTCAGGAGTTGCCAATCCAGCTTTATCCTTACAAACTTTCATTTTTAAATGAATTGGATCATTAATCTTTGGTTGCATGCCATCGATAAAATAATCTTGCTTGGCCGCAAAACCATCGTGAGAGTTGTAACCCGAAACCTTATCTACTTCAACACTAACAATTTTGTCAGGAATCGGAAAATCCTGCTTTGGTCTGGTTTTTACTAATTCAGTCATAATTCTTTTCCAAATCGGTGAAGCTCCAGACACACCCGAAGCCACCTTAAGCATTGCTGTATTATCATTATTTCCCACCCACACCGCTGTCAACACATTTGGAGTCCAACCAATTGCCCAGTTATCTTTCTTATCGTTGGTAGTACCTGTTTTTACTGCCACCTGATAATTTGGAATAATCAATCCATTAACTGCTCCAAAAGTTAATTCTCGAGCTGAATTATCCGCTAAGATATTAGAAATCAAAAATGCTTCTTGAGGTGACATTACTTGTTTACCCTCAATTTGTCGATATTCTTCTAAAACCTTACCACTCTTATCTTCAACTTTTAACACTGCTGCCATTTCTGGTAATTTTCCTTGATTAGCAAAACTACAATAACCTCTAGCTAAATCAATCATCCTTACTTCAGCGCCTCCCAAAGTTACTGCAAAACCATATCTTTTTAAATTTTCCGGAGTTGGTTCTAAAGTTGTTAAGCCCATCTCAAAAGCTTGTTTAAGCATATTTTCTACTCCCACTTGAGCTAAAAGCTTAACTGCAATCGTATTAATCGAATTTCCTAAAGCATTTCTCAAAGACATTGGACCATTAAACTTACCATTGTAATTTTGAGGGCTGTAATCTTTTTGACCAGGGATTGGAAATGATACCGGAGTATCCATAATCATAGTTGATGGCGACATTCCTCGTCTTAAAGCCATCAAATAAGTAATTGGTTTAATTGCCGATCCTGGTTGTCTTAAAGCTTGAGTCACCACATTAAAACGACCTTCAGTTTTATCACTGTTGTAACCTCTCGAACCCACCATTGCCAACACTTGACCATTAGTTGGATCCATCACCACTGCTGCTCCGTTTGAAATTCCCATTTTCTCAGCTTTATCAATTTCCTCTGAAACAATTTGCTGAGTTTTTTCTTGAATTTTAAGATCTAAGCTAGTAGTAACTTTTAAGCCACCACCCTCAACCATTTCATCACCATATTTCTCTGCCAAAATATCTTTAACCCAAAAAACAAAATGAGGTGCCGCCAATTTAGAAGTGTTTTCATAAAATTTAAAATTTTTCACTTCTTCCAGAGTAGTCTTTGCCACTTCTTGGCTAATATAACCATCTTCTACCATTCGATTAATTACATGAGCCGATCGATCAACATAAGCTTTAGGAGTTTTTGAAAAAGGGGAGTAAGTATTCGGTCTTTGTGGTAAACCAGCTAAAATTACCGATTCGGTTAGCGACAAATCTTTTACTTTTTTTCCAAAATATTGTTCTGCAGCTGCCCCAACTCCTCGAGCCGAACCACCATAAGGAACCTCATTTAAATACATCAATAAAATCTCGCTCTTTTTATATTTAGCTTCAATTTGAACCGCCAAAATAAACTCACGAATTTTTCGGGTTACACTTCTTTCTGAAGTTAGTAATACATTTTTTACCAATTGCTGAGTTAAAGTTGAGCCTCCGGTCAGTTTCTTAAACACAAAAACGTTTTTAACCATTCTTAACGGCGTTAATATGTCGAAACCTTGATGCTTGTAAAAATCTTTATCTTCAACAGCTACCGTAGCATTTTTTAGACTATCTGGTATTTCTTCCCACACCACCGGCATAATTTTTGCATCTTTATAAACGTCATAAATTACCTCACCATTCCGGTCTAAAATTCTGGTTGAAAAACCATCCCGACGAACCACTTTATTGGGAGATGGTAAATCTTTACTAAACCAAGCAAAAATTACTAAAAATAAAAAATAGATACTCAATATTCCCACTAAACTTCCAAAAAACAATCGATACCAAAACTTCTTAGATTTTGTTTTTAACTTCATTGACAACCACCAACATTTTATTAATTCTATAAAACGATTCATTTAAGAATTGTTCCCAAAAATGGGACAATACCAGATAGTAACAGAGCGCTCATTGCTACAATTAAAATTCCTTTTTCGATTGTTTTTCGACGAACTTTTCTGCCCAAGATTCTCATAACTAAATGATAACATAAGCTGTGGATTTAACTTTAAGCTCTCTTCCCAAAATTGGACCAGCCAGCATCAAAAAATTAGCCAATTTAAATATCACCACTTCGCTCGATCTACTTTACCATTTACCTTTTCGATACCTCGATTTTTCAAAAATAACCACTATCGACAATTTGTCGGAAAATGATTTTGTTACCATTCAAGGCCAAATTATTGATTTCCAAAATATCTATACTCGTTTTGGCAAAAATCTTCAAAAAGCCATCATTAAAGATAAAACCGGAGTCATTACTGCTATTTGGTTTAACTCTCCCTTTTTGTCAAAATCACTAACCATTGGTCAAACTATTTCTTTAGCCGGACAAGTTAATCTTTACCAACATAAATTTAGTCTTTTTACTCCATATATTGGCAATTCAACTGGAAAAATAATCCCTATTTATCACGAAACCAAAGGTTTATCTTCTTCTTGGTTTCGAAATATTTTTTCACTTAATTTATTAAAATTAATTTCGTCTATTTCCGACCCATTACCAGTTGATATTCAAAAAAAATATCAACTTTTATCCTTACCATTAGCTCTTAAAAACATTCATCAACCCCAAAATCAATCACTTTTAGATCAGGCCATCAATAGATTATCTCTTAATGAAATACTTTCTCTCCAAGTTACCTCCAAATTTATTAAAGAAAAACAACAAGCATCTTCTGTTCACCGCCAACTTAAGTCAGTTAAATTACCTTTAAACTCTTTGCCTTTTTCCCTTACCAACAGTCAACATCAAGTTATTTCCGAAGTTCTTTCTGATTTAGTAAAAAGCTCTCCAGCCAATCGATTAATCCAAGGTGATGTTGGTTCTGGAAAAACAGTTGTTGCCTTGGCAGCCGCTTATTTTGTCCAAAAAAATCGTCAATTATCTATCCTAATGGCCCCCACTGACATTCTTGCCAATCAACACTACCTAACAGCTAAAAAACTTTTTCCTAAACTAAAAATAAGCTTATTAACCAGTTCTCATCAAGATCAAATTCCTCAAACAGGATTATTAATATCTACTCACGCTGTAATTTATCATCAAAAAAAACTGCCACCCGTTAGTTTGTTAATTATCGACGAGCAACATAAGTTTGGTGTTCTCCAGCGATCCTTTCTCAACCACCAAGCCAACCCACCTCATTTGCTTACCATGACCGCCACTCCCATCCCTCGATCCATTGGCTTAACTGTTTTAAAACATCTCGATCTCTCTTATTTAGATACTATTCCTCAAAACCGTCCAATAATCAAATCTTTTCTGGTTCCACCCTCAAAAGAAAAAGATTGTTTTCAATGGTTATCAAACCACCTTCAAACCACCAAACAACAAGGTTTCGTCGTTTGCCCGTTTATTGAAGAATCTGAAAACTTAGAGTCGGTAAAAGCAGCCACTACTACTTATGAAAATTTAAAAATAGTTTTGCCAGATTTAAAAATTGCCCTAATCCACGGCAAAACAAAAACTGAAGATCGTCAAAAAATATTAGCTGATTTTGCCAAAAATAAAATCAACCTCTTAGTTACAACCCCAATTATTGAAGTTGGCATCGATTACCCCAATGCCACAGTAATGATCATTCAATCTGCCGACCGATTTGGTTTAGCCCAGCTCCACCAATTACGTGGCCGAGTTGGTCGAAGTCAACTTCAAAGCTATTGTTATTTTTTCTCAGCCACCAAAAATCAACCAGCCATTAATCGCCTAAAATATCTCATAAATCATCATTCTGGACTCGAGATTGCCACCTACGATCTCCAAACCAGGGGGCCAGGCGAAATCTTTTCTCTAATTCAGCATGGTTTTCCTTCTTTAAAACTTGCTTCTATTAATCAAACTAATTTAATCAACCAAGCCGATCAATTAATAAACGATATCTCCTTAAGTTACCCCAACTATGACTTTCATCAGTTAACAGCAAATTCCACTCAACTTGATCGAATTAGCAATTAACTTGTTATAATAACCCCATGACAGCATTACCTAAACATCGTCCTTCTAGCCGCCGACAAGGTCGTCGACGCGCTACTCATACTGCTACAACACTCGCCAAAATCGTAGTTTGTAAGCATTGTAATCAACCTAAAAAAGTTGGTTTTGAGTGTGCCAATTGTAAACAATCGTGAAATCAAAATTAGATCCACGCCATCAACGTCGTATTAAAAACATGCAAATGCTTTTTGCCTACGACGCTGAACAACACAATCAATTAAACCCAGAACAACAAGATATTGTTTCTAAACTCGATCAAATCGATCAACATATCTCTGTAAATGCGCCCAAATGGCCAATTGACCAAATCAATAAAATTGATTTAGCAATTTTAAGACTTTCTATCTGGGAATTGCTCTATAACCAATCAGTTCCTCCTAAAGTTGTAGTCGACGAAGCCGTCGAAATCGCCAAAGAATTTGGTACTGAAACTAGTTTTGGTTTTGTCAATGGTGTTTTAGGCAGCGTTATTAAAACCATTTCTCCAGATGGAACTTCAAACTCTTCAAAATAATCTTGGCTATTTTTTTAAAAATATTGATCTTCTAAATCAATCTTTAGTTCACCGATCATATTTAAACGAAAATCGAAATATCTATTCTCACAGCAACGAACGACTTGAGTTTTTGGGAGATGCTGTTCTCGAACTTTGGACTACCAATTATTTATATCTCAACTTTCCTGAATTAGAGGAGGGGAGCCTTACTAATCAACGATCATTAGCAGTTAGAACAGAAAATTTAGCCGAAATTGCCAAACAAATAGATCTTGGTCAATTTATATTTTTAAGCCATGGAGAAGAAAAACACCAAGGACGAGACAATATTTCAATTTTAGCTGACACTTTCGAAAGTATTTTGGGAGCTATTTATCTTGATAGTGGCTTCAATTCTATCGATCAAGTTTTAACCAAGCTATTAACTCCAAGTTTAATCAAAATTGCTAATCAAAAAAACATTAAAGATCCAAAAAGTTATTTTCAAGAACTAGCACAAAAGAAAACTAACATTACCCCTCATTATCAAACAATTTCAGAATCCGGGCCCGATCATCAAAAAGTTTTTACCGTTGGTTTGTATATTGGTGATCAACAAATCTCTACCGGAAAAGGTAACTCAAAGCAAAAAGCTGAAGAATCTGCCGCTCTATCTGGGATAGATTCATTTAAAAATTAAAATTTAAAAATTAATCTGATATAATTCCACGTATGCTTAAAATCAAATTATTACCAAAAGGTCAAACTCACCAAAGAACTTATCGAGTTGTTGTCAGCGAATGCCGTTCAAAAAGCAATGGCAAATATATTGCTGATTTAGGTTTTTATACTCCTCAAACAAAAACAATTAGTATCGACCAAACTCTTTTAACCACTTGGGTTAAAAATGGTGCCCAATTAACCGAAGGGGTCGATAAATTAATCAATCCTGATAAATATCCTCGTAAAAAGAAAGTTGCCAAAAAAGCATGAACACCATCAATCAAACTCTCCAATACTTAATCAAAGCTATCGTTGCCAATCCTGATGATGTGGTGATTGAAGAAAGAGTTGAGGGCGATCAAACTATTTTTGAAATTTCTGCCCCCAAAGAAATGATTGGTCAAATCATTGGTAAAGAAGGCAAAATAATCAAATCACTTCGAACCATACTTAATCTCTGCTACCCTAATACTCGCTATAATCTCGAAATTAAAGAGTAAACGGATCGTTTCTTTCAAACTTGGTAAAATCTTTCTTGGTTTCAAAACTACCTTCAATTGCTGAAATATTTTCCATCATGGTAAAGTTGCTCAACTTATTAATAACCTCCGATTCTTCTTTTTTCATCGTTAATTCAGCTAAAGTCAATTTTTCGTTGGCCAAGACATCTTTATTCTCGATATAAAAAGCCGATAGGGTCATCTCCATTTCAATCGTATTCGAATTATTGCTTTTAATTTTAAAATCATCCACCGACAATACTGGCAAACTCTTCTCCAAGCCTTCAATTAGATCATATTGTTTTTCTTTATCACCAATCAGTTTAACGTTCACTGGAATTCTCGAGATTCCGCCTACTGATGATTTTTGTTGATCTTGATTAAGATTACCAATAGAAATATTAAAACTATCAACTCCAAAACCATATCGATCAGCAATTTTTCTGACAATATTTACCAACAAATAAGAATTTTTTTCCGGTAACAAAGAATTATTTACAAACCCAGCATTTTTTTGTAATTCATTTTGATCTAACGAGGCTAAATAGTCAACTTTTGCCCTCAAGTCCTTAGTTTCTTTTTCGATTTTTTGATTAGAACCAGACATTAATTTAAATTTATCAATTTGCGGAGTAATTACCAATCCAATCGACAAAATTAAACTTATTGTTACTAAAAATGGCAAAAAGAAAACTTTAATTAAACCGCTATCTAAACCAAATAATGTTTCTGGAATTTCAAGATTTAGTTTCATTTCATTGACACCTCCATTTCAAGATTCCAAACACCGTTTTTAACCATAACATCAATAATTTTAGCTTTATTAAAAAATTCATTATTACCTTTATTTATCTCAAAAACTAGTTTTTCAAATTCATCCACACTAGTTCCATCATTAGCCAAAGCTTTAATATCAAAAACACCTTTCTTAGTCATTTTAAAATCACTCATACTTATCCCATTTGGCAATAATAATTTTAAAGCTTTAAATGCTTTTGAGTATTCAAATCTAGAAGCAATCACTCCACCAATCATTTTTGCTCGATACTTTAAGTTTTGGCTAGTAATTACCGACTCTGCTAACCCCTGATAATCTGTTTTAACCAGCTCATATCGTCTTTCTAAAGTTTTTTTTCTAACACTCACTACAATGTTCAGAATAATTACTACTACCAATACCAAACACCAAACTCCAGAAACCGCGATCATGTAAACTTTTGTTTTCCCCACCAATTCAACCTTTCTCTTTTGAAATTTAGCTTTCGACGGTAATAAATTCAAATTCATCTCGTTCATGGTATTTCTCTTAGTGCCAATCCAACAGCTAAACAATATCGACAACCATCAGAATTAAAATCAATGGGAACAGTAATCTTAGAAGTATCCATTTTAATAAATGGTTGAATCACTTGAACTTCAACTCCCAAAATTTTTGTCAACTCTTCCGCCAACCCAGGCATATTTGCCCCTCCACCACTTAACACCAACAACTCCACCGGCTTACCTTGTTCTTCTCTAAAAGAAGCTAAAGCTCGACGAATTTCTTCAGCCATATTAGCAAACACTGGTAAAATCGCACTTTTAATTTTTCCCTCAAGTTCCATCTCTTTCATTCCATATGCCTTTTTGTACTCCTCAGCCGACGCCATATCCAACCCCAAATTAATCGAGATTGCTCGAGTTAAAGATTCACCACCAACCGACATTGCCCGAGTAAAATAAATATTTCCAGAATTGATACTTATAATATCTGAATACTTTTCACCCATATCAATCAGCAATAAAGCGGCTTTATCAGACACGGTCAAATTAACTGTTCTTCTCATTGAAATTGCCGGTGACTCAATTGCCGCCAACTCTAACCCCACCATTTTAAACAATTTTACATAGCTAGCAATTAAATCATTTCTCGCGGCAATTGCAAAAACAGTCAATCTTCCAGCATCATCTTTTTCAATTTCCTCATAATCGATTGATACTTCATTTAGAGGAAAGGGGACAAAGGTTTCAGCTTCAAACCGTAAAGCATCCATAATTTCACCATCTTTTAGTGGTGGCAATCTAATTAATCTAGAAACAACCTCATCTTCCGGCAAACTTACTACTGCCTGTTTAGGTTTAATTTTTAAATCATTTAATAAAGACTTAATCGCATTAGCCACTTCTTGCATCCCTTTGCCTTTTGATCCTTCTTTTACCCAATCACTTTTCGGATTTTTTGTCTCACCAATTGCTTCCAAAGAATACCCGGTTGCCATCTTACTGACACTTACAATCTTGATACTGCCAACGCCAATATCTACGCCAATTAAATTACTCATAGAATCAGTATAAAGATATTTCTTTAATTACTCAACACCGACCCAAAAGAAGTTATTGGTTCTAGTAAAAACTCGGGCACTTGATATGTTTTTTTGATTGATAATTTTTGATTGACCGATTTCACCGACACCTCTCCAGCATAACCAGTAGACCTAATCACTTCTCCTTGAATTGGGAAATTACTAGTTCCATTTAAAATTATAGCTGTGTTACCAGTAATTGGCTTAACTACCACCAATAATGGCAATAAACCCGACAACTTACTAAGATTTACCACTCTTTTAAAGCCACTTCCACAACTATCACTAGCACCAGCAAAACCACTGCCATCAAAATACCATCGTTTTACTTGATAATCACTAGCGCCATTTCTACCAAAACCATCAATTTTTACTTCACCTCCATAATCGTTTTCAACACACACATAGGTATTATTTAGATCACCGCTGTAGCTAGTATTGTAGTCAATACTTCCATTTGTATTATGCCCCACCAACCAAAATATCGCATTATCTTTTTCTCTGGTTTCTTCGGTTATCGACCCTAATATCTCGGTCGATCCAATGTTCTCGGTTGTTATCTCAGCTTTAGTATTATCAAAATCAGAATTATATTTCTTGTCTCCGGTACCCAAATAATATTCAATTCCAGATTCGGCCGCACTAAAGGCTTTTTTTAACAGCTCTTCATCTGTTGTCAATTTTGTTTCGGTTACTGTTTTTCGGCTTACTGATAACCCCAAAGTCATAATTACTGCCGATAACAACAAAACAATTAAAGCTACTTGTCCTTGATTTTTTTTATTCACTAAAATCATTATACTTTAATTTCTAATCCCTACACTAAAATTAAATAATTTTTTTGAATAATTTTCCACTCCCGCCAAAGTACTTCCACTATCCAAATAATAAGTAAATTCAACACTACTCACTTTGTCACCATCCACCGACGGCATAGTTGAACAACTAATAAATCGCTCACAATTAGAAACTTTAACCGCTTCATTAGTTAACCAATTATTTATTTTTAAAATTCCAGACTGAGAAGAAATTCTGTCGTTATTACAAACAATACTAGTTATTCCCTGATCACTGCTATTAATAAAAGTAATCGATGATCCCTGACCAACCGGACATAAAATACTATTAACTTCAGCCGCCAAGAGTAAATTTTTAATTTGTCTAGCTATTTCAGAAGAGTTTTGCTCAACATTTTCCATTACTACTGTTCTATTTTTGGCTTTCAAAGTATTAATCATCATTAAGCTAGTGGCCGTCAGCAATACCCCCATTAGTGCCACCACCACCATCGTTTCAATTAAAGTAAACCCTTTCATTTGGCAAAATAACGACTAATTACCACCGAATCGCCACTTTCTTTCCAACTAACCGTTACATCCAACTTCGCCGCCGTAAACGTAAACTGGGTAGGAATATAGTTAATTTTAACCATATAGCTATAATCCGGATAACCACTTTTACTTTGTTTAACTTCATCAATTGCATTCCAATAACCAACGTTCCAAAAATTTTCTGGTTGATTTTTTTCAATCACCACAAAATCTTCAATCACACTGGTAGCTAAATTAGTAGCCACTTTTCGATCAAAAGTTTTTGTTTTAGCACTTATTGATTGAGAAACCAGCTTAACCACTCCACCCACCAAAACCATTACAATAGTAATCGCAAAAACTGCTTCAATCAAACTTTGCCCTAAATTTAATTTATTTAGTTTGAAAATCATCTTCTCCGCAACTAACCAACGTATAACATCTAGTATCTACATTATATAAAGCATTACAGGTAAAAGATTTGCAATTTTCCCAACAACAAGTACTTTCTCGAGTGTAACAAACAGGAGTTGGAGTTGGTGTTGCTGTCGGGCTCTCTCTTCTTTCTTCAAAATTTTTTTTATTTTCACTAATTATCCCTCCAGAAGAAACACAAACCTCATACCCAACTTCTGAAGTTGGGTGAGAAATTACCACAGCCACAGTTTCATCAATTCCTAAAGGAACTCCAATATCTGAAACTAATTTTCCTTCTGGAGAAGAAAAAATAAAAGTCGCTTGATTCAAACTAACCCCCTTGGATGATATATTTTTTACAAAATAACTTCCACCAACACCTAAATTAGCCTCTGCCGTAACCACCCCAGACTCAGAAACATTAACTCTGACATTGTTTAAATCAGTTACCATTTCATTTGGACGCTGAGAAGTGATCGCATAATTCTTGGCTAGTTTTAACATATTTGCCAATTCGCTGGCAGCTTTATCTAATTCTTCCCGAATTAAAAAAGAATTAATTTTGGTAATTCCAGTCCCGATCACTATCATGCCGATGATAACTACTATCATCGTCTCAATAATCGTAAATCCTTTTTTCATTAAGGATTAGTCAATAGATAATTGCAAGTAACGCTAGTTCCACAGCTTCCAATTCCCGCCGAATTAGTTGATCCCAAATCTTCAACATGAGCCCCCAAACTATAAGTATAAGCACTCGCTCGATTGTAATAATAACTATAATCTTTGTTTGGATCAGCCAAAGTCGCCGACATCAAATTCATGGTCACCAAAGTATTTAAACTAGTAGGGTAAGTTGACCCAACTTGCCGAGCCATTTCTAAGGCCACTCGATATTTTTCTAAATCTGCCATTCTTCTCGAATCCCTGGCTTTTTTATTCTGACCAGAATAACTTATCAAACCCACCACCGAGATTACCATAATAATGGTAATCACCACTATTAACTCAATCAAACTAAAACCTTTTTTCATATTTATTGCTGATTTTTAACGCAATACCAATTCAAAGTTCCACTTGAAGCAAAAGCACAAGCATTTGTAGTCGAATTTCCCTTACCTTCCTCCATATACGCACAAATACAATAAGCACTGGTAGTTATTGTAGTTGGAAAAGTGTAATTACCACCTTTAGGATCAATCGGATAGCTCGCCAAAATTGTCTCTCCATTTCCAGCCACCCAAGTTCCGGTCGTCGTTGGATAAGCATAATTATTTTGGGAATAATACATCTCAGCGGCTTTCTGAACCGACTGCATATCTTGAATTCTTCTCGAGTCTCTGGCCTTTTTTTGTGCTGATGAATACGACACTACTGCCAAAGCTACCATAATTCCAATAATTGAAATTGAAACTAGCAACTCAAACAAAGTAAAACCATTTTTATTTTTAATTTTCATTTTTATTTAATTTTTAATTAGCGCATACTGCAAACAAACCTGGGGTAGGAGTTAAACCACATTTTAATTGAGAATTATTACCATCATCACCCCGATTGGCCTCCAAAGGTGCAGTTATATAAAATCCATCACCACCATTTGTTTGAGTATAACTATAGCTAAAACCAATATTTTCCACTGTCGGTAAATACTCTGAAAACGAAGAACCTAATCTTTCCTCAGTTCCAGTTGGATAAGCCTGGTGGTCATTATAATAAAGTCTCAAAGCACTCTTAATTGAATTCAAATCTTGGATTTTTTGAGCATCTTTAGCTCTTTCCCGAGCCCCCATAAAATTTGGCAATAAAATTGCAGTTAAAGTTGCAATTATGCCAATAGCTACCAACAATTCAATTAAAGTAAAACCCTTATTTGAATGTTCCATCTTCATTTAAACTAGTATTTGGACTTGTCACCGCATAGCAATAACTATTTCCATTACATGAATAACTACCGATACACTCTTTATCTTCAGTATTTTCTAATTGAGCAAACAAAGCAAATTTTTTGGGGCTATTTGAATCATCCACCTGATAACAATAGGGGACATCTAAATAATTTTCTCGAGGCATTTCCTTCATATAAACATAGGCGGGAGTTGAGGTAGTATCTTCAAAAGATCCACCCCAAATTGCTCCTTCTATTTGGCCATCAACTGCATTTGGAAAATAATTGTAGTCATTATAATAAGTTAATAAAGCCTTACTTACCGAATTAATATCTCCTTTTCTTTGAACATCATTAGACTTTCTTTTAGCTGTTTGAAATTGAGACACGGTAATAATTGTTAAAATTGAAATTATTGATATCACCACCAAAAGTTCTACTAAAGTAAATCCATTTTTCTTCATTATCATAATATTAGAATAATCTATCTTTAATTACAAACTTTACCATCCAGACAACAGCTAACTCGACACTGAGGTGAACAGCTACCAACATAAGCATTATTATGTCGCTGACCAGAATCTAAAGGCTGACAAGGATTGCTTCCTTGAGGACCATAGCAGTATTTTGTATTTCCATAAGTACATATTTCTTCTAAAACAAAATCGTCCCAATTAACATTCAAGCTCGACACTCCATAATTGACCTGACTATTCGACAACGACCCATCCCCCACATGATAATTTCCAGTTCTGGTTGCCCAATCGGCAGGTATGGCACTATCTTTACTATTTTCCAATTTGGTATAAGCTTTATACCATTTTGGGCAACAATCAGACTCATTACAGTCAGTAATATAGTAATATTTATTTCCATTTGGATCACACGGCCAAGAAGATAACCATGGTGAAAAACCGTTTCCTTCGCAATCAATTCCTTCAATAAAACTTTCAGTTGGATAACAACCTTTGTCATTATAATATTCTTCAAAAGCCACTTTCATTCTTGAAAGATCTTTTTTCTTTCGAGCATCTTTGGCTTTATTGGTCAACACAATCGGATTAAATATTCCAATTGCCATCATCGTTAATACCGCCAATATTGCCATTACAATCAATAATTCTACCAAAGTAAAACCGTTTCTTTTTTTCATAGCCATATTTTAATTATCTCCATCAGTTTATCACCCCACCACCAACTAATACCAGTTGCACCAATTAAAAATGGTCCAAAGGGGATAGGGTCAGTTCTTTTTTTAATTTTTAAAATTATTAAAATTACTCCAATTATGGCCCCAATAATAAACGCCAAATAATAAGCAACCAAAATCTTGGGAAATCCTAAAAACATGCCCATAAATATGGCTAACTTCACGTCTCCAAACCCAATTCCTTTACCCTTAGTTACCAAATATAAGATTAATAAAAACAAAAACGACCCCAAGCTCGCCAACAAAAAATGATTAAAAATAGTTGCCCAACCAATTAAAATATAAGTCGAAAAATCGGGAAGAATCATATACTTTAAATCAAAAACCAAACTAAAAACTAAAAAAACTTCTATTGGCCACAACCAATAATCACTCACCAAAAATAATATTCCTAACAACAATTCTACTAACGGATAAGATATCGATAATTTTTTATCACAACACCGACTTTTTCCTTTTAATAATAGCCAAGAGAGCAGGGGAACATTATCAAACCATTTTAATTGCTTACCACAATGATCACAAAAACTTCTTTTTTGGTTTGTTCCTTGTAATTTGTTTCTTGTTATTTCGTATCGCAACGCAGTGCGATACGTTAACATATTTACAAAACTTCCCAAGCATAATCCCAACAAAAATTTAATTACTCCAAAATATATTTCCATAAATTACTTTAACAAAAAATCCCGACCGAAGTCGGGATTTTAAATTAACTAAAATTAAGGAACACATTTAAATATGGCGACTTCACCTGAAGTAATTGCTGTAGTTGGTTCACCCCAAGCATCATCTCCAGTACTTGTTGGAGCAGCACAATCTCCCGTACCAGCGGCTATGCGTGTAGGTGTTGCCCCTCCTAATAAACACCATAATTGATTTGTTGCCGTATCTCTGTTTGATTTTGCTTTTGGAACATAACAAACATAGATAGAACCACCAGAACCGCTATCTTTATACATCCACAAACCATTCTCATCAAGTGAAGCTACGGTTCTAAATTCATCTTTGCCCACAAAAGCAGGTTTTAATTCGTCTTTAGTAATTAATAAACCCGGAGTCGTACTTGTTGTAGAACAAGCGGCAGATGTAGTTGTGGCAGGATCTGTTAAAGTAGCACTCGCATCACAAATACCAAAACCAATAGTGTCCGATCTTAACAACATAGCAGTTTCAACACTAGGTTTATTACCAGCAGGACCATAAACCATCCATGGGTAAGATTGACTATTAGCATAAAATCTTTCATAAGCATTCATGACTTCAGCGGCATCGTTTTGAACCGTCGAATCTTTAGCTTTGTTAGCTTGTTCAATTGGATTAATGGTTGCTAAAACCGCCACCGACAAAATTGCGATTAAAGCAATTACGATTAACAGTTCCACTAAGGTGAAACCACTCATCTTTTTTAAATTCTGTTTCATTTTGTAAAAAATTATAATCTTTCTAACATCCATTATTTATCACTAAAATTGGCTTGTCAAGTTATATATTGGCATTAATACCGCCACCACCAAAAATCCTACCCCAATTCCCAAGACAATCATGATCAATGGCTCGATAGCTGAGGTTAACGCTTTTACCGATTGTTCGGCTTCTTTAGAAAAGTATTCTGATACTTTTTGTAAAACTTCATCTAGTTTTCCCGTCGCTTCTCCAGTAGACACCATCTGATTTACAATAATAGGAAATTCTCCAGTTTCTTCAAAAGAGCTACTAATTGAAAAACCTTTTTGAACTCTTTCAGCAATTTTTAAAAATGCCTGATTAAAAACTTCATTATCAGCCACATTAGAAACAATTCTTAAAGCATCAACCAAAGTAATACCCGCCGTTAACAACATCGACAAAGTTCTAATTGTATTAGCCAAGATTGTTTTTTGGATTAACTCACCAGCAATTGGAATCTTTAAAATTATTTTATCTCTTTTGTATCTAAAGTTAGGCAATCTCGACCCAATTCTAAACACTGGAATTGCGCCTCCGATTAAAACTGGCAGTAAAAACCACCATTTAGCCATAAAGTTGGAAACCGCCATCATTCCTTGAGTAATCGCCGGCAATTTGGCATCACCAAAATCAGCATACAAACCCATTAATTTTGGAATCACCACCACCATCATAATAATTGCCACGGCAATCATACCCACAATCACAATCACTGGATAAACCATTGCCCCTTTAACTTTGGCCACAAACTCATCCTGATTCTCTAAATTTATGGCCAACTTCGATAAGACTTCCTCCAACACACCACCTTCTTCTCCAGCTTTAATCGATGCTACATAAGCTTCTCCAAAAACCCCTTCATATTTCTCTAAACATCTGCCCAAAGGTAGACCACCTCTAACTCCAGTCAAACAATTATCTAAAATCTCATACAACGAAGGATTGTTTTCCGATTGATCTCTTAATAAGGAAAGAGCATCAGTTAGAGGTAAACCCGAATTCATCATGGTTGCTAACTCACGAGTTAAAGTTGCCACTTGTTTTAAACCCACTCGATTTAAAACTTTTTTAGATAGTTCACCTAATAGTCCATTTTTCTGTTCACTTACAGCCAACAAAATTAATCCATTATTTTTAACCGACTCAATTACTGTCTGTTTATCGGACGAATCAATTACTCCATATACATTTTTTCCATTCCAGTCTTTAGCCCGATAATTAAATTTCGTCATATCCCTTTAATACTCCTCAGTTTATTAGTAAATTCAGTTGGTTTTAAAGCATGGCTCATTGCCACTTCTTCACTTACTAATCCCTGATTAACTAATCTGGCCAATGATCCCTCTAAAGTAATCATTCCCGCATCGGCACTAGTTTGAATAATATTATCAATCATAAAACTTTTTCCTTCTCGAATATTATTTTTTACTGCCGAATTAGCCACCAAAACTTCCACCGCCGGCAATCTACCTCCATCTAATGTTTGCACTAATCTCTGAGAAACAATTGCTGAAATCACTGTCGATAATTGCATTCTAATTTGCTCTTTGGCTCCTTCTGGAAAAACATCAATAATTCGGTCGATTGTTTGAGCCGCCGAATTGGTATGTAAAGTTGAAAATACTAAATGACCAGTTTCAGCAATCGTTAAAGCCGATTGGATCGTTTCCAAATCTCGCATTTCTCCAATAAATACTACATTTGGATCTTGTCTTAAAACTGAACGTAAAGCTGAGTTGAAACTTAAAGTATCAAAACCAAGTTCGCGTTGTGAAATCATCGATTTTTCCGGCTTAATTATATATTCAATTGGATCTTCGACGGTTACAATATGAGTTTTTCGAGTTCGATTAATTTCATTTAATATTGACGATACTGTCGTTGACTTTCCTTGTCCGGTTGGACCAGTAATTAATACAAAACCTTGTTTTAAATTAACAAACTCACTAACAATTTTAGGCAACCCCAACTGTTCAAAAGATCTAATTTCCGACGGAACCACTCTTAAAGCTGCCGCCACTTCACCTTTTTGATAATAAATATTTACTCGAAATCTTGTTTCATCAACTGCCAATGAAAAATCTATTTCTTTTTCTAATTCAAATTTTTTTATTTGCTCTGGGTTTAAAATCGACAAAATTTTTTGGCTCATCTCGTCACTTCGACCAATTTCAAAATTTGCCACTTCAATTAATTCACCATTGACTCGAAATTTTGGCAATACCGATGAAAACAAATGAACATCTGAAGCCTTATTCGCCCCAGCCATTATTAAAAGTTGTCTGATTGTTTGATCCATATTAGTATTGAGCCACCCGAAGAACTTCTTCGATGGTAGTAATTCCTTCTAAAACTTTAACAAAACCATCTTGTTTCATTGTTAGCATTCCTTCTTCCATTGCCTGTTTTTGGATATCGCTCGACGATCTCTTTTCCACCACCAATTTACCGATTTTTTCAGAAATTGGCATCACTTCGTAAATAGCAATTCTTCCCAAATAACCAGTGTTATTACATTTATCGCACCCAATAATCTTTGGCATTTGAATTGGCTTTCCTTCTTTTTTCCATTTATCTTCCACCATATTAAATAATGGACCCAAGGTAGTTTTAAATTCTTTTAAAGTTTCTTCATCTACATTAACCATAGTTGAACAGTTTTTACAAACTTTTCTTAATACCCGTTGACCAACCACACAAGTTAACGACGACACCAATAAAAATGGTTCTACCCCCATATCCAACATTCGGGGAGGAACTCCAGCCGCATCGTTTGTGTGCAAAGTTGAAAACACCAAATGACCAGTTAAAGAAGCATTAATTGCTAGCTCGGCAGTTTCAGTATCCCGAATTTCTCCTACCATCATTACATTCGGATCTTGCCGCAAAAATGATCTTAATGCCGAAGCAAAAGTCAAACCTGCCTGAACGTTAACTTGAACTTGATTTACTCCCTTCATTTGATATTCCACTGGATCTTCCACTGTTACCACATTAACTTTCGGAGTTGCCACAATATCCAAAACAGAATATAAAGTAGTGGTTTTACCAGATCCAGTTGGGCCACAAACAATAATTATTCCATGAGGTCTAGCAATCCCATCCATTAAATTTCTCAAAGCCAAACCTCTCAATCCCAACTCTTGAAGAGTAGGCACTTTCTGAGATTTCTTTAACAACCGCATTACCACTTTTTCACCATAAGTTGTTGGTAAGGTTGATACCCGCAAGTCAACATCATTATCATCCACTGAAAAGAAAAACCGACCATCCTGAGGAACTCTTTTCTCATCAATTTTTAAGCTCGACAAAATTTTTATTCTCGACACTACTGCGTCATTCACATTTCGAGGGAGCACATATTTTTCTTGTAGAACACCATCAATTCGGTATCGAACTCGAACATTATCTTCCTGAGGTTCAATATGAATATCCGAAGCTCGCGCCTTAATTGCATATTCCAAAACAGTATTTACAATTTTTGCTACCGGAGCCTCAGCTGATACTTTCTTTCGAGATTCATCAACTATTTGTTCTTCATTTTTATGTTCATCTAAAGCTTTGGTAACTTCCGAAGTTATCCCTTTTTCTCGAATATATTTCTCTCGAATAAACGATTCGATTTGTTTCTCCATCGACATTGCCGTCTTAACCTGCATTCCCGATTTCTTTTCCAAAAACTCTACCGTTTCCAAATCTAGGGGATTAGCCATGGTTACCAACAAAACCTTGTTTTTAGTATCCATTTTATATGGCACTACCTTATATTTAGTGGCCACACTTTCTGGAACTAACGCCAATGCTTCCGGAGAAAATCCAATCTCATCCAAATTAACATACTCTACGTTTAAAAATTCAGCTTTTGCTTTAACAAAATCTTCTTCGCTAACTAATCTTAATGATTTAATTATTTCCTCTTCTATTTCTCCAGTTTTAAGCTGTCTTAAGGCAATCTCATCAGCCGCTTTTTCGTCGATCAATTGACGATCAAGCAATATTTCACGAATATTTTTATAATTCTTTTGGGCAGACATTACCATATACTAATAAGATAATATACAATTATCCATGTTATTTCCATCGACATTATTAATCTATAAAAATAGTTTTGATTCTAAGGTTATATCTGAGCTTATCGCTCAGCTAGATCATCAACTAGCCAACAACCCTGATTTGCTTACTCTTACTGAGTACGATATTAAATCTGTTCGTCAACTCGATAAATTTATCTCTCTCAAACCATATGCCCATTCATCAAAAATTATCATTATTCCCGATGCACACTTACTTAGCCTCGAATCTCAAAACACTCTTTTAAAAAATCTTGAAGAACCCAAGCAAAATTACTTTATTCTCACTACTAACCATCCAGCTAAAATTATTACCACTGTTTTATCTCGCTGCCATCAAATTATTCTCGATCATCAAAATCAACCCACCGATCAAGCTTTCACCCTCCCAAAAACTCTTGAACAAGCACTGCTTTTATCCGACAGTTTAGCCAAAAACAAAGTTGAAACTATAAACTATCTTGAATCTCAACTCGAATCGTGGCAAAAAATTTTAGTTTCCCAGCCAAACCCTAAAAACCACCAAATTATCAATCAATTAATTCACACTCTTAACTTAGTTAACGCTAATGTTGATCCAAAATCAGCTCTCGACTCTTTATTTATCAACTTACTTTAATGTTCTCCGCACTTTCACCTCATAGATTATTTTTTTAGTGCTATAATTATTCCAAATGTTTTCTCCGGTTTTTACCATTAATAATAAGATTCTTAAAAATATCTCGATTATTGAAGCGGCCAAAGCCATAATCGACGAAGCCCCACTTATTCCTGCTTACGAAAAACAATTTCGAGAAGAAGCTATGGTCCGAACTGTCCATTACGGTACCCGAATTGAAGGTAATGATTTAACTTATCAAGAAGTTGCCAAATTAGTTGAAGGCCGAAATATCACTGCCACCGATCGCGACATTCAAGAAGTAATTAACTACCGTAATGTTATGAATTATCTTGAAGAGTTATGGTCTTTGTACGAAGCCAACATGCCTCTTCCTGACGAAAAAACTGTCCCTCAATTTGATGATCAAGGCAAAAGACCATTTTTTTATAGCGAAAGCATTATTAAACGTATTCACGAATTAACTACTACCAAAATTATTTCTGAAACCGAATCCGGCAAATATCGTCATCAACAAGTGGTTTTAAAAAACACCAAAACTGGCGAAATTGCTCATCGTCCACCTCCAGCCATCGAAGTACCTTATTTAATGACCGACTTTGTTGATTGGTTAAATCACCCTGTTTCGCGAGAAATTCATCCAGTTATCAAAGCGGCTGTTTCTCAATATATTATGGTGGCTATTCATCCTTTTATTGAAGGCAATGGTCGGGTTTCTAGGGCCTTTTCAGTTCTACCTCTGACCGTTGAAGGTTACGACATTAAAAGATTATTCTCTCTCGAAGAATATTTTGATCGCAACGCTGAAAACTACTACAACACTATTCAGGCTACCCATCAATTATCATCAGAAATTTTTAAACGAGATACTACCAAATGGATTGAATACTATACCGAAGCCTTAGCTATTGAATTAAATCGAGTTAAAGAAAAAGTTCAAGCATTGTCCCGAGACTTAAAATTCAAACAAAAACTTGGCGGTCATCAAGTTCACCTAACTGAACGACAAATCAAACTAGTTGAATACATGCAACAGTTTGGGGGTTTAAGAATGCCCGATGCTCAATCTTTACTTCCCATGGTTTCAGACGATACAATTTGGCGAGACCTAAAAAAGCTAATCGACGACAAGGTGGTTATTAAAAAAGGATCCACCAAAGGCGCCTATTACTGTCTTGCTAACTAATGTTAACCCTTAAAGATTTTAATTTAGAAACACTAACTCCCGATCAAATTGGTCAGATTCTTATCGATGCCAAAAAAGCTTATTACACCACTAGTAAGCCCATTATGGACGATCACACCTACGATACCCTAGAAGAAATTCTCAAGAGATTATCGCCTCATCATCGGCTATTTCAAAAAATTGGCCATCCAAATTTCGACACTGGCTTTGCTAAAAAAAATCACTCCATGCCCATGGGGTCGCAAAACAAAGTTACCTCGCAAGCTGACTTGATTCACTATTTCGAACTAAAAAACATTCCACTCTCTACCGAATTTGTCATTCAACCAAAATGCGATGGCATCTCTTTAGAAATAATTTATCAACATGGCCAATTTGTTGAAGCTATTACCCGAGGTGACGGCCAAGTAGGCGATCTAATCAGTCAAAATGTGGTTAAAATGAAAAACTTTGTTGCTCAAATTAGCTCTGATTTTTCTGGCTCGGTTCGTCATGAAATATTGGTCACCCAAACTGATTTTCAAAAATTAAATCAAATCAGTTCCGAAAAATATTCTAATCCGCGCAACGCTGCTTCTGGTTTATCTCAACGACTAGATGGCCAATTTGCAGAATTTTGCAGTCTTTACGCTGTCGATCTTTATCCCAGTACCATTTCCGAATCTGAAAAAATCAATTTTTTAAAAAACAATGGCTTTACTCCAGTTGAAAATTTTTTGGTAGATCATTTAAATCAAGTTGAATCAATTTATCAACAATTTTTATCAAACAGAGCCAATTACCCTTACGACACCGATGGTTTAGTCATTAAAATTAACGATTATCAACTTAGTCAAAGTTTAGGCTTTAAAAACAATCGACCCAAATTCCAAGTTGCCTACAAGTTTCCATCTCAATCCAACACTACTGTCATTAAAAATATCACTTGGCAAGTTGGACCTTTAGGGACCATTACTCCCGTCGCTCAAGTTGAACCAATTGAAATTTCTGGGGCCATTATTACTTACGCTTCTCTGGCCAACGCCTCGCTAATCATTGAAAAAAATATTAATCAAAACGATATTGTCGAAATCAGTCGCCGCGGCGATGTTATTCCCCATGTCGAAAAAGTAATTACCAAAGTCACTCCTGGCCACACCACCATTCCTCAAAACTGTCCTGAATGCCACCACCAGTTAATTCAAGATCACAAATTTCTTCGCTGTCCTAACCCCAACTGTCTTCCTCAAATCATTGGCTCCTTAAATCTCTTTTGCCAAACCTTAGAAATCCTAGGAATATCTCAAAAAACCATCCAAAAATTATATTCAGAAAATCGAGTCAAATTACCTGGAGATTTTTATCTGTTAACTGTCAACGATATCAAAGATTTGGAAAACTTAGGTGAAAAAAGTGCTCAAAATATTATTTCCCAAATTCAATCTAAAAAAAGTCTTACTCTTAAACAAGTTTTTGACTCAGCCATTATCCCTAACTTTAGTGGTCAACGAATTGGGCAACTAATTTCTGCCGGTTTTGATACTCCTCAAAAAATTCTTGACCTTTCTTTAGATCAACTCTTGGCCATTAAGGGTTTTAAAACCACCCTAGCGCAAAAAATCATTGACGGTCTTCATCAACGCCGCCCATGGATCGAGTCAATTCTTTCTCAAGTTGAGCTAATAGCTAGCTCTAATTCTTCGCAACTTTCTGGGCTTACTTTTTGTATTACTGGTACCCTTTCTATTCCTCGAAACGATTTAATAAAAGTTATTGAATCTAATGGCGGCAAAATTACTTCTTCAGTTACTTCCCAAACTTCCTACCTAATTACCAACGAAACTAATTCAACTTCAACCAAGTTCACTCAAGCTCAGAAACTTGGAGTTAAAATCATTTCAGAAGCTGAATTTAATCAGTTAATTAATCATTAGCAGTCGTCATTGGTGACTGCTAACAAATGTCTAAAATTAGATTAAACCAATACATAGGCAATTAATCAACATATAACTATAACAATGAATATCATAATAGGTCTAGGAAACCCCACCAAAGACTATCAACATACTCGCCATAACCTTGGTCAAGACATTTTAAAAGCCTATGCCCAAGCTGTAGATCAAAAGTTTACCCATCAGGCCAAAACCCAAAGTTATCTGTTTAATTATCGCCAAAATACTTTTGCTTATCCCGATTGTTACATGAATTTATCTGGTTATCCTGTTCAAAAATTATTAGCATTTTTTAAACTCAATCCTCAAAACTTAATTGTCATTCATGACGATCTTGATCTTCCAGTAGGGGAGTGGCGCTACCAATTTGACCGTGGTCCTGCTGGTCACAACGGTATTAAATCAATTATTGAACAATTAGGTACCCAATCTTTTTGGCGCTTTCGAGTTGGCATTGGCAAACCAACTAATCAAATCCCAATTGAAGATTATGTTCTTCAACCGTTTACTCCTGAAGAAAAGTTGGTAATCGCCAGTGTCACTGATAAAATAGTCACTGAACTTAAAAATCTTCTGGGCCATTAGCTTATCTGGCAGAGCACCGCATTCGCATTGCGGAAAGGGCGGTTCGACTCCGCCATGGTCCACAGACTACATTTGTTTAAAAAACCCGATTGTCATTGGGTGACAATTTTCTTTCAAAGCCTCGTCCTTGGTAAAAAATTTCAATTCTTGGCATTCATCTGATTTTGTAAAATCAAGATTTTCCAAAATTACCTTGTAAACCACCATTGCTTTCCAAATTCCATTTGAATCTTGCACTGTTACAAAAAATTTAGGCCGATTATCAATGTTATTTACGCTTAATCCCAATTCTTCTTTTAACTCCCGTTTTAAACAATCTATTGGGTTTTCTCCAAAATCTAACCCTCCTCCAGGAATCTCCCATTGTCCTTTTATATTTTTTGCTAACAACACTAACCCCGCTTCGTCCATCACCAATGCTTTAATACTCGTTCTATAAAAACAGTTTGGAATATCATTCATATTCAAATTTTATCATCTTACTATTGGTTATATTCCTTATTAGTAATTAGCCCAAGCGGGGGATACACTCCCACGCAGAATTTGGTATATTGATTTAAGTTCAGACATAAATTGGTTCCAATCTAGAACCCTGTAGTCCACACAACCAATTAGTATTCCGGTGATCTTTTGGGCTTATTTTTACGACCTTCTTTTAATACACTAACAAATTGTTTTTCAGAATAGTTACCATACAAATCTACATCACCAAATCTAATCTGATTAACCTCGTCCCCATTACCAAACATTAAAACATCTGCTATCGATCTCTCTTTACCATCTATATTAACCATCGTAACTTCACACCAAGAACAACCACCACTATAAGTTTTTTTTGCAAACTGGATATACTTCAGCAAATCTTCGTTACTAACTCCAAAACGTACTTCTTGAGTTCTATCAGCAGATTCAATTAAATTACTACATTCAAAAAATACTCCTGAAGCAACTGATACTAAAACTCGAGCTTCATCTAAGGTTCCAACTTGTCCAGAGTTAACCAATTGTTCAGCTAAATTACATTCATAATTTCTATATCTTTTCATTTTTTCTTCAACATCTTTATCGATTCTTCCATCTGTCTGTTTTAATCTCAATTGAATTCCATTAGTTCTTTCAGGATCAACTTCACAAAATTCCCTTACCATAAGTGCAGCTACACTCATTAAAGGATAATTTTCTGTAACTTTATCAACATCCAATCCATTAACATCATCATCGATATAATAATTTTTATGGAAATTTAGTTCCACTGACCCCGCATACATCTTTCTAACAGCTACAGTATTAACTCTCAATGCCGTACCCACCAAACTACACCACCTGTCATAATCAACACCTTCAGGAGGAACACGAACATTATCTTCAAATGATAAACCAGAAGACTTTCTGTGATCAAGGGAATCACAAAATTGTCTTCTTGAATCACTATAAATATCACGAGCAATATTTTGTAAATTATCTTTAGTCATAGTTAACAATAATATAACATAGTAATTATCAATGTATTTTTAATTTTTGTTTGAATTTTTGGTAAATTATCTATAATTTAAAACTAAAACAATTCTTCCACTTGTTTGACTATTTCCAAATCGTTGGTGTTTAAAGTTAATGCCCGCCAAACAACTTGATCATCAATTTTTTTGTACCAAGTTATTTCTTTTGAATCTTTTTTAGTAAATTTACATTCATCTTCTTTTTCTTCCATTAAATAATCTTTATTCAACTGACGCATTCTAAAGCCCACCACCTCATCCCAACTCCCTTTCCAGTCAGTTTTATTAATCATCAATCGATAAGAGGAATTAGGGCCGTTAAACTCTAATCCTTTAGCATCTTTATTGTTTATCCAATTATTTGGAATTTCAATTTTTACCATCTCGTCTTTTTTTTCTTCAACAATCTCTTTCGTTATTATTTTTCCTTTCGAAGGAGTTTTACTCCACCACCAAAATCCAATTAAAAAAATTACCAAAATACTAATTATTTTTTTCACTGTTTATCTTTACCTACTATGACCACCACATCACCACCAAAATCCTTTTCACCTTCGGGTAAATTTACTACTTTAGCTCCAATTGTTTTTGCTAATTCATCCGCTTTTGTTTTGGCCTGATTATTAACAGCGATCACCACAGTTTGTAAATAATCTTTTTTAGTCGCCGTTTCTTTTTTAGTTACTTCTAAACCAATTACTTTACCAGCAATTTCTTTTTCAAATCTAGCCGCCACTCCACTAGTATCAGTACCGTTTAAAATTACCAATTTAAAATTTGTTAAAACTACCGGTGATTGCTCACTTTGGTTTTGAGTTGCTTGAACCGAAGCCACTTCGACAATTATTTTTTTCGATGGTCGATACAAAATTGCTTTTGAAGCTAAAGGAAAAATCAATAACTTATCGCCATTTTGACAATTCATAAAAAATCTCTGGCTAACTAATTTTTCTTTATCGGTTACTGTCGCTAAAGTTGGTTGTTCTTCTGGAAGCATCATAATTTTTCCAATTTCGGTTACCAATCTTTTAATTTCTTTTTCTTCTTTATTACCTGAAACTTGTTGATATTGCCAATAAAAATATCCTGCCATCACCAAGGCTGCTGTTAATATTAAAAAGAAAATTATTCTTCCTACAATTTTCATATTTCCATTTTAGCACTTTCTGTTGATTCTACCGTTGAGGGCAGGGGAGTTATTTCAATTGTTGGTACCAAAGTTGGGGACGGCGTTTCAGTTGGCATTAAAGTTGGTGTCGGTGTTGGATTCTGATATGTCTTTGGTTCTTTAACCGATAAAGCTGACCACGAGAATTTTAGTTTACTACTAATTGGCCGATTAAGTTTAATAGTAAAACCATTAGGATTTTGTTTGGTTACATAGTATCTAAAATCGCCATCTAAAACACTTCCTTCAGTATCATCCTCCACCATTAAACTAACGTTTACCACCGGAGCCACTTTAAATTCTTTTTCAAATTTCACTTCGATACTAGTTTCACCCACTTCTAAAATAGCAAACCCAGCCATTTCTTTGCTAAACATTGGAATACTTTCAAATTCAGTTTCACCTTTAAATAAAACTTTACCCCAAAATTCAGTCAATGCTTTTAACAAGCTATTTTCAGTTTTTGGTGTTGGAGTAACCATTTGAGTCGACTCACTCGACTCTTTGTCTTCAACAACTTGAGCCATCTTTTCCTCTAAACTTCCAATTTTATTGGTCCAAATTTCGATACCTTCAATTTGTTTGGCTTTAATTTTATTAGCCAAAATAGTATCTGCCACCAATTCACCCGTAACCACTTGATCAGAAAATAATTGTGATGTGTTTTGGTTACTCGAATTATTTTTATAATCAGCTAAAAATTCTAAAATTTGTTCTTTGTTAGTAATTGTTTTTCCCATCGCTTCTTCGATAGGTACTCCCATATAATCGGTTAAATTAACAAACATCATCACCATACCACATTTAGCCTGAGTATTACCAAATTCAGAAGTCGGACAAGCAATTAAATTATTTTCATCAATTGACTCCAAAGCTTTTCCAATCACTCTACCCATTTTTGTAGCTTTCATGGCTGTTCCTGGAATCGATCCTGAAGTTAATCGATCTCCAGTTCTAATTATCCCGTTTTCAGTACTTACCTTAACTGGCACTCTTCCTACCAAGGCTACTGGGTAAGAATTTTTAGTGGCATAACCAGCCACAAAACCTGGATCAGAAGAAACCACTCCCACCAAATCTGGTTGATACTGATATTTAGTCCGCTTAACCCCATGATTATTACTCGGATCAATTGCCACCACCTCACCTTTAGCCAATTCATCGGAAGAAGTATAATTTTCCGCCAAATCAGCCCCACCGCTATTAATCACTCCGTTTCCAGATGTATAAACATTACCATTTGAGCTAACTCTAAATACCGACATTCCGTCAGCTTTTAAATCCATTAGAGTCACATCTTTGGTAACGCTGTATTCATTAAGTGTTGGTTTTGAAAACTGTCTTAAACTATAGCCATTAACAGATCCTGAATTAACCCAATTGTCTGCTAAAACTCCACCGTTAGCCGGGAAAAATCTTCTGAAATTGAAATTAATACCCAACCATTTTTCACCACTAGAACCACCAATCAACATTCCCGGACTGGTAATTTCTCGAACACTAGCCGATTGTAAACCCTCTTTGGTAGTTGAAGTTTTTACTTCAGCCGAAATCCCTGAATAATTCGGGCTCGCTTTCCAAGTTAAGGTTGAATTACTATCTAAATCTGGAACATAAAGTGCTTCCGATTTATACATACCCTTATCAATCCACAAAGCATCAGTAATATTCACCACTGTTGAGGCATTTCCGATAACGGTAATATATTTACCATCATCTCGCTGAAACGATAATGATCCTGCTGCCACGTTAGCAGTTGTAGTTGGCCCCGTCACCATCGTACCTCCCAATCCAATATCAGCTGTCCAGGCATTTGCCTTTTCTTTATAAATGCTACTAGTAGCCACACCTCCCCCATGAACTATTAACCAAGTTCCATCTCCTCGTTGCATTGCATGTGCTCCAGAGCCAGCCGAGGCTGTTAATACTGGACCAGCCAAAACCCTATTTGCTTCTGGACTATACAACATAGTTATTGTTGAAGCTGCACAAGCCGAACTAGCACCAGTTCCAGCGCTTGATCCTGCTCCTAAAACTACCAACCAATTACCATCAACCCGAGGAATTGCCATCGATCCCAAACCAATTCCTCGCCCAGCAGTAGCTGAAATATTTGGCGCCGTCGACGACACACTCATCGTATATGGATTAAATAAATTAGATCCCAAACTTGGAGCCGAACAAGTTTCGTTGGTTGTTCCCATGGCCATTAAAAAGGTTCCATCAGCTCTGGGTATATACAACGCCCCCATTCCAATTGGCGACTTCGATTCCGGACCAGCAATTACTGTGTTAGCAAACGGATCATAAATTGTTGAAGTATTGGTATAATTTCCATGCCAAATCAACACTCTCCCGTTAGGTAACGACATTACCATTGAACCTCGCCCCACATTTCCAATTAGACCCGGACCATTACTAAAAGTATTTAAAACTGGATCATAAATATTTGTTGCCGAACTACCATCTCCTAAAACTATCAAAAACTTACCATCTGGTCTTTTAAAAGACTGGGCTCCAATTCCTAATTTAGCAGTTGGATTAACAGTATTTAGCGATGAAGTCTGGCTAGCTTGATCATAAACCAAAGAGTAGGGGAGTGTTTGCCCAATTGCTAAAGTATAATTTCCATTTGGTCTTTTCATCGCTATTACCGTTTGCGAAGGAGCAATATTTAAAGTTTTATGTCTAACAAAACTACCCAATAACACAGTGTTATTTACTGGTGCCAAAGCTCCATAATCCACCGATGTCATTAGCGACAATCCTAAGTTTTTATCGGTATCATTAACTAAATTTACTTGAACCGGGCCCGATTCATCAGTACTGCCTCCAAAATCAAATTTAGTTTTATGAACCGCCGCTGAATTATCAATCGTAAAATCATACAAAGCCGGATCACGATTACTTCTTCGATAACGAGTTTGATTTGCCTTTCTAATTCCCCAGTCCTGGTCCAAAAATGCCGGTAAATCACGTTTCATTCCCACTTTTACTTGAACCCAAGTTTCTGAAGTCGACCCTAAACCAATATTATCACCACTTCTTAATATTTGTTTATAACTAGCCGTACTCAAACTAACCGGATCAGTACCGCTTCGAAGATACATATCCACTTTTCCTTCACTATTTGAATTCCATATTAACGAGCTACTTAAACTTAATTTTGATCCACCATTAATTGGTTCTGACTCATAAAAAGCTGTTGTTGATGACGCTGGTTGAGTAACTCCACCACCAATTACAAAACCCATGTCGTAGCTATCAACCGCCGTTGTTCCACCACCCCTAACTAAGTAATATTTTCCATCAGGACCCATAAACATGGTCATTCCCGAACCTGGAGTTGCTGGTAAAGTTGGTCCCACCGAAAACATTGTTTGCCCTGTCCCCACCGACACATCAACAATATTTGTCCCAGTTGAACCAGAACCCAATAACAATAAATACTTACCATCTTGACGCCAAACAGCTTGAGCTCCGTCAGTCAAATTTGCCGTTGGACCCATTCCTGCTCCACTATTTACTGAAAATGCTCCATAATTACCATTATTTGGATCGTAAAAGTAAGACTGATTAACCTGACCATTAATTACCAAGTATTTTCCTAGCTGAGTTCTAATTGACAAAGCCCCAGCTGTCAATGAAGGTCCAACTCCTAAAGCACTTGGATTTAACAACAAGCTTCCAGCACCACTTGCTCCAACGTTGTAAATCATCATATCAGTCCCACCTACACCCCTAAAGACCAAATAAGACATATCATCTCTCATCAATGCATGCGAGCCAGCACTAAAAGAAACTCCTATCGAAGCTCCTGCTAAATAAATTCCAGTAGTACCCACACTACTGTCATACAACCCCCAGTTTGAAGTATTACCACAAAATACAGCATATCTCCCGTCTGGTCTTTGAATTGCATTTGTTCCCGCCCCAACTGCAATTGTCGCTCCACCGCAAACT
>JAKQJL010000019.1 GCA_029561175.1 bacterium
TATTTAATTTTTAATTTTTGGCCAAAAAAAATCCCGCTTGCACGGGACTAATTTAAAACGCCATAGCTGCCATGCGGAAAGTTGATATTTAAATTTACTCTTTGCATAATCAGCTAAGTGTATTCTACCTCACAAATTACTAAAATCAACTAGATAACCTTCATATTGATTACTGGCCAACATTTAGATAAAATACTCGGTTAGTCTATGTCAATATCATTCACATTCCAGGATCACCAATTTTCTGTTGGCGATACCCTCAAAATCAACTACAAAATTAAAGAAAAAGACAAAGAAAGAACTCAAGCTTTCGATGGAATTCTCTTAGCCATCAAAGGTGCTGGCGAAAACAAAGCTATTTTAATTCGCAAAGCCGCTTCTGATAGTGTTAAAGTTGAAAGAATCTTTCCACTTAATTCTCCATGGATTGAATCTATTCAAAAAATGCGTGCTCCTAAATCTAAAATCCGTCGTAGTAAACTGTATTTCTTGCGTGAAGCCAAAACCGGCACGATCTAATACAATCTACATTAACAACTTGGGTCTTTAGCTCAGTCGGTAGAGCAGTTGCCTTTTAAGCAATTGGTCGCGGGTTCAAGTCCCGCAGGACCCACCTACACCTTTCTCTCCTCAAATAATTTCAATACTGATAAAATTGTTTATCATTTAATATTGTAGAGCAGTGCCGATCTATCGGCATTGATCGCTTTTCAAGTCCCGCAGGATCCACTTCATGGCATTTGTTTATATTCTGCTTTTATCAAATAACAAATATTACGTAGGTAGTACAACTAATCTTGAAAAAAGACTTAATGATCATAGTTCCGGAAAAAGCGGTTATACTAGTAAACATCTACCGGTAAAATTAGTATTTCAAAAAGAGTATTCTTCTTTTTCTGATGCAAGAAAAATTGAAAATTTTATTAAGAAGCAAAAAAGTCGAATCTATATTGAAAAACTAATTAATCATATTATTAGTTTACCTGGGTAGAGCAGTGCCGATTTATCGGCATTGGTCGCTTTTCAAGTCCCGCAGGACCCACTTCATGCATATCTACGGTCTGATCATCGGTATTTCACTTCTAATTGGCATTAACTACTTTTTATCGAAAAACGTTATTCCCAAAAATCACCAAAATTTTTTTATTTTTGGTTTAGTTATTTTTTCAATCATTGGTGCCCGGCTTTATCATGTCATTGATCAATGGCCATATTATTCACAACATTTACTTTCAATTCCTGCCACCTGGAATGGGGGACTTGGAATTTATGGTGGTTTATTAGCCGGTATTATTTTTATCTTTTTTTATAGTTTATTAACAAAAACTTCGATTTTAAAAATTTTAGATGCCATTACTCCAATTTTGCCACTTTGCCAATCTATTGGTAGGCTAGGCAATTTTGTCAACCAAGAGATACCTTTGTGGTATATCGAAGCCGCTTTAAATTTAATTTTATTTTTTGTTATCAAACTCTCTCCCAAAAATCCTACTGCCAAATACTTTATTGGTTATGGTTTAATCAGGTTTATCTTTGAATTTTTCAGATCAGACACTTGGGTAATTTCTCAAATCAAAATCGCTCAATTAATCTCAATTATATTCATTTTTACTGGTTTTTATCTTTTGATAAATAATTATAACTCTTCAAAAATAAATAATACATCCATTGATTCTGATAAAAACTAAGATAACATCCTTTTATGGATAAAACCAAAAAAACCATTGGCACCATCTTCTGGACTTTAAATTTAGTCAAAAGTCTTAGCCCCAGGCTTTTTTTTGCCTTAATATTCATCCAAGTAATTTCCACCTTACTACCTTTATGGGAACAAAAAAATCTCTCGACTTTAATCGACCAACTAAATAATTTTATTCAAAACAAATACTCAGCTTGGATTACTGCCTTTAGTTTATTTATTATTTCTCGATTAATCAAAATTATTAGTTACGGCTTTTGGCACTATTTATCTAGAATTGAAGATATTAGATTAAGAAACGAACTTCATAAGTTTTATATCAATCACACCTCTGCTTTTGATTATCAACACTACGAAAACAAAGAAGTTGCCAGTTTAATTGCCAAAGTTAGAGAAGAATATGATTGGAGAATACCCCAAGTTTATAATAATATTACTGATTTAATTACCCAAATTATTAATTTAATTGCCGTCGTCTTTATTTTCTTTCCTAGCCGATGGTACTTATTAGTAATTCTCTTTATCGGTGAAATCCCTAATTTAATCGTTAATCAAAAATTTCAAAAAATTAATTGGAATATTTTTAACAAACATTCTGAAATCAACCGACCTTCTTGGGATAGTCTCTATCAATTAAGTGATAAAAAATTTGTTGCTGAATTAAAAACTAATCAAGCCACCTCTTGGTTAAAAGATAAAGCTTTTGCTGTATTTAATAATTTCACCAATGTTCGAGTCAATACTCGTAAAAATCAGTTTTTTATTAATCAACTATCTAATCTATTTTCAATTTCTGCCGGCGTTATTACTATGTACTTCATTATTCAAGAAATAATTAATGGCCAAACAACTATCGGTATGTTTAGTTTTTATTTCTCAATTATTAGAAATACTGGTGATTATTTTGGATCTATTTTTAGTCAATTTGTTAACATCGGCGAACAAGTACTTCACATTAATAATTTCCGCCAACTAATCGATACCAAACCAATTATTGTTTCTGGAAAAATCAAAACCGGACTAACCCAATCACCTTTAATCGAATTTAAAAATCTTTCTTTTAAGTATCCCAACACCGATAAATATATTTTTAAAAATTTGAATCTTACTATTAAACCCTCAGAGGAAATTGCTATTGTTGGTCAAAACGGAGCCGGCAAGAGCACGTTAATAAAATTGCTCTGTAGATTTTATGACCCATCAGAAGGCCAAATTCTTATTAATGGCATTGATCTCAAAGATTATGATTTAAATTATTGGTACCAAAATATTGGTCTTTTAACTCAAGAATTCAACACCTATCCCAACTTAACCCTAAAAGAAAATGTAACTATTAGCCACCCTCAAACACAATCCAACAAAAAAGTAATTGAGTCCCTTAAAATGGCTGAGGCGTATGAATTTGTTAAAAAATATAAAAATGGAATCGATACCATGATGAGCCAGCGATACGATGGCGAAGAACCATCTTGGGGCCAATGGCAAAAAATTGCTATTGCTCGGATTTTTTATAAAGATAGCCCAATTATGATTCTTGATGAACCAACCGCCTCTATCGACGCTATTGCTGAAAGCAAAATTTTTAGTCGATTATTTCAACAAAGTACTAATAAAACCATCATTACTGTTTCTCATCGCTTCTCTACTGTCCGCAATGCTCAGCGCATTATCGTTATCGATCAAGGAAAAATTGTTGAACAGGGGAGTCATGAAGAACTAATTACCTTAAACGGACTCTACACCAAATCTTTTAATCTTCAAGCCAAAGGCTATCAAAAATAAAGTTTTCTAGTTAATCGATATAGTTCAACCAATCTTTTAGTTTCTTTTAATTGATTAACCTCATCGTTTTCTACCTGTGCTAACACCTGACTATTTCTAGTAATAGGACCTCGTGAAGCCACTTCAGACGACCAATTTGTAGCATTACAACCATTCACTGCTCTAACCTTAAAATAATACTTTTTAAAAGGTAATAAATGCTGAACTAAATAACTAGTTGCTCCTCTTGATCCGATATTTGTTGATCCAAATCGTGCATCTCCACTCCAAAATCCATACGATAAAGCATAATTAGTATATTCTCCACTAGATTCACTAAAATATATTCTTACTTTACCCAATCCCTCGGGAACAATCTTTGTTATTTGTGGCACAGTTCCTGGAACTTTGGCTTCACAAACCGCTACGCTAGGCGAGGAATTACTAGAAGATGAGCTATTCTCCACACTAATTCTAGTAGCTTCATCCGGATAAGCAAAATAATCTAGTTTTACTCGATCAAGAATTGGAGTTGAACCTTTATATAAGTTAATTCTAAATTTTAGTTTATATCCCGAAGTTGGAAATTTAACCGTCTGGCCTTCAGTTATTGATAACCAACTAAGACCATCATTATTAGACACTTCATAACTTACCAAATCATTAAAAGTGTGAGAACTGCCAACACTCACCGAACCTTCAACATCTGTCAAAGTTACATTATTTATTTCCAACATTCCCGATGGGGGAGTTGGCAAGAATTCCACCACATTGTGATCTTCAAAACTTCGAGTTAAATCAATTTTATATAAACCTCTTGCCTGAGAAACGCTATATGCCGTACTTCGATTAGTCATCACCCAGGCCGGAGCTGCTCCCTGACGATGCAAAACAAATGGCATTTGATAGTCATAGTTAGTATCATCCTGTGAATCACTTGGCGTGTTGTTGGTTTCGATTACTCGAAGATGTCCACTTCGAGTTACATAAGCAATTTCATCTCCTACTGGATACTCACCTTTAAGCCATTCAATTTTAGCAATTTGTTCGTCAGCAATATCAGCTTTATCAATAACCTGAATTCTTTCATCATCAGCATTATCATTTGTGCCCTTAACATCAAGCATAAATAATCCTTTATTTCCTCCCATCCAATAACGATTTTGATCATCCTTAACTACACTATAAATCGCATATTTAGAAACACCTGCCAAATGAGACCAACATTGATGTCCCGATTTTTCTAATGGATTTCCACCATCGGTACAAACATAAGTACCATTTGTATAAGTATTAATTAAGATTCGATTGTTGGCTTTATCAAAAAATAAATTGGTAATATCAACAGTTGCCGGTGCTCCATCTGATAAATTATCTCTTAAATCCAAATTTTGATCTCGGGTCCAAATCAAGTATTCATCATCAGATAAGTTCATTACTGTCCCTTTTGGATCCCAATAACCAAAAATATTATTAATATTCTCTTCGGTTCTTCCGAGTAATCCGTAGAAACCTTTTCGATTCAAACGGTCATCAGTTCCAGTTGGTACAAAATAAGTATTCATATCGATGCAAGTATCATCACTGATGTTTTTGGGAGTATTGTTAATATCACACAAAATTGAACTTATCGTTCCTTCGTAAGAAACCACCAAATACCGATGATTATCTTCTTCAAATTCATACACTCCAGTTGGTGTCTGAGTTCGATCATTTTTAAAATACGGATAAGTTGTCTGACTGCCAACACTCAAATCATAATAAGCCAATCGGTGGCTATTATTAATAATCCACAAATTTCCATCAGTTGATTTCTCTAAACCCAAGCTAACTCCACCGTACTCATAGCCAAAATCATCTTCGTTAGTATACAAAACTCTTTCAGAAGTAAAGTCTATTTTTTGTCTCAATCTAGCCATATCATTTCCCCAAACTGCAGTGGTATAAATTGGATCAGACAAATCTCTGGTTGAGAAATTCACGTCCCGACTAACCGCTTCCACATTTGGAACCGAAACCGGGCTAATAATCTCAAAAACGCCACTTAGATTATCGTCACTATTTCCAGTATCATTACCAGCCTCATCCTCAGCTTTAATTTCATAGCTATAATTCCCAGGAGCTAAATTATTTAACACAATATTAAATTCTTCAGAAGGTGAGTTGAAATTTCCATCCATCGGACTAACTTCCAACCACTCTCCACTGTTAATTCGATAATAGATCTTTTTAATATTAGAAGCGGTATCACCCTGATTTATAAATCGATAATCACGAGCATAACCTCGAATACTTGGACTCCGATCAATTGTTTTGTTAGGAACAACCGTGTGAGCATAAAGATTTGGAGCAGTAGCATCTTCGGCTTCAACCACAAATCTATACACCGCCATCACTGAATTAGATGAAACACCATAACTAGTATTCCAACCATCATTTACGTATAAACTCTTATTACCATTTTCATCTGTGGCTCGTACAAATAAATACCAGGTACCATCGGTTAAATTGCTAGCAGTAATTACAAACTCTTCAGTAGTTTCATCAAAACTCTCATCAACCGGGTTAATAGTTTGCCAATTTTCGGCATCAATATTAGTGTTATAAGGGCTATTAGCAAACAAATATTCTACTTCACTAATTTTATTTTGATCAGTTACTGTTATCTCAAACTCAGGATTTTTTGTAGTTACTCTTTCTCGATCGGCCAACGGTGTAATTTCCACATAAGGTGCCGAAGCATCTCCGCTAGTATATATTTTTAAATCATCCAATTCACCAGTAAACCTCATCTCATCATTTTTTTTAATACCACCAACTACCAAATCTTTGGTTGACTCACTTAAGGTATTCTTTAAAGCAAAAGAGCCAATTACAGCTTCATTACTATTAACTTTCAAAGATACAGATTTTGTAGCTGCATCCCAAGAAAGAATTACATGCGACCACTCTCCAGCTGTTACCAAAGTATTTGCCTGATCTTGACCAACAGTTAAATCATCTTCAGTATCAAAAAAAGCATAAACATGTAAATCAGCACTTATCGACAATTCCCAAGATGAGTTGCCATCTTCTTTAGTTTTACCAACTATTACCTTAGCATTATTGCTCCAACTAGAATCAGGCTTAACCATCACATCAACAGTGAACGAACCATTATCTCCTGCAAAATCAAAGTTTTTATTTAAATCACTATAAAGTACTTTCGTCGAACCATTAAACAAACCTCCATTAAATGTTCCCAAGACACTGCTTTTACCTAAAAACCCAACACTATCATTTTCATTTGCCATTGAAAAATTAGCCAACAAACCACCTACTGGAGTAGCATTCGCTATCAAGTAAAAACCTTTAGTCTCACTAACATTTTGAGCAGTTGATAAATCAGTCGACCTAATTTCAACTAATTTAGATTGATCACCAACGATATTATCGATACTACAAGTAAAACTACCACTTTCTAAACTACACTCTTGCCACTCACCGCTAGCTAAACGATATTCAACGCTGGCCACTCCCTTATCGTTATCAGTTACCGTTCCAACTATTTGATATTCATCAGCTAACGTTTTATAGGTAGATCCAACATCAACCGATGTTAAAGTCACCACCGGGGCTTCATTATCACCATCAGAAGGTTGTCCATAACTATGAACCGTGTTGTAAATTGCCACACTATCCAGTTGACCAACAAAGGGACTGCCCCCGTCTAAACTGGCACCAAAACTAACACTTCCATTCGAAGTTACCAACTCTCTTTTTTCTACCGGAACAGTAGTTTGACCAACTTCTTCGTCATTCAACATTGCTTTTAATACTCCAGTACTACCATCGTAAGTACAACCAACTTTATTCCATTGATTATTAATAAATTTATGGCCACTATTTCCTGTCTCTACTAAATACTGTTCAATATCAGCCGTAATAATTGCACAATACACTCCAGAAGCATTATCAACTCCCATCAACCAAGAATGATCTGCATTATTATTCTGATACTTTGAAATTATTCTCGAATAGGCCATGGTTGAAAAATCACTCGATTTTACCCAAGCCTCAACCGTAAACTTTCCACTACTTCCAGCAAATGTTAAAGTTGAACCAGTATCACTAAAAGACCCATAACCACCATTAAAATCAAGAGCAGCTCCTTCTTTTCCTGCCACTACACTAATATTTCCATTCAGTTTGGTTCCAGATAATCCAGATTTCAAATCAGTAAAATTAGTAGCATCATTATTTGGAGTAAAAAATACCAAATCGCTACTTCCACGAACCAACTCATGATAATAAGTATTTGATAAGGTTGTTCCATTTCCAGCTCTAAATTCAAAAGGATAAACACCTAAAGAATCACCAATAGTTACATTGCAACTAAAACTCGTTGTTCCGACACAACTGTTCCATTCACCACCAGTAATTCGATATTCAACTTCAGTAACTTCACCAGAAGTACTATTAGCGGTACCTTGGATTGTATTACTTTCTTGGCTAGTCATTGCTCCAGCTGGCAATGAAATTGTTACTGGATTATCTACTAAATAATTCACCGACCGATTATCAACTGTTTCATTGTTGGCCGAATCAACAACTCTCAAAAAAACATCATTAGCCCCAGTCGTTACAAAAGTTGCATTACAAGTAAATTCCACGTAACTATCTATCCCCAATTCTCCCATATCAATCGTACAGGCCGAAAAATCATCATTACCTACGGCAAATTCAACAACAGAAACTATACCTGGAGTATCTAGCTCATCAGCATAATCAATTACCGAGCCTCTAAAAGTAAAACTAGGATTAGTGGTTGTTTCAGCAATATCCCATACAGGATCATCTGGAACTCTGGTATCATCAGCCAAAACTAGACCAAAACTAGTTAGCCAAAAAAATCCCGCTAATAATAAAACACTGAATTTCTTCATTCATTTAATTTAAGCCTCTTTTTAGTTCGATTTCAACCCACAAATTTATTCGCTTAATTTACAAACTAAAAAGATATTATGATACACATAAATCCAATTTTTGAAAAGTTTATAAATAAACAATCAAGTATGATTCAAATCCACTGTAGCTGCAGACCGGATCTTCTCTAAACGAATCATCAAAAGAAATCAATTTGGCTAAAAAACTCATGGAATCAAGTCAAGCTTTTATGCCTAAATGGCTTGGATATACTTTAATAGCTATAATCATTTTGATTAATATCTTCAGGATAATTATATAAATTGGTCTATCTGATAGGTAATTTGAGTGCCTTCTTGCATAGCTAGGCTTGGATAATCGAGGGAAACTGGACATCCTTTTTTAAGTTGTTCAAACTGATCAGAACTTAGTTTTTTTACAAATACCGAAAAATACTTATGCTCATCTAGACCTTTTTTCAAGATAGGTAAAGTAAAATCTGTAATATATGCTCCATTATTTTTATTAGTAAAAATATTGAATGCATGGGCTACCTCTTTTTTAGCAGAAGCAGATAACGAAACTTTTCCAAAACATAAAGTATCGCGTAAACCTAATACTAATAATAAGTTATGAGCAAAAATACTTCTTTCTGTACATTCAGCCAAACGTTTTTCATAAAAAAGGCGGATACTAGCAACTTTCATCTCACTTTCGTTGATAGGATCAAGATCGCTATGTTTATAAAGAAGATTGTATTTTGCGCTTCCTGCATCAAGTCTTGGTATATCACCACCAAAATAGTTTGAAATCGATTCAAATGCTAGCCGTAACGCTTGACTTTGGTAATTACCTTCACCAATAGAAGTTTTTTCATTTATCCAAGCGAAATATTGAAGAGGAAGTTCAATTGTACCAACAGGATCATCAAAGTAATATCCCACTGGTGTCCACCGACCCGGCCTTACTATCACTCTAGAACCTATAAAGGTATCAACAAAAGGAGAATTACCAGGGACAAATTGTCCGTTATATTGTTCAAGAGTTGCTATTCTTTTTTGTACAAAATCGTGTATCTCTCGACCCCTCTGTTCTTCATCGCCTATAGTGATAATCTTCAAAACCTGAGCGTCCACACCACTTAATTGTGATTCCTTTAATACTTTTTCCATAATTAATTCATTATAAAGCAAAAGTAAAAATAGAATTATATTTGGCGGAATAAATTTTGAAACCACTAATTTACCTCTTTGTTTACGTATAAAAGATGATGTATTGACCAAAAAATTCTTCTTTGGTGATCCCAGGGGGAGTCGAACCCCCGATTACCTGGATGAAAGCCAGGTGTCCTAGGCCACTAGACGATGGGACCGTAGCTCAAGAATTTTATCAAATTTTTGTTTAAAATAAAGACATGACGGCTATTTACACTATTATTCATGGCGAAAACACTAAAAACAGCCGCGAATTTCTTCACAATTTAATTGAATCTTCGAAAGATCACAACGTATTATCCTTAGATTCCAAGCAATTTGATGTTGACCAAATTAATCTATTTTTAAACACTTCTGGCTTAATCAACTTTCCCAAGCTATTAATCTTAGAACACTTCTTTTCTTCTCCTAAAGCCACCCAAGATAAAATTTTAAAAATTCTTGATAAATCTAATGAAAAAATAGTTATTTGGGAAGAAAAAAATCTTACCGCCACTCAACTAAAAACTTTTTCTCAAGCTAAAATTGAAAAATTTAATCCCGACAGTTCTGTTTTTAGCTGTCTCAACCAAATCCGCCCACACAACCTAAAGAACTTCCACCTATCTTACCAAAAAATTCTTTTAAACAATCAATTTGATCTATTTTTATATTTACTAAAAGGTAATCTTCGCCGAAAAATTAATAGCCCAACTTACAAAAAAGTTTATCTTCAAATTATCGAATTAGAATATCAATATAAAACCGGCCAATTAGTTATTAGTCCAGACATAGCTTTATTCCGAGCTCTACTTCCACTTGTTTCCTAATCTTTGCTATATTTATTTATGGCAATTATTACAAAACCCTGGGGACAGGAAATTGTTCTCACTGAAAACAACCTGCCTTACGCTGGAAAAATTCTAGAAATTAATGCCAGCCATCAACTTTCTTTACAATATCACGATCAAAAAATTGAAACCTTAACTCTAGTTTCCGGTCAAGCCGAAATCACTCTCGATCAACAAACTAAACCAATGGTAATCAACCAAAGCATCACTATTCAACCAAATACTATTCATCGAATCAAAGCCATTACAAATTGCCAAATCTTTGAAGTTTCTACTCCCGAAACCGGTACCACTTTTCGCCTTGAAGATGATTATCAACGCGACAATGAAACTGACATTATTAGAAATTTACCCAATCGAGGTTGGAACCAATCATGAAATCAAAAGTTCTCTTTTTTAATCAAATATCTTTTAATGACGTCCCCATTGTTGGTGGCAAAGGTGCTAACTTAGGCGAAATGTATAATCTTGGTATTCCAGTTCCCAATGGTTTTTGTGTTACTGTTGAAGCTTATTATGAATTTGTCGAAGCCAACAAATTAGTTCCTCAAATCAAAAGCATTTTAAAAACCACTGATATCGATCAACCAGATCAATTAATGGCTGCTTCTAAAAAAATCAGAAGCCTAATCTCAAAATCACCTTTTCCTCAAAACACAGGTTTAGATATCATTAAAGCCTATAAAAAACTATCAACCCTTGGCGGTCTTAAAGATGTTCCAGTCGCTGTTCGTTCATCAGCTACTGCCGAAGATTCGGCCGACGCTTCATTTGCTGGCCAACAAGACACTTTTCTAGGTGTTGTCGGCGAAGCTAATGTAATTAATCGAGTTCGAGATTGTTGGGCAAGCTTATTCACTCCCAGATCAATTTACTATCGCGAGAAAAAACATTACGATCATTTTAAAGTTGGAGTGGCTGTTCCAGTTCAAAAACTAATCTTTTCCGATATTTCCGGAATTTGTTTTACTGCCAACCCAGTAACTCAAGCCAAAAATGAAATTATTATCGAAACCGTATGGGGTTTAGGAGAATATATCGTTCAAGGTAAGGTAACTCCCGACCAAGCTATCGTCGACAAAAATACTTGGAAAATTATTTCCGAAAATCATGTTCCTCAAGATATTCAGTTAGTAAAATCGATCGACGAAACCAAAGAAATCAAAGTTCCCAAAACTAAAATCAACGCTTCTAAAATCGATAAAGCCATGGTTATTAAAATTGCCAAAATCGCTCAAAAGCTTCATCAACACTATCGCAAAGCTCAAGATATCGAATTTGCAATTGAAAAAGGTAAATTATATATAGTTCAAACCAGACCAATTACTACTTTAAATACCAAAACTAACAACACTACCAATATCGATCAACAGCCAGATCTTACTGGTGATCATGCTAGCCCAGGAGTTACTTCTGGAATAGTTACTATTATTAAAGATCCAAAAGATATTAATAAAGTAAAAGCTGGGCAAATCTTAGTTACCATCATGACCACTCCCGACTTTGTTCCTGCCATGAAAAAAGTCAATGGTATTATTACCGATAAAGGAGGTCAAACTTCTCATGCTGCCATTGTCAGTCGAGAACTTGGAGTTCCTTGTATTGTTGGCACTGAGAATGCTACCAAAGTATTAAAAGAAGGCGAAGTTGTCACTATCGATGGCGCTAAAGGTTTCATTTGGAAAGGGGATTTACTCGCCACTGGTTTAGTTAAAAAAGACCAAAAAGTCAAACACACTTCTATTAAAACCGCTACCAAAGTTTATGTAAATTTAGGAGAACCAGAATTAGCTTCTGAGATCTCTAAACGCAATGTTGATGGAGTCGGGCTTCTTCGAGCCGAATTCATGATTGCTAATATCGGTGTTCATCCTAAAAAAATGATCGCTCAGGGAAAACAAAAAGAGTATATCGATAAACTTGCCAAAGGTATCAAAGAATTCTGTTCGAATTTCAACCCCCGCCCAGTTATTTATCGAGCAACAGATTTCAAAACTAACGAATATCAATATTTAAAATGGGGGAAATTATACGAACCAGTTGAACCAAATCCTTTACTAGGATTCCGTGGAGCTATTCGTTACATCAATTCTGTTGATGTTTTTTCCATGGAACTTGAAGCTATCAAACAAGTTCGCAATAAATATAACTTAAAAAATCTGTGGTTAATGATTCCTTTTGTTCGAACCCCACAAGAACTAGAAAAAGTTAAAAAAATTATTTCTGACCACGGATTACTTCGATCTCCATCTTTCAAACTATTTATGATGGTTGAAATCCCCAGCAATGTCATTCTTTTAGATAAATTTATTGACGTTGGTATTGATGGTATTTCTATTGGTAGTAACGACTTAACCATGTTAACTCTTGGTCTCGATCGCGATAACAGCGAAGTTGCTCCAACTTTCAATGAAATGGATCCGGCTGTTTTGTGGTCATTAAAAAGAGCCATTACCAAAGCTAAAAAACGAGGTCTTTCGGCATCTATTTGCGGCCAAGCGCCAAGCAATTATCCTGAATTAGTTGAAAAACTAGTTAAATGGGGAGTTACTTCAATTTCAGTTTCTCCCGACGCTATCGATCGCACTCGAGAAATAGTTTCTTGGGCAGAAAAAAAGAAATTATCCAAAGACTAAAGTCACTTCTCCACGAGAATCACCGTTAGTATTATCGTCGACAGACTCAAACATTTTTGTCATCTCTCGACAAATTTTGACCTCGGTTTTTTCTCCAAAAACTTTTTTAATAATTTCTACTGATTCTTTAGTTCGATTACCAGCCTCATAAGCAATTTTTACCCCTTCAACCTCAAGATATTTTTTTAATAATTTTTCTTTATCACCACTTTTTTTAGGCAAAAAACCCAAAAATGAAAATCTTTGAATTGGCAAACCTGACAAAACTGCAGCATTAACCAAAGCACAAGCCCCTGGAATTGCTGTGTATTTAACACCTTCATTCTGGCATTTTTTGATTAACAACCATCCTGGGTCAGAGATTAGGGGAGTACCAGCATCAGTTACTAACCCAATTTCCAAACCCTCTTTTAGCCAATCAATAATCTGTGGAATTTTTTGCTGTTCAACTTCATCGTAAAAAGAAACTAGTTTGGGTTTATTCCCAATTTCTAGTTCATTCAAAAGCAACCCTGTCTTTCGGGTATCCTCACACAACAAAATATCAATTGATTCCAATATTTCCACCGCTCGATAACTAATATCTTTCAAGTTTCCAATAGGTGTCGAGATAATGTATAACATATTAATTAAATTGTCTAATAACTGCTACTACTTTTCCTCGAATAGTTACGTTACTTACATAAATAGGGGACATAGTTGAATTAGCTGGCTGTAATCTAATTCTAGTGGCTTCTTTGTAAAATCTTTTTAAAGTTGCAAATCCATTCTCCAATACCGCCACCACAATATCTCCATTGTTAGCCTCTTTTTGCTCTTTAACCACCACATAATCACCGTTTAAAATTCCATCATCAACCATCGAATCTCCTTTGGCTTGCAAAATAAATGACTTATCAGCCGAAGAAACGATATTTGAATTAACCATTAAAGTTGCGTTTGGATCGGTGTATGGTTCAATAGGTTGGCCACAAGCAATAAACCCCAAAATTGGCAACTCAATATTACTTTGATATCCCACTCCGCTTTCAGAATCTAAAACTTCAATCCCCCTAACCGCACCCTTATATCTTCTTATCAAACCTTTCTTTTCTAACACTTCTAAATGTTCATGAACTGTCGCCAAAGATGATAGTCCAAAATTCTCCGCTATCTCAGTTAAGGTGGGAGCATACCCCAAACGATTAATACTCTGATTAATATAATCAAAAATTTGTTTTTGTCGTTTATATAAAACTTTAGCCATATACTTACTATACACGAATATAACCCGAAATCAAGCCAATGATATTATTAAATATGCAGTTTATTTTAGCTTTAATACTTTTTCTTTTCTCTTTCAAACCAACTCAAGCTGCCAATGAATTTTCTACCCAAGAATCAATAAATTATTATCTTCAGCCAAATGGTTCAGCCAATGTAAATTCAGAAATAATTATTACCAATAATTTTTCTCAAATCTATTTACAAGAATATCAAGTCACCCTATCCGGTAACCAAATAACCAATGTTCAAGCTACTGATAAATCGGGCAACGTTCTTTCAAAAATTGATCAAAACGGTAATGTTACCAAGCTATTTTTATCTTTTTCTAACCCAGCCATTGGCAAAAACCAACAACAAAAAATTAATCTTAGTTACACTATCCCAAATTTTTCAACCAAAAAAGGAAAAACCTGGGAAATCACTCTTCCCCAAACTAACAACAATACCAATCATCAAACTTCTTTTTCTATTTCTTCTCCAAAAGAATTTGGAGATATTTCTTTTAGTTCTCTAAAATTATCCTCAGTTCATGAAGTTAACAATCGAAACGAAATTGTTATCGATGCTAACCCTTCAAATAAAAAAATCTTAATAATTTTTGGTAATTCCCAGCTTTTTGATTTTAATATTGATTATTATCTTGAAAACACTTCCTCGGTTTCAGTTCAAACTGAAATTGCTCTTCCTCCTGATACTAATTCTCAAAAAATTATTATTTCTCAAATTAATCCCCAACCAGCCAATATTATTGTTGACACCGATGGCAACTGGTTGGCGCAATACTATTTATCTGGCAATTCAAATATAAATGTTAATGTGCAAGGTCAAGCCAATCTTCATTCAAACAATAAAAATCCAATTACCATTGATCAATCGTCTTATTTAAAAGAACAAGAATATTGGCCAATTAACTCGCCAAAGATCAAAGCAATCACTTCCAATCTGTCTACCCCAAAGTCAATCTATAATTTCACTGTTAATCATCTTTCATACGATTACAATCGTCTTAATCAAGCTAAAAGAATGGGTGGTGAATTTGCTCTAACCAACCCAACCCAATCTCTCTGTACCGAATTTGCCGATCTCTTCGTCACCTTAGCTCGATCCAAAAACATTCCCGCCCGCGAAATCGAAGGTTATGCCTATAGTCTCGACGATAAAATCAAACCAACCAATACCAATTCTGACGTACTTCATGCCTGGGCCCAATATTATGATCAAAATCAAAACACTTGGATCTCTGTTGATCCAACCTGGGAAAAAACCACCAATGGTATCGATTATTTTACCGACCTTGATTTAAACCATTTTACTTTTGCCATCCATGGAGTTTCTAGTAACTATCCACCACCAGCTGGTGCCTACAAATCAACCAATCAAAAATCTAAATCACTAAATATTAGTTTTGCTGATAAAAAAATTACTCCAGAAATAGTTCCACCAACCATAAAAATGAATCATCGTCAATTCATTATCTATAACCCCAACCAAGTTAGTCTAAACAACCTTAAAATTAATAATTACTTTATTGCTACTCTTCCTCCCTATTCACATCAAAATATTCAATTAAAATACAATTTTTTCTCTCCAAAAATCGATTTAGAAATTACTTCCGATGAAATTAATACCAATCTTAATATCCAAAACAGATTATTAATTATTGCTTTTGTAGTTATCTTAATTAGTTTCACTATTATCAGTATTATTGGCAGTATAATCTTTATATTAACTAAGCATGAAAAAAATTCTTAAACAAATTTTAATTTACAGTTATGCCCTATTACTCCACCAAGAGATCTGGCTCAACCTAACTTTCGATCATCGGCTTCAAACCCTTCTCTTAGTTGCCATAATCCTTACTTTTTTTGATTTTATTCTAAAGCCAATCATTAAACTCTTACTTTTACCAATTAATATTCTAACTTTAGGAACTTTTCGTTTGGTTATCAATACCTTAGGATTCTATCTAGCCACCTTTCTTTTATCCGACTTTCATCTTCAAAACATCAATCGACCAGCTTTTAGTTTTTTAGGATTAGCTATTCCTCAAATCGTTTTAGAAAATTTCTTCGCCTACCTAATCACCTCACTTTCTGTTAATATAATCGTCGGTATCTATAAATTTATTTTAAAATCTAAAAAAATACCTCAAAAATGAACATCTTTTTAAATATCATTCAAATTATCCTTTCTTTAGCCATTGTTGGATTAATCTTTTTGCAATCTAATGGCGACACCGATGGTCGTTCCAATTTATTATCAACCTCTGGCTTTGAAAAAAGAGGCTGGGAAAAAATCATGTTCTACTTAACTTTAATAGTTTTATTTTTATTCATCATCTCTTCTTTTATTCAAACATTAGTTTAAAAAACCATTGTTTAAAAAAATCCGTTTTCGATTAGAATATTATCTTCGGTATTTAAAGAAAAAATATCCTTTTTTTCTGCTCGGCATTCTTCTTGGATATTTTGTTTTTACTCAACAAAAAAATATCTTTAAAATTGGTCAATCAATACTAATATCAACTAGCTATTACGGCATCGAAGGTCTATATAACCAACAAAATCTGCCTTTAGAAATTACTTCGTTAATTAGTTATGGTCTAACTTCTGTCGATCAAAACGGTAAAATTTCCACCTCTCCCATAGTTTCAGATATGAAACGTTTAGACGACACCACTTATATTTTTAAAATAGCCAACAACCACTCTTGGCATTCAGGTAAAAATTTAGAAGCAACTGATATCGACCCTAAAATTGCCGACGTTGATATTACTACCAATCAAGACGAAATCACTTTTAAACTCAAAAAACCTCTTTCCTCTTTTTTATCAATTCTCTCTAAACCATTATTCTATAAAAAAACCCTAAGAGGACTAGGGGAGTACAAAGTCACCAATATCCAATATCAAGACGGTTATATTTCTACCCTCACTCTCTATTCCTCTTCTCTTAAAAAACGTCAAGTTTACCGTTTTTATCATAATCAATCCGATTTAATCAACGCTTTCAAATTGGGATTAGTAGACAATATTTCTGTCTCTGAAAATCCAAATGATTTCGATCAGTGGAGCAATGTCAAAATCACCCCTCAAGTTGATCAAAACAAATATATTGCTATTTTTATTAACAACCAAAAATACAGTGTCAAACAGCTCCGCCAGGCTCTCAATTATGCCACCCCTAAAACTACGGACAAAAACGAGAGATGCTTGGGGCCAATTTCTCCTTCATCATTTGCTTACAACTCAAAAATAAAAGATTATTCTTACAGCCCTCTTCGAGCCAAAGAATTATTTGATAAAAATAAAATTGAAAATATTAGTATTACTGTAACCGACAGAAAACTTCTTCCTCAAGCCGATGAAATAAAAACTGCTTGGGAAAAAAATTTATCGATTAAAGTTAGTCTTAATTTAGTAAATAATTCGTCTTTTGCTGATTTTGATACTATCCTGGCTTATGCAAATATTCCCAATGATCCCGATCAATACATTTATTGGCATTCTACTCAAACCAATACTAATTTAACAAAACTAAACAATTCACGAATCGACAAATTACTAGAAGAAGGCCGTCAAACTACCGATCAAATTGAGCGTAAAAAAATCTATCAAGATTTTCAAAGATTCTTACTTGAAGAATCACCGGCAATTTTTATAAAATATCCTATTACTTATCAAATATCTCGAGTCTAAATGGAAAAAGAAAAAACAGATTACATTGGAATTATTTTAGTTTCTTCCCTGCTTCTAAGCTTACTTTACGCCGGTTATTTGGCTTATCAGAGTATTGATTGGGATGTTTTAAAACGTCTCGAATCTCAACCTCTTGTTATCCCAACTCCACCAGCAGTAATTCCTTCTTCGACTTAGGCAGTTTTTTTATTTCCGCTTCTCGTTTTAATGCCTCAGTTAGTGTTTGGCATTCTTCCATATAAACTAACTCAAAACTTTTAAAAGCTCGCAAATATTTTGCCCCTTTGCCACTTCGGTGCATCTTCATTCGATTTTCCAAATTATTTGTCTGTCCGGTATACAACGTCCCCCTATCTGTCCTAACTATATAAACAAAATACATAAGTTATAGTAACTTACTTAGTCCAAAACTTATTTACCAAACAGTAAATCATTATCAAAACCATACTTAATAATATTGCTCCAATAATATCGGTTAACCAGTGAACTCCTGAAAATAATCTTCCAGTCACCATTAAAATCGTGTAAATAATCGAAAAACTATTTGCCAGAACTCTTATCGATTTCTTCTTAATTAAACGATTAAATTGCATTACCGCCGTGATCATTATTGTTAACACTATCATCGTAGTTGATGAAGGGTATGATGCTTCTAAAACATTTTCAATCAAAACTGGCCGATAGTTAACAATCCAAAATTCAAAAAAAACATAAGCCATAATTACTAAAATGTAAAAACCACCTAAAACTAAAATGCTAAAGTCTACTTTTTTTAAGCTTTTTCTTTTAAATAGCTGAATTACTCCCAAACAACCAAAACCACCAGCAACTAATAATGCCAACAAACTTGCCCAATCAGTTAATTGATATAAAAACATATTTACTCCAATCAAATCTGACACCCATTTATTTATAGTAGCCAAGCCTACACTCGAATCTCGCGGTCCAATTGGTTGAACATCCACCCAAGTTAATATTTTGGTAAATAAAATAAATAATATTGTGGTGGCACTTGTGATTTTAAAATTCATTCACCAGGCTAACAATCCAAGCTAAAAATTGTTAGAACCGCCTTATCACAATCCCGACACCAATCGTCACCTTCTTACTTTTTTATCAGTAAGATCCCTTTAATTAAAAACAGCCCAAATACAAAAACGGCTGCATATGGTTGCTGGCTAGCAATTAAAATTAAGATTAATAAAATATTTACTATCAAAGAAAGTTTGATTTTAATTTTCATCCACCATTGATTATTCAAGTTTTGAAAAGCCAAAATCATTATCCCCATCACCACATTTAAAGCCACTAAAATTAAATAAGTAAAATAAATATAAGCAGGGTAGTCGGTTAATTTAATTAAAGAAACCATATAAATCATTTCTTCTCCTTGCTGACCAAAAAAAGGCAGAAACAACAACACTCCAATCGTACAATCTAAAATCCCAAAAACCACATCCATTAGGCTTTTTATTTTTTCCCGACCTTCATTTTCAGCCAAAGACAATAGCTCTTCTCCCGAAATTAATTCATCAACTGAAACCGAAAATATTTTCGAAATCATTTTTAAAGATTCGATAGTTGGAAAACCACGCCCAGATTCCCATTTAGAAATTGCTGTCCTAGAAATATAAATCGATTCAGCCAACTCTTCCTGAGTTAAATTATTCTTTTTTCGCAGTTGCTGTAATATCTTTCCAAATTCCATAATATTCTGATCATACCTCTAAAAACAAAAAAACCAAAACTATCTTCCTAACCACAAAACAATAAAAATCCCAACCGTATGAAGCAAAAAGGCAATTAAAACAAACAATTTTATTGTAATTTCTTTTTGTGAAGATAATAGAGTTACTCCAACTTCTGTAGGCAGGGGAGAAAGAATCATCACACTTGCCAAAATAGACACTAAATAACGATTAAAAGATCCAAAAATATTTTTATTAAAATTACTAATACTTTTTACAATTCTTTCATCCTTCATTTTCAACACTTCATCGGTAAATGAATGTTTCACAAATAAAAAAATCATAATATCGCTAGTCAACGCCCCCAAACCACCAATCAATCCAGCATAATATAAGTTCTGAGTTTTAGCTAAAGTCAACAAAGTCGCCGTACCAATCGGAGCTGTAAAACCGTAGGCATACAATACACCTCCTAAAAATACTCCCAAATGATCAAGTGAAATTAAAAAATTACCAAAAATAAGATTATTTTTTGCCTGACAAAAAACTAATATCGACACCAAAACACTTAAAAAAAACAGCAACAATTTAGGATACCTTTTTAAAAAAGCCATTACCTGATATGTAATATATCACACCTATTGTTTAATTCCGAACCTCAACAATTTCTTTAACTATTTCTTCAGTTGATTGTTTTGCATCGATTATCATATCAACCAAACCATTATTTTTTATTGTCTGTTGATACTCAATCATTCCAGGCAACCACTGGCTTAAATCATCATATCCTTCATTCTTCATCCGACTATTATTTCTAATTAGCAACTCTTCCAATGAAGTTTCTAGCTGAACAATTTTAAATCCATTTTCTTTCGCCTTTTTAATATCACAGACAGCAAAATAATCGGTATTCGTAAAAAAAATAATATTATCTGACAATAAGATTTTATTAATGATTTTTGGAGCTAATACTTGATGTTTAATTTTAGTATCTAATGGAAACTGTCCACCATTAATATTGGTAAGTTCCTCGTCCAT
>JAKQJL010000001.1 GCA_029561175.1 bacterium
CTTGTTGTTTCTTAATTTACTTATTGATGACTGGAAGTTATACTAGTCCTCTTTGTTTATAATGAAAACTTTAGAACAGTTTTTATCAGATTATCTCGGTAAAAGTAAAGGTTATCCAGACGATAATTCCTATAAGGGGGATACTCATTTACAATAGTAAAACTATATGATAAAATTGTTTATGCCATTCTATAAAGGACATAAACCATACTACGGTTTTTTAGGTAAACATCACACCGAGGAAACTCGTAAAAAGTTAAGCAAATCTCACACGGGTAAAAAATTATCACCAGAACATAGAGAAAAAGTCATTGAAATACTCAAAAATAATCCTCCTAGTAAAGAAGCTAGAAAGAGGTCTGGTGAAAAGCAAAAAGGTAATTTACACCATAACTGGAAAGGCGAAAAAGTATCTTATAGAGCACTACATAATTGGATAGTCAATAATTTTGGAAAAGCAAATCATTGTGAACATTGTGGAAAATTAGACGCAAAAGTTTATGATTGGGCTAATATAAGTGGAGAATATAAAAGGGATATATCCGACTATATTCAACTTTGTAGAAAATGTCATATCAAGTTTGATGATTCACCCCAGAAACATCTAGAAAGAATTAAAAATTTATCTTTGGGGTGGTACAGAAAATGCTTACGTTAGAACAGTTTTTAAAAAAGTATCTGGGTGGTAGTTGGGGTTACCCCGAAGGAAAATACGTTGGCGAATGCCTTAGTGTGTGCAAGCTCTACATAAAAGAATGTTTTGGAATTAACCCTCCCGCTAGTGGAAGTGGTAGTGCTTATGGCTATTGGTCAAACTTTCCCAATCCACTAGGTGAAATATTTGAAAAAGTGCTTAATACTGATGACTTAATCCCCCAGAAAGGTTGGATAGGAATAATGGAAGCGTGGGATACAAACCCATACGGTCATATTTTTATTGTCGCTGATGGTTCAACTAAAACTATCTGTAAAAACTGGGCTCAAAATTGGTCATCTAAAGCCTTTCAATTAGAAAGTAACAAGTACACTCATATAATTGGTTATTTAAAACCAAAGAGTATAATTAATGATATGACTGATAACGAAAAATTACTATTAGGATTGATTAATGATAACGGAATAACAGAGGGAGATATTAGATGGGTTATTGACCTAAAAGCAAAGCAAACTGTTCCAAAGTTAGAAAAAAAAGTTAGCGACTTGGAAACTGAAATATCAGAAATCAAACAACAGCTAGGTGAATTAACCGAAAAATACAATAATAATGAAAAAGAGCTTAAAAATTGTCAGTCTAGTCTAAAGACT
>JAKQJL010000003.1 GCA_029561175.1 bacterium
ATAAGTATGACCACCAAAACCGCCAGAAGATGGGTCGAAAGCTGCATGACCAAATTGATCGTAGGCTGATTTTTTTTGATCGTTGCTTAAAACTTCGTAGGCTTCGTTGATTTCTTTGAATTTTTCCTCAGCATCGGCAGATTTGTTACGATCAGGATGCCATTCCATGGCTTTTTTACGATAGGCGCTTTTAATCTCTTCTTTCGAAGCCGATTTACTCACGCCTAGTGTTTCGTAAAAATCTTGTTTCATATTATCAATCAATTACTGGAATAATTGGTTTTTGTAATTTTGCTCTTTCTCTGTTTGAGACACTAATAGCTATTTTCATAGATTCAGTAACCCTTTCTCTCCAACAAATAATTATTTGTTTTTCGCCATAGAATCTACCAAAAACTGAAATGTCATCAGGATTCCCTTCAATCGAATTAACAAGAAATCGTAGTTCATGAACTAATTCTTGCGCTAATTTAAGATTGTCTTTATCTATGAGAAAACAGTGCCGAGAAATCTGGGTGTTATCATGTTTTTGATCATAAACCTGAATTCTCAGATCTTCTTGAACATCCTCCTTTATTAATCCATAATTGATTTTTTCGACCATATTTAGTTATAGACTTTTTTTATTTAACAATCTCTCCTTCTTCAGCGTCTTTTTTATCATCAGATTTTTTATCTTCTGATTTTGGCTCTTCTGCTGAAGGATTTGGTTGAGCATAAACAGCCTGACCAACTACTTGAAGCATTTGATTAATCTCTTCGACGAATTTTTCATAGTCGTCTTTTTTGGCGTCAGTTTTGGCTAAAAGATCTTTACCAGCTTTGATTTTTTCTTCAATTTTGGTTTTATCTTCTGGCTTAACTTTGTCGGCAAAATCTTTAAGAGTTTTTTCGGCCGAGAAAATGGTGGCATCGAGTTTGTTTTTAGACTCAACCAAAGCATGCTTCTCTTCGTCTTCACGAGCGTGAGCCTCAGCATCTTTTTTCATTTTCTCAACTTCTTCGTCGGTTAAATGAGTGGCGTTTTGGATGGTAATTTTTTGTTCTTTACCAGTGCCTTTGTCTTTGGCTGAAACCGATAAGATACCGTTGCTATCGATGTCAAAAGTGACTTCGATTTGAGGAGTACCACGAGGGGCTGGAGCAATGCCATCGAGAACGAATCGACCAAGAGATTTATTGTCGGCGGCCATTGGTCGCTCACCTTGAAGAACATTAATCTCGACCTGAGGTTGATTGTCGGAATAAGTAGTAAATATTTGTGATTTCTTGGTAGGTACTGTGGTATTTCTATCGATTAATGGAGTGCGAACCCCACCAGCAGTTTCAATACCAAAAGTTAATGGAGTAACATCGAGTAAAACCACGTCTTTAACTTCTCCAGTTAAAACAGCTCCTTGGACAGCGGCGCCAACGGCAACCACTTCATCAGGATTAACAGTGGTGTTTGGATCTCGGCCAAAATAGTTTTTGACCACTTCCAAAACCTTGGGCATTCGAGTCATACCTCCAACCATCACCACATCGGTAATATCAGATTTGGAAACACCAGCATCTTTGATACATTTTTCGACTGGTTCAATTGATTTTTGAATTAAATCATCAACCAATTTTTCCAGCTCTGAACGAGTTAGTTTAGTGGTTAAATGTTGAGGTTGACCATCAACTTGAGTGATGAAAGGCAAGTTAATTTCAGTTTCGATGGTAGACGATAATTCGATTTTGGCTTTTTCAGCGGCTTCACGAAGACGTTGAAGTGCTTGAGGATCTTTAGACAAATCGACACCAGTTTGATTTTTGAAATTATCAATTAACCAGTGAAGAATCTTTTGATCAAAATCGTCACCTCCTAAGAAAGTATCACCATTGGTGGCTTTAACTTCAAAAACACCATCACCAATTTCAAGAATTGAAATATCGAAAGTGCCTCCACCTAAATCGTAAACAGCCACAATACCTTTTTTCTTTTTATCTAAACCATAGGCTAGAGCTGAAGCGGTTGGCTCGTTAACGATTCTTTCAACCTTAAGACCGGCAATTTCTCCGGCTTGTTTAGTAGCTTGGCGCTGAGAGTCGTCGAAATATGCAGGCACAGTGATGACAGCTGATTCAACTTTTTCGCCTAAATATTTTTCGGCATCAGCTTTGGCTTTTTGCAAAATCATGGCAGAAATTTCTTGAGGAGTATAAACTTTACCATTGATTTCAACAGCTGCCATATTGTCTTTGCTGGCAACGATTTTGTAAGGAGCAATCTTTTTAGTTTTAACGACCTCGGGATCATCAATTCGACGACCCATTAATCGTTTAATACTAAAGATAGTATTCTCGGGGTTCAAGACCATCTGTCTTTTAGCCAGATCACCCACTAATTTTTTAAGTGGTTCAACAATCGAAGGAATAGTGTTGCGACCTTCTGAAGTTAAAATAACTTTTGGGGCACCTCCCTCCATTACAGCAACACAGGAGTTGGTGGTACCTAAATCGATTCCGATAATTTTGTTTGACATAAATTTTTTAATTTTTAATTTTCTGATTTGCCGACGATAACTTTGGCTGGTCGAAGGCAAACATTATTTAATGAATAACCATTTTGTTCTACAGAAATAACTTGATTTGGTTTTCCAGGAGCAACACCAACACATTCCATGGTGTTAGGATCGAAAATCTGATCTTTAGTCTCGATAGTGGTTAAACCTTGGTTCTTTAAAACGGTTTCGAATTTTTCGATAGCCATTTTAAGACCTGGATCTTGAAGATGTTTTTGAGCTAAATAAAAGGTATCAAGAACCTCGACCATTTGAGATACCACCGAAGATACCGCATAGGTAACAATCATTTCTCGATCTCGTTCGAGACGTTTTTCTAAATTAATATAATCGGCTAACGATCGCTTTAAACGATCTTCCAATTGGACAATTTGATCGGCCAATTGAGGCGAATCAAGGTTAGGGGTTTGATTTTTTTTGGCCATAAATATTTTTTAACGAGTAATAGTAGAGATTAATTCAGCAAAATAATCAACGACAGGAATAACAGTTTGATAACGAACTCGAGCCGGACCGACTACACCAACAATACCTCGATGAGGACCAGCTTCGTAGGTTTGGTAGACAAAACCACAAGGTTCAAGATGTTCTAACCCTAAATCTTCACCAATTAGAAGATGGATAACTTCTTCGGAAGGACGATAGTTGTCGATACCAGCTTTAGAAATAATTTGGAACCAATAGTCTGAATTGTCTAATAAGGATAAAACCGCTTTGGTAACATCGATATTAAAAAACTCGGGTTGATCTAATAAATTACTGGCTCCATAGGCATATATACCACCTTGATCGGTGGTTGAAATTGCCAAACTTCGAGTTCTGGTAGCTAACTCTCGAGTTGATTCTTTAAGTAGTTTTTCAAATTCATTTCGATAATCCCAAATTTTTTCTTTAACGTTAATCTCTTCGTTGATAGATAGAGATTTGGGGGTCATCAAATTACGAACATAATATTTAAGACCTAAGGAAGTTGGAGCGCGACCGGCAGAAAGATGGGTTTTTTTCAAATAACCCAGCTGAGTAAGGGCAGACATTTCATTTCGAATTGTGGCCGAAGAAATTCCTAAGTTATATTTTTTTTCTAGAGTTTCGGAACCAACTGGTTCGGCAGTTTCAATAAATTCTTCGTTAATACATTTCAAGATTTTGATTTGTCGTTGAGTTAAATCGGTCATGTTAGCAATATAATAAGGTGATTGCTAACAGGTGTCAAGAGGGAGAGTTAATTGTGACCAGATCGATTGATTAAGACAGCCAATAATATGGCAATTATTAAATTTACCGTGTTTAATAAATTGAAGAACTTGAGAAGGAGAATTATTAAAAATAACCCTGAAAGTATCAATAAATTTTTAATTGATTTAATAAAAAGAGAACCGATGGAATATAAACAAAGAAAAAAAATGACAAACAAAGTAAAAATTGACAAAAATCCTTGGGGATAAACCAAGTTGAGATATGCTACCAAAAGAGAAGTGCTAATTAAGGCCAGAATCGATTTCATTTTCAAGTTTAATTTTATCCATTACTCGAAGGAGTTGACGGGATCGAGTAGTGTTAACCGAATCGTATGATTTTGACAAAGAATCAATTTTATCGCCAATTTTTTCAAACTCTTCATTGTATTTAATAAACTCTTTTTCAAAAAGTTTAATTTGGGCAATAATACTTTGAACATTTTTTTGATAACGAAAGTTTTCGTAAGCTTGACGAACCATCCGCAAAATAGCAGTAAAACTAAACGGACCAGCAAAAACAATTTTTTTATTAAATGACTCTTCTAAAATATCGGGAAATTTTTCGTAGATAAAACTAAAAATCATTTCGTTGGGAATAAAGACAACTACAAAATCAACAGTATTTTCTTCGGGATTAATATAATTTCGAGAAGAAACATCACTGATCTTTTTTTTGATATCCTGCTCAAATAATTTAAGATATTGAATTTTTTGACTAGGATCTTCGGTTTCACTCATTTTTAAAATATTACTGTAAGGAAACTTGGAATCGATATTGATTTTAGTTTTATCGGGCAAATAAAGGGTGAAATCCGGCCGAGATTCCCCGACTGATTCTTGTTTAGAGTAATCGGTGCCAATGACAAAACCAGATTGTTTTAATAAATCTTCGGCGACCTTTTCACCAAAAGCTCCTCGTAGCTGATTGTTACTGAGAATTCTTTTTAAACCCTCGGTGGTGGCAGATAAATCTTTGGAAATTTTACTAGAATTTTCGATGGCTTCTTTTAAACCATTAAAACTACCGATTCGTTCCTTTTCAACAATACTTAATTGATCTAAAACTTGTTTAACCATGTTTTCGATGGCTTCTTTTTTGTTGACTAAATCAGTTTGAATAATTTGGTTTTTCTCGCCAAGTTTTTGGTCGGCAATAGTGATTAAGTTCTCTAAAACTTTAGGATCGAGCTCGCCTGTCTTTGATTGTTTTTGAAGATAAATGAAATAAATTACTGCAGCGAGAATTAAAAAAAGGAGAAGATAAATTAAGGTCATAGATTATTTTAACCCAGTACTTCCAAAGCCACCACGGTTGGCTGAATCGAGTTGATCGACTTCTTCAAGCTCGATTTTTTCAAATTTACTAACCATCATTTGGCCAATTCTAGTTCCTTTTTCAATTGTAATTTCATGATCAGTAAAATTTAAAGCAGGAAATAAATATTCATCATTGTCACCACAATAATCCCAATCACCAATACCGATACCATGAACAGGTAAAATTCCCAATTTGTGAGTCGAACCCCGGGCAGCAATCATTACCCAACAGTCTTTGGGAATTTGTAAAGCAATGTTTAATGGAATTAAACCGACTTGGTGTGGCTGAATTGTAGTGTCTAAGCGAGAATATAAATCGACACAGGCCGCACCAGCAGTTTTATATTCGGGAAGAGGTAAGTTTTTATCAAAACGTTTGATGAGAAGTTTCATAGATTATAACCACTCTGTTCCCGATAAATCGGGAACACCTCGCCTTGACAGGCAAGGCTAGAACAAAAATAATTAATTTCTTCTTTACTTTATCAACTTAAGGATGAAAAGATTAGGGGGAGATTTAATTCTTAAAATATTTTTCAAATAATAAATGGAGATGGTCGGGGTCGGGGCAATCAGAACCGATGGGAAACTGAAGAGAAGTTATTTTTTGATAAACATCTTTAATTAATAGCGAGAGCTGATCGGTATCTTCTTTGGTAAGTTGAAAATTAGATTTTTTAAATTGACCTTTGGCATCGGCTTGAACAAAATCGATAGTACCAGTATTAACCTGATATTTAAAACCATGGGCTTGGTCACAAAGAATTTTATAGAAAACTAATTGGCGAAAATAATCACCATCTTTAGAAAGTTGCTGATATTTCGAGTCGGGCCGACCTGTTTTATAATCGACGACATTAACTTGATTATTATCTAAAAGATCAATGCGATCGATTTTACCAGTAAGTGGAATTTCATCGAGACGAACGTTGAAATCTTTAAAGTCGTGTTCGATTAAACAAGGCTGATTGAACTGGCCTTGATAATGATGATAATAGTCGGTTAATATTTGATGACCTTGAGTAAGTAAATCTTGATAATCGGTTTTAGATAAGTTTTCTTTTTTTAAATTACGATCAAAAATTTCTAGAAATTTTTCTAAAGACAAATTGGTTTGATAAAGATATGCCAAAGCACCATGAACACTAGTACCAAAAGATAAGGAGCGAGTTTTGGCCTGTGGCAGGCGCAAGATTGTTTTGAAGAAAAAACAAAGTGGGCACTTAAGATAAGAATTTAGATGGGTAATATTGAAGCGATAACGAGTAGATAAATATTCGCTTAAATAATCTTTAAGATCGACCGATTTAATGGTTGGTAGAGTAGGAGAAAATTGAGCTAAAAGACTTTGCTGTTCGGTAGCCGAGGATGATTTGGTGATCTCAATTAGTTTAGGGTCGATTTCATTAAGGAAGATACAAGGAAGCTGTTCTTTGTTGGAATCGGAAAGAGAAGAATAGGAAAGATAGATTTGTTTTTTGGCCCGAGTGAGAGCTACATAAAAAAGCCGACGATCTTCTTCTAAAGAGACATTCTCTAAATTAGTAGTAACTTCAGTTTTAATAATTCCTAATGGTAACTTAATTAATTCTCTGGAATTACCACCGTCCCATTTGCCTGAAAGGGTTTTAATTAAAAAAACATGTTCAAACTCGAGGCCTTTGGCTTTGTGAGCAGTCATTAAACGAATTGAATTTTCTGATTGAGAAATTAAGGGTGGAGAATTTAGGGGCAAATAATTTTCTTGAAGTAGCTGAAGAGATTTTAGCCATTGTTTGAGAGTAACTTTGTCGAGTTTTAAACTGGTTTTTAAATGAGAATAGAGAGTGTTGAGCTGTTTTAATAACTCTAAATTGCCATGTTTTAAAACAAAACGAAGAAATTTAAAACGACGAATAACGATATTAAATAATTGATCGGGAGGAAGATTATTTTTTTGTTTATCGATTATCGCTACCCGTTTAATAAACTTGTCGATTTTTTTTGATGATTTGGGAGATATTTCTTGATGATGAAAATATTTGTATAAATCGAGAGAGGGAATACCAACAAATTGAAAAGACAAAATTTTAGCCAACTGACTTTTTCTTCGATGACGACTAAATAAATAGTTGAGGAGAGTAATTAATTGGGCAAGATTAATATTTTCAAGAATGTTAATTGAATCTGAGCGAAGATAGGAAATATTTTGATGATCTAAATGTGGCAAAAGATCGTCGACATCAGTGTTGTTGCGATATAAAACCGCGATTTCTTTGGGGTTCACACCCCCATCGAGAAGCTTTTTAATTTTCAAAGAAATGGCGTAATTTTCTTCCAGAGGAGAACTGGCGACAAATAAATTAATTGGGTCGGGGTCGTAGTTTTGGGTGGAAACCAAAGATTTATCTAGCTGATCAATATACTGGGTAATTCGATTTTGATTATGACTAATTACCTGAGAACTAGTTTCAAGAATTAATCGATGGGAGCGATAATTATTTTTTAAAACCACAATTTTGATAGTGGATTTATATTTTTGATAAAAAGTATTAACGTTTTCCACACTGGCACCCTGAAAACGATAAATAGATTGATCATCATCGCCGACTACAAAAATATTTGGGCTTTCTTGGTTTTGTGTCAGTTGATTGATTATTTCAAACTGAGCGGAGTTGGTGTCTTGAAACTCGTCAACTAACAGATATTGATAAGTTTCCTGATATTCGGCTAATAGTTGGGGTTGAGATTTAAAAGCATTAATCACCCAAATAATCATATCTTGATAATCGTAAAAACCATGGGTCGATAAATATTGTTGATATAAACGATATAGAACTAAAAGCTCTTGTTGGCGAGGAAGATTGGTGGTAGTTTTGGTTATAAAATCCCGCAACGATTTTTTAAGTTGAGAGGCCGATTGACCAAGATTTAGAAAATATTGGATTTGAGCTTGATAAAAAATATCAATATTAGCATTGAGTAAATCGGTAACTAGGGTAGTTATTTGAGATTCGGTTTTGGCTGTAGCGCGAAGACTGGTTAGTTGTTCTGAAACTGGGGTGGCTAATTTGACAAAATTAGCGGCATGATCGATTAGTGTGGCAAACTGATCGGGAGTAACGTTTTCTTTTTTAAGAGTTGAAATCGATTTAAGAATATCTTTTTGATAAAAATAGGGCGAATTAATATTTTTTAAACAACTAGAACCAGGCAAAGAATCGATTAAACTTTGAATGATACCAATTTGGGAAACATCGTCGAGGGCGCTAGACTCGGCGGTGGTGGAAAGAAAATATTCAGGGTGATCTTTGATAATTGAATTACAAAAGCCATGAAAAGTAGCAATGCGAACACTATAAGAAGATGAACCGATTAAAGATAACAAACGCTGCCGCATATTTAAGGCGGCTGATTCGGTGAAAGTTAAACAAAGAATGTTGTAAGGATTTACCTGAGATTCGGTTAATATTTTTCCAATTCTTAAAGCGATGGTTTGAGTTTTACCAGTGCCAGCACCGGCAATCACCATCACCGGACCTTCAATAGTATCGACTGCCAGTTTTTGTTCGGGGTTTAATTTTTGATACTCGGAATTAAAATCAATCACTCACCTATTGTAGCTTATTAGCGGGACTGAGGCAGAGATGCATGTCTTGCAACATCCTGCACAACTTTATCAGCAAAGTCTCTAGTTTCAAATGGAATAATACCATCTTCATCTGCATAAAATGCAGCAACAAGTTTGTTTTCAAACTTATTAAAACCACTTACTGGCATATATCGAACAACTAAAGTTGAATATCCTAATTTTTTTAAGTATTCTTCTTCCCCTGCTCTTTCTATCAAAATTAATTGACCTTGACCTTCTCCTAAGAATTTACCAGAATCATCTTGATGAGTAAAACTGAAAAAACATTCTCTTGCTTTTGCCATAGGATGGGATTATACAATATGTTTTTGCTTTTTGGCAACTAACTTAGACTAATCTTCTGATGATATCTGCAAAATTTTCGGCTTGATCTTTGTCGGTAAACGATTGTGGAATAACTTGATTATCTCCTCTAAGGCCAATAATATATTCATGACTTGTACGACTGAACCTGCCCGGTATTCCATCTCTTCTCAACTT
>JAKQJL010000005.1 GCA_029561175.1 bacterium
AAAGACAGGGTGAAACGAGCAACCTTGCTGTGGAAATCTCAAATTGATGCTTACTTTGCTTCTAGCGCATCAGGTAGAGAGACTAGATAGATAACCCATAAACAGAAACCGGCTTAACAACAACTTTGAAGTTATTTTTTGGGAGCAATAATTACTTTGAGTATGATTTCGATAGTTAGATAAACAGGCACCGCCAAGATAGCCCCAACGATTCCTGCTAACTTAGCACCAATGGCAATTACTAATATAGTAATTAAAGGATTTAAACCAACGGTTTCCTTCATAACTTTGGGGACTAGAAAATTATTTTCTAGTTGTTGGATAATTAAACCGACTAAAATTGCAAAAAGAGCGGTAACAGGTGAGATAGTTAAACCAACTAGAGCGGCTAAAACAGTAGTAACAGTGGGACCAATATTGGGAACAGCCTCCATTAAACCAGCAACTAAAGCCAAAGGGACGGCGTATTTTAAACCAATAAGAGTGTAGCCCAGATAAGACAAGATACCAACGACAGTCATGAGAATTAACTCAGCATTTAACCAGTGGCCCAATCTGGCTTCTAAGTTTTCTAAAAGTTTAATTACTTTCTCTTTTCCTTTTTGGCCAAAAACATTAAAAGAATAATGATCAATGTTTTTTCTCTCTAAGAGTAAATAAAAGGTAACTACTAAAATAACCACGCCAGAAACAACATTGGAAAAAATAGAAACTACAGTTTTGGCGATTTCGGCTGGTAGTTTTTCTAGAAGCTGTAATTGAGAAGACCAATCAATAGTATTTGGAGTAATTCCAAAAATAGAAATATTATCGAGAGTTGAGGGAAGCGAATTAATTAAACCAGTAGTTTGTTCAATTAAAATTGGAATTATAGTGGCGACAGTAAAACCTAAAACGGTCAGGATTAAAGCATAGATAATTAATATGGCTAATGGTCGGGGGATTTTTATCTTTTCTAACTTAACAATAGTCGGATTAATCGCTTCCATAATCATAAAACAGACAAAAAAGAGCAAGAGAATACTTCGAATTTGCCAAAGTAAAACTAGAGAGGCTAAAAATACTACCGTAAAAATAATGGTTTTATAGGAAATCTCAATTCTTTGAGGTTTATTCATGAGGAATTGTACCATTTAGCAACTAAAGCCATCAAATTAGTGGGGTAATCTGGATTGGTTATCTCAAAATAGGTTGGCTTTAATAGTCGAAGATAAGTTTTCTGGCGACGAGCATAATTGTGTTCATCGGTAATCCATTGAGCAATATTTGATTGATTAAAACCAGTTTTAAATTCTTTATAGGCTAGGGTGTTTAAACCCGGATCTGACCAACGATATTTTTTTAGAAGATTTTTTATTTCTGTAAACAATCCGGAATCAAGCCGATTCTTGACTCGTTGATTAATTTTTGAAAATAAAACTTGATTACTAGCAGTTAAAGATAAATGTAAAAACTGATAATGAGGAGAGAGAGTAGTTTTGATTTTGCTTGAATAAAGTTTGATTTCAATTTTTCGAATTAAGCGGTGTGGATTGTTAATATCGGAATTATTCAGCGAGTTAAAAGTTTTAAAGTCTAAAGTTTTTAAAGTAAACTGAAGAGTTTTTAAACTAAATTTATTTAGAAAAAAGCGTAAGAAATTATTTGGTTTAATCGAGAAGGTTTCTTGAGGATTAATAATAGCGTTAATATATTGGCCGGAGCCACCAACTAGTATTGGTAATTTTCCATTTTGATGAATTGACCTAATTATAGGCTCGACTAAACGTTGATACTGAGCCACCGAAAAAGCTTCAGATGGTTTAATAATGTCGATTAAATGAATTTTGATATTGGTTGGGTGATCTTTGCCGGTACCAATATCTAAGCCCTGATAAATTTGACGAGAATCGGCGCTAATTAATTCACCATTAAATTTTTTGGCTAATTTAATCGCTAAGGCAGTTTTTCCAGTAGCAGTTGGCCCAGAAATAATTAATAGTTTAGGCATTGATACGGAATTCGACAACATCGTCGGGTTGCATTATATAATCTCGGCCTTCGTGGCGGAGCTTACCGGCTTCCTTGGCACCAACTGGGCCATGATATTCAACATAGTCGGCGTAAGAGATAACTTCGGCCATAATAAAACCTTTAATAAAATCAGTATGAATCGCACCAGCAGCAATTGGAGCCAAACTCCCCTTTTTAATAGTCCAGGCTCTGGCCTCCTTAACTCCGGCAGTATAGAAAGACTGGAGACCAAGAATATCGTAGGCTTTTTGAATTACCCGTTCTAAGCCAGATTTTTCGACACCTAGTTCTTTAAGATAATTAAGCCGATCTTCTGGTGGTAATTCTGATAGTTCAAATTCAATTTTGGCGCAAACGGGAACAACCGTTTCAAAATTTGAAATTTGAAATTTGAAATTTGAAATATTTGTGTAGGTACTTTCATCGACATTGGCGACAATAAAATATGGCTTGGCAGTTAATAAAAAGAATTCTTTAAGCAACTCTTTTTCTTCATCAGCATAATTTAAGTTAATAGCTAGTTTGCCTTGTTCGAGTGATGATTTTAATTTAGAAGCTAATAGATATTTTGTAGTTTTATTTTCTTTAGAATTATTTTTATTAGAATCAAGATATTTATCGATGGTTTCTAGATCTTTAATAATTAACTCGGCACAAATAACCTCGAAATCGCCTTGAGGATCGACACTACCTTCTTTAATAATATTGCTATCAGAAAAGTTGCGAACAACATGCATGATGGCATCGCAATCGCGAATATTGGTTAAAAATTTATTACCTAAACCTTCACCAGTAGAAGCACCTTTAACTAAACCAGCAATATCGACAAATTCGACAGCGGCCGGAATAATTTTTTGAGTGTTAACAATTTGGGCAAGAACTGGCAATTTCTCGTCGGGGACTTCAACCACCCCAACATTAGGATCAATAGTACAAAACGGATAGTTGCTGGCATCGGCCACTCTTTTTCCCAAAAGGGCATTAAAAAGAGTTGACTTGCCAACATTGGGTAAACCAACAATACCAATAGATAGATTAGACATAGATTGATTATATCAGTCACGGCTTTCCCAACGTTCTTCACGAAATCGTCGAGATTCTCTTCGAAATCTTTTTAAAAGATCATCCTGTGGATCAATTGATTCGTAATAATGATCTTGGTGAGCTAAATCATGAGAATGGGGTGTACCTTGTTTGAAACTACGGCCTGAAAGGCCAAAAAAAGCATCTTTGCTTCTGAGTTTTGATGCGGGTATGATTTCTCCCGTTCCATCTTGAAAAATATGAGCACGATCGACACGACCCATTCTTTTGGCTCCGGAAACAGCAACACCACAACCGTCCCGATTAAGGGCATAAAGATCATCTCGATGTTCTGGATCATTATAGATTCTATCTATTGACACAAGTGGAGGAGATTATACCACAGGTACGGTCTTTTTGTTAGCTGTTGGCAATAGAGTAGTCTTAAAAAGAAACGGTTAAAATAACAATAGCAACTATTGTAGTAGTTTTTGAACTTCGATTAGTTGATTACGACGAATGGTTAAACGATCGTCGGATTCAATAATTTCTTGAGCTTTTTTTAAATACTCTTCAGCTTGGGTTTTATCGTCATCTTTTAAAGCCACGGCAATTTGCAGACAGCAACCAGAGCGCCAAACATTAATCGTATAGCTATCGTTATCGCTAGCATATTTTTCGATGGTTTCTAAACCTAAGTGAAAATTAGCCAAACCTTCTTCCTTTTGACCATTTTTCCACTGAGCCTCACCTAAGTGATAGATAGCCCGGCCTTTTTCAGCATTATCTGTTTTTAATAAAGCTAATGACTGGGTGAAATTAGCTACAGCTGATGAATATTCTTGTTTAAGTAAATCAATTTCTGCCAAATTAAAATAACAACGAGATAGAATAGTTTCATCGTTTTGGATTTTGGCAATTTCTAGAGCCGCTTGAGTAGAATGCTGGGCCAAAACAACATAAATTTGATCTTGAGAATTTAAAAATAAATGTTTATAAGTTAAAGAAAGACCACCTAAAGCATCAGCCAATTTTGAATAATTTTTTTCTTGTTGATATTTAACAATAACTTCTTGATAGGTTTTTAAAGCTTCAATATATTTTTCTTGTTCACGAAGAGATTCTGCTTGTTGATGTAGTGTTTGAGTGTCCATGGTCTATTTTATAATAATTTACTATACTTGGTAATGGACTACCCAAAACATTTGTCGGAAAAAATCAGAGAAGAAGTGGCGGTGAGTTATTTAAAACATGAGTTAAGAAAAGTTTTCCCTAGTATTAAAACTGAAGAAATAGAGATGTTAATGCAAAATAAAAGTTTAGCCATACCACGAGATTTCTGGAATGGAGTTCATGGGATAGGAATGGGATTGAAACTGCATATTGGTTTTATTTATTTGCTAACTGCGGAAAATATCAATTGGACTAAAAAGAAAGTAGGGATAGATAGTTTATTTTTTGGAGTAGACAGAGAAAATACGAAGTTGGCTGACAGTAGATCGGTCAAAATAATAAAAGATTTTTATCAAAAAAATAAAGAGTTAGAAATAATGGCAAAACAAAAATTTTTAGCAAATTGGATGGGGGGAGAACAAGAAAATGATCCGATTATAATCATTGATAAAACTGAAGGATTGGCGGTTTACGAAGGTAATAATCGAGTAGAAAAGGCTATGTTTGACGGAATAGAAGAGATAGAAGCTTTTGTTGGTAGGTATACAACAGAAACAAAGAAACCTCTAAATTATTGGCTACCAACTAGTTTGATTATGGATAATTTGTTTTTTGTTTATCAAGCGATAGACGATAACAATGAAGTGTTGTTTGAACAACAAATGGTTGTATTAAAAGATATGATAAAAAACTCGGAATCGGGAAAAATAGAATTTTCGGAAAGAGCCCTAACTAAAAAAGAAAAATATCGAGAGAAAATTCTAACAAAAATCCCGACCGAAGTCGGGATTTGAGTTTTTTTAAAAAAAAGATTAATTACTTAACCATTTTTTTGATTTTGGTTCCGGGAATGTAGCGAGGCATTCTTCGGGCAACAATCTTTTTGGCTTCTTTAGAACCAATAGCCTTAATGGTTTTGGCTTTGAACATTTTGGTTTTGAAGG